>CANGEE010000082.1 GCA_947452635.1 Comamonadaceae bacterium | reverse complement strand
GTGTTGTGGCAGTACGTCAGCTGTGTGGTGGATGCGGCGATTGCGCAAGACGATCTGGCCCTGCATGCCTTGCCGCTGTACCACTGCGCGCAACTCGATGTGTTCTTTGGCCCGGCCATTTACATGGGCAGCACCAATGTGATCACCGCCAAACCGGTGCCCGACAACCTGCTGGCGTTGATTGAAAAATTCAAAATCACCAGCTTTTTTGCGCCGCCCACGGTCTGGATTGCCTTGCTGCGCTCGCCGCTGTTCGATCCGGCCAAACTGGCGAGTTTGGCCAAGGGCTATTACGGCGCGTCCATCATGCCAGTGGAAGTCCTCAAAGAGTTGGCGGCGCGCCTGCCCAAGGTGCGATTGTGGAATTTGTACGGCCAAACCGAGATCGCGCCCCTGGCCACCATGCTCGGCCCAGAGGACCAGTTGCGCAAACCGGGTTCGTGCGGCAAAGCCGTGCTCAATGTCGAGACCCGCGTGGTCAATGACCAGATGCAAGACGTTGCGCCCGGCGGCGAAGTGGGCGAGATCGTGCACCGCTCGCCGCATTTGATGCTGGGCTATTTTCATGACGACGAGCGCACCCGGGCTGCGTTTGAGGGCGACTGGTTTCACAGCGGCGACCTGGCCACCATCGACGAGGAGGGCTACATCACCGTGGTCGACCGCAAGAAAGACATGATCAAGACCGGCGGCGAAAACGTCGCCAGCCGCGAGGTGGAAGAGATGATTTACCGCCTGCCCGAAGTCAGCGAAGTGGCGGTGATTGGCCTGCCCGACCCCAAATGGGTGGAAGCGGTCACCGCGGTGATTGTGGTCAAGGCGGGTCACAGTCTGACCGAGCAAACGGTGCTGGCGCATTGCAACGCGCACATGGCCACCTTCAAATCCCCCAAGCGGGTGGTGTTCACCGACAACCTGCCGAAAAACCCCAGTGGCAAATTGCTCAAACGCGATTTGCGCCAGCGCTATGCGGTGTAAGCTCAGCGCATGCCAGCTTCCATGACATTGTCAATGCCCTTTACAGACCGCCAGGTGCTGGTGGTCGGCGGCACCAGCGGCATTGGGGCGGGCATTGCCCATGGTTTTTTGCAGGCCGGCGCGCAAGTCACCCTCACGGGCGCTACCGCCCCGGAGGTGGACCGGGCACGTGGCGATCCCATGCTCGCTGGCGCTCAGATGCAGGTGCTGGATGTGCGCCAAGCCGAGCAGGTGCAAGCCTGTGTGGCTCAATTTCAGCGACTCGATGTGTTGGTCAATTGCGCAGGCGTGATCCGGCGCGGCCAAGAGCATGACCCCGAAGTCTTTGCCCAGGTCATCGACATCAATCTGCAGGGCACCATGCGTGTGTGTACCGCAGCGCGGGCGTTGTTGGCCCAAAGCCAGGGATGCATCGTCAACACCGCCTCCATGCTCAGTTTCTTTGGTGGGGGCTTGGTGCCGGCGTACAGCGCCAGCAAAGGGGCTGTGGCGCAGTTGACCAAGTCGCTGGCCATTGCCTATGCACCCGATGCGATACGTGTCAACGCCATTGCCCCCGGTTGGATCGCCACCCCTTTGACCCAGGCCTTGCAAGACGACGAGGCGCGCGCTGCCGTGATCCTTGGGCGCACGCCTATGGCCCGTTGGGGGACGCCCGCCGACGTCGCTGGGCCCGTTTTGTTTTTGGCCAGTTCGGCCGCCGCCTTTGTCACGGGTGTGGTTTTGCCCGTGGACGGTGGCTATTTAATTACCTGAAGGTCGGCATGCAAGCTTTGAATGTGTGGGGCGAAGATCTGGTGCCCTGTTCCTACGATCCCTTGACCGGTTTCTTTCGCGATGGCTGTTGCCAGACCGATGAGGAGGACCATGGCACCCACGTGGTGTGCGCCCGTGTGACACAAGAGTTTTTGATTTTTTCATTGCAACGTGGCAACGATTTGATGACCCCACGCCCGGAATACCGTTTTGCTGGACTCAAACCCGGTGACCGTTGGTGCTTGTGCGCACTGCGTTGGAAAGAAGCGCTGCAAGCCGGCGTGGCCCCACCCGTGATTTTGGATTCCACCCACGCCAAAGCCTTGGACGTGGTCACCCTGGCCCAGCTGAAAGCCCACGCCTGGACCCCCAAGGAAGCAGGTACGCCTTGAGTCACAGGCCAACGCCAATGGCTAAAATCTGAGCCATGACACAACGGACATGAAACTATGGAATTTGTGCTGATTCTCTCAGCTGCGGCCTTGTACGCGGTGACCCACAGACTCAACGGATGGCTGTTCCAGTGGGTTGAAATCTCCAACCACATCAGCTGGGTTTACATGCCCGCTTTTCTGCGATTGCTCTACGTGTTGGTGTTGGGCCGCGTCAATGGATTCATCGCTATTTTTTGGGGTGGATTGATGCTGTCCTCCGCCTTTGCGGAGCCTGGCATTGTGATGCTGGCCAACAATGTTTGTGCTGCTCTGGCACCGGTCTTGGCTTGCATCGCTATTGCCCGTTGGCATCAACGTGATGTGAATTTGAATTCACTGGGTGATTTGATGCAATTGACGATTGTGTATTGCCTGTTCAATGCTTTGTTGCACCACCTGACCTGGTTCATCGTGGATCCTTTGCAATGGCATGATGCATCGCAGGTGGCCGGCATGGTGATGGGCGATTTCTTCGGATGCCTGATTGGGGTGGGCTTGATGAAAGCGGCCATCGACCGATTTGGACTGCCCCAGGTTCGGGTCAAGACCCCTCCGCGTGACTGAGCCGCTTCGCTTGTCCGCAAAACTGGTTTATAATTTTTGGCTTGCAACGGTGATATAGCTCAGTTGGTTAGAGCGCAGCATTCATAATGCTGATGTCGGTGGTTCAAATCCACCTATCACCACCACATACAAAAACCCGCTTTCCGAAAGGTCAGCGGGTTTTTTTCTGGGTTGATCTTCTCAGACGAGGACGTCGACTTCTTGGCCCAGTCCGTCCCAGGCGCCGCGCCCTGAAGGTTTGCGTGATCGGCTTTTGAGCGAGGCGGCGCTTTGACGACCTGCTGACGACACTGACCGCTGCTTGCCAACACCTTCGGGCGCCATGCGCTTTTGAACCCGAGCGGTGGGATCGATCGAGGGCATGGAACGCAATGTGGCTGCTTGGAGGGAAATGGCTGGGATACGCATGGGTCTTTGTGCAGAGCTTGTATTTGGAGTATCGACACAAAGTCTTAAAACCTGAGCGGTGATGTGCGCTCGCTGCGGCCTCAGCCCCCTCCGACCCTTAACGAACGCAATAAAAATGCAAATCCTCGCCCCGTGCTTCTTCGGGTTGCCTGACCGGTGAGGGGTTGCGCAAATTGGGCGAGAGCACTTTGCCCCCCGTCAAAGTCCAAACGTCGTGGTTCAGGCTGACGCCGCCGTTCCAGTCCCCCAGCATGGCCAGCATTTCATATTCGTCCCAACTGGGCAGGCGGGCTTTGATGCTGGCGCAGGCTTTTTCAGCCAGTGCTGGCGTGGGGGCATGGCTGACCGGGGAGCCGGGGGCGCCGACCAAGGTCAAAGGCTTGCCATTGATGTGGAGCACGGACGGAAAATGCGTGGCTTGGAATTGTTGGAACAGCTTGTTGGCGACGGCGATGGCGGCGGATTCGGGTTCACCCCGGGCGCTGAAGTTGTAGGTCTGTCCACTGTGCAAAGTCACGTGCAAGGTCAGCAATAGATCGTTGTTGCAACTGGGTCCATAAGCGTAGGTGCCCCAAGCCATGCCGGACAGGCGCGCCAGTTGGCTGGCATCGACGCGTTCTTGCCGGTGCTGCTCTTTGAGCTCATCGAGCAATTCGATCAAGGCGGTGGGGTTGAAAAAACTCAGCTTTCTCTCACGCGGTTGAACTTCGCGATAGGTTTGGTCGAGTGCGGCTTTGATCACGCTCTCCAGGGTCACATCCATGCCAGCGCCGATGCGCGCCAGTTGGCGTTGTTGGCTGATGAGTTTGTCGATGGTGACGATGGCCTGCACCGCGTTGGGCGTTTCGGCGCCCATGGCCATCAACTGGCTGACCTCCAAAATCATCTCTTTGCGGCTGGCACTGCGGCTGCGGCCGTAGGCATCTTGGTATTGGCACAGGTCTTGGCCGCGAATGAAGGGGATGGTGGGCCACAAAGTCAAGGCCTGGGCCGCGGCCGGGGCGAGCAGGCTGCACAGCCCCAAGATCAGCAGGCCCCATGCCCGCACCTTGACGCGGCCCTGGGGCAGGGGGCGGCCTGTGTCGGCCTGTGTCTGAGCGATGGGCATGAAAATCCAGTCAGGGGTGAAAAGCAGTACTGGATTGTGTTTTCAAGCACCTTGCCCGGCGTTGATTTGTGTCAAGCCCTCAGCGATGAAAGCGCGAAAGCGCTCGCGCCCGGGCTCAGTCGGGTCTGGGGATGACTTGGTGCGCGGTCATCTTGCCGCTGGCGTCCACTCGGGCCAAGACCATGTCGCCCGAGGCGACGTTTTCGCCGCTGAATTCCTGAATGTTGACGTGGTGCGTGACCAAGATGAGTGCTTTGCTGCCCTTGGTGTGGCGCTTGGCGCTGATGAAGCGCTGCAGCGCTTGGTTTTGGATTGGCGCTTGCTGCATGTCATCAAAAAAAGAAGCCAAGGCGGGTTCGACCTTGTAACCCTCGAACTTCAACAGTTCGGCCGTGTCTTTGCATCGGCACCAGGCGCTGGCATGCACCTCGGCTGACTGAATGCCTTGTTTTCTGAGCCAATGGCCTACCGCTGTGGCCTGTTGACGCCCCAGCGCGCTGAGGTTGCGTTGGGTTTTGCAGTCGTCCAGGGTGTAGTGGGCCGGGTCGCCCACGCCAGGGGCCAGGGTGTGGCGCATCAATAAAACGTAATCGGCCGTCTTGAGCTTGTCAGACAACTCGCTGGCACTGGCAAACACCGAGGCCAGCACACACAAGGCACCGAAGGCGATGGTATTCAGACGCATGGGCATGCCATTGGCGAGGCGTCGATGCTGTTTAACGGTGGGTGAACTGCGGCGCGCGTTTGTTCAAAAACGCGTCCATGCCTTCTTTTTGGTCGGCGGTGGCAAACAGGGCGTGGAAAATGCGGCGCTCAAACATCACGCCGTCAGACAGGCCGCTTTCAAAAGCGCGGTTCACGCTTTCTTTGGCGGCCATGACCGCCAGTTGCCCGTAGCCGCAAATCATCAAGGCCGCGCCCAGGGCCTCGTCCATCAGCGTGGCCAGCGGCACCACGCGGCTGACCAAGCCCGCACGCTCGGCCTCTTGCGCGTCCATCATGCGGCCCGTCAGCACCAGGTCCATGGCTTTGGACTTGCCAATGGCACGCGGCAAACGCTGCGTGCCACCGGCACCGGGAATGATGCCCAGCTTGATTTCGGGCTGGCCAAACTTGGCGTTGTCGGCGGCGATGATGAAGTCGCACATCATCGCCAGCTCGCAACCACCGCCCAAAGCAAAGCCGCTCACCGCGGCGATCACCGGCTTGCGGATGCTGCGGATGGTTTCCCAGTTGCGGGTGATGAAGTCTTCTTTGTAGACCTGGGTGAAGGTGCGCTGCGCCATGGCCGAGATGTCAGCCCCAGCGGCAAAGGCTTTCTCGCTGCCGGTGATGACCATGCAGCCAATGGCTTCGTCCTGATCAAAGGCTTTGAGCGCCGCGCCCAGCTCGTCCATCAACTCGCCGTTCAAGGCGTTCAAGGCTTTGGGGCGGTTCAGGGTCACGATGCCGACTTTGCCGCCTTCGGTGCGGACTTCGATGTTTTGATAGGCCACGGCCTGTCTCCTCGGTGAATGTGTGAAAAACGGTTCGGCTTGACTATACCCAAGCGGCTGACAAGGCCCTGTCACCTGCCCTTGACCAAGGGAAAACATTAACCAACCGATCGGTCGGTTAATGGTACATTTTGCAACCAGGAGATTTTCATGACCGATATCCAGCTTTCCACTGTTTTGTATGAAGAGCGCGGCGCTGTGGCCTTGGTGACGCTCAACCGTCCCGCTGCGCTGAACAGTTTTGACCGCCAAATGCACCACGATTTGTGGGCAGCTTTGGACCAGGCTGAAGCCAACCCCGCCATCCGCGCCATGGTGCTGACCGGTGCAGGACGCGGTTTTTGCGCCGGCGCCGACTTGTCGTCGTTCGACTTCACACCCGGCCCGGACATGATTGCGCGCGCCGATCCGGGCCCGATCATCGACCAGGCGTTCAACCCCACCACCCGGCGCATCCAGTCGCTGCGCATGCCGATCATCGCCGCCGTCAACGGCGTGGCCGCCGGTGCCGGGGCGTCGGTGGCCATGGCGTGCGACATTGCCATTGCCGCGCCCGGGGCCAGTTTCATCCAAGCCTTCAGCAAAATCGGGTTGATCCCCGACGCCGGCAGCAGCTGGTTGTTGGTCGAGCGTTTGGGTCTGGCCCGTGCCATGGCCTTGTCCATGACGGGCGACAAATTGCCTGCGCAGCAGGCCAAGGATTGGGGCGTGATCTGGGAGGTGGCTGACGATGCCGTGGCCGCGGCGCTGGCCATGGCCGAGCGTTTGGCGCTCATGCCCACGCGGGCCTTGGTGGCCACGCGCGCTTTGCTGCAAGGCGCCACCACCCGCAGCCTGTCGGCGCAGCTGGACCTGGAGCGCGACACCCAGTCGGCCATGGGCCGCACGCACGACTACATTGAGGGCGTGCAGGCCTTCTTGGAAAAGCGCCCGGCGCAATTCAAAGGCGAATGATGAGCCCAGATGCCAAAGAGCTGGCCCGCCTGGTCGGCCAAACCATGTTCGCGATGGACATCGCGTCCAAAGACACCATGGGCATGGAGTTGGTCAGCTGTGAGCCTGGCCGCGCGGTGATCCGCATGGAGGTCAAAGCGCTGCATTTGAATGGCCACCACATTTGCCATGGCGGTTTTATCTTCACCTTGGCCGACTCGACCTTTGCCTTTGCTTGCAACAGCTACAACAAGGCGGCCGTCGCCGCCGGTTGCAGCATCGAATTTTTAAAACCTGGCCAGTTGGGCGATGTGCTGACCTGCGAGGGTGTGGAGCAAACCCTGAGCGGACGCCATGGCATTTATGACATGAAGGTCAGCAACCAGCGCGGCGAAGTGATTGCGCTGTTTCGCGGCAAGAGCGCGCAAATCCAGGGCACGGTGATCCCTGCTTGAATAGACAAATTGGAGTTGTGGTCATGCGTGACAAAACCTTCCCCCTCGAGCCGATTGAAAAGGCCAGCATCGACGAGCTGCGTTCGCTGCAGCTCAAACGCCTGCAGTCCACGCTGCAGCACGCCTATGCCCATTCGCCGGTGTACCGCGCCAAGTTCGATGCGGCAGGGGTACACCCCAACGACTGCCAAAGTCTGAGCGATCTGGCCAAGTTCCCGTTCACCACCAAGGCCGACCTGCGCGACAGCTACCCGTTTGGCATGTTTGCCGTGCCGCGCGCGCAGTGCGCGCGCATCCACGCTTCCAGCGGCACCACGGGCAAACCCACGGTGGTGGGCTACACGCTCAAGGACATCGACACCTGGGCCACCGTGGTGGCGCGCAGCATCCGCGCAGGCGGGGCCCGGCCGGGTGACATGGTGCATGTGAGCTATGGTTATGGTTTGTTCACCGGCGGACTCGGTGCCCACTACGGCGCCGAAAAAATCGGCTTGACGGTGGTGCCTTTTGGCGGTGGTCAAACCGAACGTCAGGTGCAGCTGATCCAAGACTTTCAATCCAACATCATCATGGTCACGCCCAGCTACATGCTGGCGATTGCCGACGAATACGAGCGCCAAGGCATTGACCCGAAAAGCAGCCCTTTGCGCATTGGTATTTTTGGCGCAGAGCCTTGGACCAATGACATGCGTGTGGCGATTGAAAAGCGCATGGGCATCGACGCGGTGGACATTTACGGCCTGTCTGAAGTCATGGGCCCCGGCGTGGCCAGCGAGTGCATCGAGACCAAAGATGGACCGACGATTTGGGAAGACCATTTCTACCCCGAAATCATCCACCCCGAAACCGGCGAGCCGGTGCAAGACGGCGAGATGGGCGAGTTGGTCTTCACCAGCCTGACCAAAGAGGCCTTGCCCATCATCCGCTACCGCACCCGCGATTTGACGCGCCTGCTGCCGGGCACCGCCCGCACCATGCGCCGCATGGAAAAAATCACCGGGCGCAGCGACGACATGATGATCATTCGCGGCGTGAACGTCTTCCCCTCACAAATTGAAGAATTGATTTTGAAGCGCCCCGAATTGGCCCCGCATTACCAATGCGTGCTGACCCGCGAAGGCCCGATGGACAACCTGAAAGTGGTGGTGGAAACCTGCGCTGGCATGGGCCAAGACAGTATCGAGGCGCGCGCCGCCGCCAAGCTTTTGCAGCACGAGATCAAGGTCTACATTGGCTCGAGCGTGGAGATCGAGCTGCGTGCCGAAGGCGGCGTGGAACGCAGCCAAGGCAAGGCCAAGCGCGTGGTGGATTTGCGTGGAAAGTAATTAAACCGCCGGCCACTGCCCGGCTTGGCGGGGTGCAGGCATGGCCAGCCGCCAGGTCACGGCCTGGGTCGGCAAAGTTAGCGGCAAGCGCAGCAATCGTTTGTCACGGGACACCCAAGCGGTGAAACGTTTTTCAGTGCCCAGCAGGTTTTTCAAGTCGTCTAATTTGTGCAAGCGCCAGCTGCCGCCTTGCCCGCGTGCGCCCACCTCCACCCCTAACCATTCGTCACCCGAGGCCAGGCCGGCTTGCTCGGCCGCGCCGCCGCGCAGCACGACTTTGATCTGCACCCCCGCCGGCCCGTCGACCGCACGCAAGCCCAGGCGCTGCGCCATTTGCGCCTCATCCTCGTGGATCACCAGACCCTGCGCCGTCAGCAGGGCGCGCACAGGCAATTCGCCCGTGCTGTGCACCCAGGCTTTGATTTCTTTGCGCCAACTGCGGCCGGTGAGGGTTTGCAACACCGCCAGCAGATCTTCCTCTTGCATCGGGCCGCCCTGGCAGCGCTGCCACAGCGCGCGCATCACGTCGTCCAGCGCGGCATGGCCTTTTTCCTGCGTGCTTTCATGGCGCAAACTCAGGTCCAGGCACAAGGCCACCAGCGCGCCCTTGGTGTAGTAGCTCACCGTGGCGTTGGGGGTGTTCTCGTCTTGGCGGTAGTACTTGACCCAGGCGTCCCAGCTGGACTGGGCCACCGACTGAATCCGCCTGCCCGGGGTTTGCATCACCTGGTTGAGGGTTTTGTTGAGCAGTTTGAAGTAGCTTGCATCGTCCATCAACCCGGCGCGGCGCAGCAGCAGGTCGTCGTAATAGCTGGTGAAGCCCTCAAAAAACCACAGCAACTCGGTGTAGTTTTCTTGGCTGTAGTCGTAGCGCGCCAGTTCATAGGGGCGCAGTTGCTTGACGTTCCAGGTGTGAAAGTACTCGTGGCTGATCAAGCCGAGCAAGGTAGTGTAGCCCTCGCTGGTTTTGGCTTCGCCCACGCGGGGCAGATCACGTCGGCCACAAATCAGCGCCGTGGAGTTGCGGTGCTCCAGCCCGCCAAAGCCTTCGTCCACTGCGTTGAGCATGAAGACATAACGCGAGTGAGGTGTGTGCCGCGCAGAAGCTTGGTCACCGTGCCAAAAACGGATTTCGGTTTCGCAAATCTTTTTCGTGTCGGCAATCAAGCGTGCTTTGTCGAAGGATGGCAGGGCACCCGCCACCACCAGTTGGTGCGGCACACCGCAGGCGGTGAATTCGCCGCGCCAGAACGCACCCATTTCCACCGGGCAGTCGACCAACTCGTCGTAGTTGGCTGCGGCATACAGACCCAAGCCACGGGCGTTGACTTTCACCGCCTTCAGGCCGGTGGCCACTTGCCAATGGGGTTGTGATGCCACGGGCTGAATTTGCAGGTGATGGGGTTGGGCTTCTTGCCCATGCACACGCAAGAACAAGCTGGTGCCATTGAAGAAGCCGCGATCGCCGTCCAGCCAGGCGGTGCGCACCGAGTTGTCCAATGCATAGACCTCGTAGCTGAGCATCAAAGGCGCGCCTTGCATGCATTGGATCTGCCAAGTGCATTTGTCTTGCTGCGTGAGGACGCATTTTTGGCCTTGTTGCTGGGCCAGAAGGTGCTGTAAATTTTTGGCAAATTCACGCACCAAATAACTGCCCGGAATCCACACCGGCAGCGACACCGTCTGCAGCGCGGCAGGTGCGGAAATGGTCAGCGTCACGCGAAACAAATGGGCGTGAAGGTGGGCCGCCTCCACCTGGTAATGAAGTGCCGTGGCAGGCATTGCCGCTTTCATATCAGGTGGCCCCTGCGGCAAAGAAGCAACTCAAGGACGAGACGATGGTCAGGTGCAAGCGAAAAGTCAGCCATTGGCCCAGACCCGCGGCAGGCCAGGTGCGCCGGTCCATGAGGTAGCAAGCGATCAGCACCACGCCCAGCAAAGGCAGGCCGGCAAAGGCCGGCATCATCACCGCCACCCAGGCCAACAGTGAAGGCATCACGCCCCAGACAAAATGCACTGGCGGTGCGTTGTGCATGGTGATGGCGTTGCGAAAACCAATGCCCCAATGGATGCCGCCCAAGAACGAGACGATGACCGCGCCATAGCCGGCCATCGACAGGGCGATGAAAGGGTGCAACTCGGCGTCCACCAACCACAGCAAAAAAGCCAGAATCACAAAGGGGGCTAAACCGGCGTAGCCGAGGCGGCGTATCAATGACCAGGTGGTGTCTTCGGTGCGGTGCATGGTGTATCAGTGGGCAGCAGAAAGGAGCTTTTCAATTTGTTTGGCATCGATCGCACCCGGCACCCGGGTGTTGTCGGCAAAGAACAAAGTGGGGGTGCCGGTGATGCGGTTTTTCTTGCCGAACTCGACGTTCGCGTCGACCACGGTCGCATCGCATTTCAGGCTGGGCGGCGTGACGCCATTGAGCATCCAGTCGTTCCAGGTTTTGGCTTTGTCTTTGGCGCACCAGATGTTCTTGGCTTTGGCCTGAGAGTCTTCACCCAGGATGGGGTAGAGCACATGGTAGATCGTCACGTTGTCGATTTTGGCCAGGTCTTTTTCAAAGCGCTTGCAGTAACCGCAGTTGGGGTCGGCAAAAATGGCCAACTTGCGCTTGCCATTGCCGCGCACTTGGGTGAAAGCGGTTTTCAAGGGCAGGGTGTCAAAGTCAATCGCCGAGAGTTTTTCAATGCGCTCTTCCGTCAGGTTGCGCTTTTGTTTCAAGTCGATCAAAGACCCCTGAATCAGGTAGTTGCCTTCGGCATCGGTGTAGTAAATGTCGCTGCCGTTGAGGCGGATTTCAAAAATACCGGGCAAAGGTGTTTTGCTGATTTCGTCGATCTTGGCCAGGGCGGGCAAGCGCTCGGCCAAGATCTTGCGCAAGCTGGCTTCTTGCGCTTGGGCGCTCAGGCAAAGGCTCAGCCCCAGCATCAAAGCCAGCACGCTGGCCCCGCGGCCCCTCCAACGCAGCCCATGAAAAGATAAAGTCATTCGGTGTTGCTTTCCAAAAAGGTTCAACGCATGGCGTTGGCGGTGGCCCAGCGTTTGATCGGGCCCAACTGATTAAAGGCGTTCAAGCCCCAATTGCGTAATGGTTGCCATGGCTGCCCAGTTTGGGCAAACAGGTTTTGCAAATGGTCGGTCACCCAGGCCATGGCTTGCACATCGGCTTGCCGCGCACGGGCATAGCGGCGCAGCAATTTCACATCGTTCAAGGG
>CANGEE010000081.1 GCA_947452635.1 Comamonadaceae bacterium | reverse complement strand
TGCTCGCCCCACTCCCCGGCCAAGGCCCGGGTGAAGTTCACCACCGCGCCTTTGGAGGTGTTGTAGGCGATGGTTTCCATTTCAGCCGGGTTGCCAGCCAGTCCGGCGATCGAGGCGATGTTCACGATGCGCCCTTTATGGCGTGGGATCATGCACAAATTGGCCACATGCTGCGACAGGATGAAGTAGCCGCGCACGTTCAGGTTCATGACCTTGTCCCAAGCGGCAATCGGGTGTTCCTCGGCCGGTGCACCCCAGGATGCGCCGGCGTTGTTGATCAAAATATCAATCGGCCCCATGCGTGCCACGGTCTCTTCGGCCAAACGCCTGATGTCCTCTTCTTTGGCGCAATCGGCGGCGATGTACTGTGCATCGATGCCTGCTTTTTTCAATTCGGCCACGCTGACTTCAAGGTCTTCGGCTTTGCGCGAGCTGAGCATGATGCGGGCCCCCGCCTCGCCCAAGGCATGGGCCATTTGCAAACCCAGACCGCGTGAGCCGCCGGTGACCAAGGCGACTTGGCCGGTCAAATCAAAAAGTTGTTGGATGGTGCGTGACATGAAAAACGCCTTTCAATTGACAATGAAATCCATGCAGCGGCGCTCTTGAACGACCGCTTTCATGAAGGGTTTGAGAGTGACATGATCCGGGTGATTGGGGTAAGTCGCTAGCACCTGCGCGTCATCCCGCCGTACAGGGCGCACCAAATCATCAAAAAGCCGCTTCCGGCAGGTCGGCGCAGGTCGGGTCGCGGCTGCTGACCACATTCAGCCAAGCCCCGATCTTGGGCAATTCGTAGCGGTAGAAATAACGGCAGGCGGCTTTGCGCCCTTGCGCCGCAGGCGAATCGTCCATGCCCAAACTGGCCGCCACATCCAGCCAGATCCACGCAATCACCGTATGCCCAAAGGCTTGCAAATACGGCACGGCATTGGCCAGGGCCTGTGCCGGCTGCGCGCCCGCCCAGGCTTGCTGTGTCGCCTGCCCGATGTGCTGCAAGGCCTGGCGCAGCGCCGCCGCCTCAGGGCCCCACAGGGCCTCGGCCTTGCTGGCCGTCGCCTGCATACGCTGGGCCAAGAGTTGCAGGCCGCGGCCGTTTTCCATCAAGACCTTGCGGCCCAGCAAATCCATGGCCTGAATGCCGTGCGTGCCCTCATGAATCATATTGAGGCGGTTGTCGCGCCAATACTGCTCGACCGGAAAGTCACGGGTGTAACCGTAGCCGCCGTGAATTTGAATCGCCAAGCTGTTGGCCTCTAAACACCATTCGCTGGGGAAGCTTTTGACAATCGGGGTCAGCACTTCGAGCAGCAGCCTGGCCACATCCGCGTCCTCGGCGGTGCCTGTGTGTTGCTCGTCCACCAAGCGGGCGCTGTACAAGGCCAAAGCCAAAGCACCCTCGCAATAGGCTTTTTGCGCCAGCAGCATGCGTTTGATGTCGGCATGCTCAATGATGCGCACTTGGGCCTGGCTGGCGTCCTTGCCCCCTGCACCGCTGGGCCTTCCCTGCGGGCGGTTTTTCGCATAGTCCAAGCTGGCGTAGTAACCGGCCATGCCCAGCACGGTGGCGGCCAAACCGACGCCAATACGGGCTTCGTTCATCATATGGAACATGCAGCGCAGGCCTTCGCCGGGCTGACCCACCAGGTAGCCGATGGCTCCAGGTTCTGCGGGCTGCGACGCCGAAGAAGCCACCGGGTATTTGCCTTCACCAAAATTGAGCAAGGTGTTGGTGGTGCCGCGCCAACCGCATTTGTGGTTCAGGCCCGCCAAGGCCACGTCGTTGCGCGCACCGGTGAGCTGACCTTGGGTGTTCACCAGTTTCTTGGGCACGATGAACAGGGAAATGCCTTTGACACCCGGTACCAACTGGCCGTTGGCATCTGGGATTTTGGCCAAAACCAGGTGGATGATGTTGTCAGACAGCTCATGCTCGCCTGAGGAAATCCACATCTTGTTGCCCTTGAGGCGAAAGCGTGCGCCCAGCGGTTCGCTGGCGTAGTCGTCGCCGTCCTGCAAGGCACGGGTGGTAATGTCACTCAGTGAGGAGCCAGCTTGGGGTTCGCTCAAACACATGGTGCCGGAGAAGCGCCCAGAAAATTCATTCAGCGCAAACACCTTTTTTTGCAACTCGGTGCCGTGCACCATCAGCAAATTGGCATTGCCGGTGGTCAGCATGCCCGAACCAATGCTGACCGAGGCCATGGAGAAAAAGGCATTGGCGGCGGCCTCTACCGTGTAAGGCAGCTGCATGCCGCCGATCTCGTAGTCTTGCGCTGCGCTGAGCATGCCTGAGGCGGCATAGGCGTCATAAGCGTCTTGACTGGCTTGCGGGAGAATGACTTTCTCGCCATCAAACTGCGGCTCTTGGGTGTCCACCAAGCGATTGAAGGGCGCGTACTTTTCGCGGGCAATGCGCTCGCAGGTGTCGAGCACGGCGTCGAAAGTTTCGCGGCTGTGGTCGGCAAACCGCGCTCGGCTTTGGAGGCTTTCGACTTGCAGCCAATCGTGCAGCAAAAAATCAACTGTGGGTCGCAAACTCATGGCGCTCATCCCTGTTCAAAACATAAAAAAAGGCGGTCAACTGTCAGCCGACCACCCTTGCATTGATCATGCAGCAACGCGGCCGCGCATCACAGTACTTCGAAAATACCGCAAGCGCCCATGCCGCCGCCAATGCACATGGTCACGGCCACGCGCTTGGCGCCACGGCGTTTGCCTTCGATCAAGGCGTGGCCGGTCAAGCGCTGGCCGCTCACGCCGTAGGGGTGGCCCACCGCGATCGCGCCACCGTTGACGTTCAGACGGTCCGCTGGAATGCCCAGTTTGTCGCGGCAGTACAGCACTTGCACGGCAAAGGCTTCGTTCAACTCCCACAGGTCGATATCCTGAACCGTCAGGCCCAAACGCGCCAAGGCTTTGGGTACGGCATAGACCGGGCCAATGCCCATTTCGTCAGGCTCGCACCCGGCCACCGCGAAACCAAGGAATCGACCCAAAGGCTTCAGGCCTTTTTGCTCAGCCAGCTTTTCGTCCATCAACACGCAAGCGCCTGCGCCATCCGAGAACTGGCTGGCATTGCCTGCCGTGATCAGGCCGCCCGGCAAAGCCGAACGCAAGCCGCTGATCGCGTCCACCGTGGTGCCCTCGCGGGTACCCTCGTCTTTGCTCACCGTCACCTGCTTGGTCATCAAGCCCATGGTCTTGTCAGCCACACCGGCCAGCACGGTGATGGGGGCGATTTCAGCGTCAAACAAGCCAGCGGCTTGGGCGGCGCAGGCTTTTTGTTGGCTGCCCGCGCCATATTCGTCCATGCGGTCACGGCCGATGTTGTAGCGCTTGGCCACTTGCTCGGCGGTTTGCAACATGCTCCAGTAAATCTCAGGCTTGGCTTTGGCCAAAGACAAATCTTGCAACATGTGCTGGTTCATTTCTTGTTGCACACAAGAGATGCTTTCCACGCCACCGGCCACATAGACCTGGCCTTCACCGGCAATGATGCGCTGCGCGGCCATGGCAATGGTTTGCAGGCCCGACGAGCAAAAGCGGTTCACGGTCATGCCGGACACAGAAATCGGCAAACCCGCCTTCAAAGCGATTTGGCGCGCGATGTTGGCACCGGTTGCGCCCTCGGGCGTGGCGCAACCCATGATCACATCTTCAACTTCAGCACCCTCGATGCCGGCGCGCTGCACTGCGTGCTGCACCGCATGGCCACCCAAGGTGGCGCCATGGGTCATGTTGAAGGCGCCCTTCCAGCTTTTGGCCAGAGGCGTGCGGGCGGTAGAAACTATAACGACGTTGGTCATGATGAAAACCTTTTAAAGGGTGGGCAGCACGCAAGGGCTGTCCCACGCGAAACAAAAATCAGTTGAAGCTTTTACCTTCAGCTGCCAAACGGGCCAACAGGGGTGCGGGTTGCCAGAACGATGCGTCATCGTGGGGGTTCTGGGCAAAGTGGTGCATGGCTTGCACCACATTGAACAAGCCCACTTGGTCGGCGTACAACATCGGGCCGCCACGGAAGATGGGGAAGCCATAGCCGGTCAGGTAAACCATGTCGATGTCGCTGGCCTTGCCTGCGATGCCGTCTTCCAAAATGTGCGCGCCTTCGTTGACCAAGGCAAACACCAGACGCTGCACAATTTCTTCGTCGGAAATCTTGCGTGGGGTGATGCCTTTGCTGGCGCGGTACTTTTCGATCATCTCCACCACCGCAGCGCTGGGGATCGCATCGCGTTTACCGGCTTGGTAGTCGTACCAGCCGGCACCGGTCTTCTGACCAAAACGGCCCATTTCGCACAGCAAATCAGCGGTCTGGCTGTACAACATGTTCGGGCGCTCAACGGCGCGGCGTTTGCGAATCGCCCAGCCAATGTCGTTGCCGGCCAAATCGCCCATGCGGAAAGGGCCCATGGCAAAACCAAATTTTTCGACCGCTTTGTCCACTTGGGCAGGTGTGCAGCCCTCATCCACCAAGAAACCGGCTTGACGGCTGTACTGCTCAATCATGCGGTTGCCAATGAAGCCATCGCACACCCCAGAGACCACCGAGGTTTTCTTGATTTTTTTGCCCAAGGCCATCACCGTGGCCAAAACGTCTTTGCCGGTCTTGGCACCACGCACCACCTCCAGCAACTTCATCACGTTGGCAGGGCTGAAAAAGTGCATGCCCACCACGTCTTGCGGACGCTGGGTGAACGCGGCGATCTGGTTCACATCCAAGGTGGACGTGTTGGACGCCAAAATCGCGCCGGGTTTCATCACTTGGTCCAGCTTTTTGAAGACGGTTTCTTTCACGCCCATTTCTTCAAAAACCGCTTCAATCACCAAATCGGCCTGGCCGATGTCGTCGTAACTGAGGGTCGGGGTCAACAAGGCCATGCGCTGCTCGTACTTGTCTTGCTTGAGCTTGCCTTTTTTGACTTGGGACTCGTAGTTCTTGCGAATCGTGGCCACGCCACGGTCCAGCGCATCTTGCTTCATCTCCAGCATCTTGACCGGAATGCCCGCGTTCAAAAAGTTCATCGAAATGCCGCCGCCCATGGTGCCCGCACCGATCACAGCCACACTCTCAATCGTGCGCTTGGGTGTGTCTTCGGGCACGTCTGCAATTTTGGAGGCAGCGCGGTCGGCCATGAAAATGTGGCGCAAAGCGCGGCTCTCAGGCGTCAACATCAGGTTGGTGAAAATTTCACGCTCGGTCAGCATGCCGTCGTCAAACTTCTGTTTGGTCGCGGCTTGCACCGCGTCCACGCACTTGCCCGGCGCTGGGAAGTTTTTCGACATGCCCTTGACCATGTTGCGGGCGAACTGGAAGTACGCGTCGCCCTGGGGGTGTTTGCAAGGCAGGTTTTTGACCAAGGGTTTGGGTGTGCCATCGGCATGCTTTGCGGCCATTTGGCGGGCCAAGGCCAGCGCTTCTTCAGCCAAGGACTCGGCAGAGGCGGCCATCTGGTCAAACAGCTTTTGCCCAGGCAGCATGGCCAGCATCTCACTTTTGATCGGCTCGCCGCTGACGATCATGTTCAGCGCGGGCTCCACACCAATCACGCGTGGCAAACGCTGTGTGCCGCCGGCACCCGGGATCAAGCCCAGTTTGACTTCGGGCAAGGCAATGCTGGCACCGGGCGCGGCAATGCGGTAGTGGCAACCCAAAGCCAATTCCAAACCACCGCCCATGGCGACAGAGTGGATGGCGGCCACCACGGGCTTGTCTGAGTTTTCGCAGACCCGAATCACGCTGAGCAAATTGGGCTCTTGCGTGGCTTTGGCCGAGCCAAATTCACGAATGTCTGCGCCGCCTGAAAAGGCTTTGCCTGCTCCGGTGATGACAATCGCTTTCACCGAACTGTCGGCATTGGCTTTGGCAATGCCGTCGGTCAGACCCAGGCGGGTAGACAGACCCAAACCGTTCACCGGTGGGTTGGCCATGGTGATCACTGCCACGTCGCCATGGACTTTGTATTCAGCCGTCATGTTGTTGTTCCTCGGAGGTGGAAAAAATTCCAAAAAAAGAACGAGCGTTCTTTTTTTGGATTCTAAGAGATGTAATTGAAAAACAAATGGGTCTGTGTCGCAACCGGGACGAGTCAGACTTCCAGCCACTCTTTGCGGGTGTAACTGTCTGCACGAAGGGAGTCTGGCGTGCCGTCAAACACAATACTGCCATGCCCCATGACCAAAGCACGGTCAGAAATGTGCATGGCGATGGTGAGTTTTTGCTCGATCAGCAGGACTGAGATGCCTTTTTTCTTCAGGGTCTGCAAGTATTGACCAACCAACTCCACAATCTTGGGCGCCAGACCCTCGGTAGGCTCATCAATGATGATCAGTTCCGGGTCACCCATCAAAGTGCGGCACAGCGTCAGCATTTGCTGCTCACCGCCCGACAACACACCGGCCTCGGTGTGTTGGCGCTCTTTCAAACGGGGAAACATGTCGTACATGTCGTCAAACGACCAACGACTGCCCTGCCCTGATCCCTTTTGACCCAGAAGCAGGTTTTGATGCACGGTGAGTTTGGGGAAAATTTCGCGGTTCTCAGGCACATAGCCAATGCCCAGGTGCGCGATCTCGAACGCCTTTTTGCCCAGAATCGGCTGGCCTTTCCACAAGATCTCGCCCTCGCCATCGACCAAACCCATGATGGTTTTGGCTGTGGTCGATCGGCCAGAGCCATTGCGCCCCAGCAGGGCCACGATTTCGCCGGGCTCGACATGAAAGCCCACGCCATGCAAGACGTGGCTTTTGCCGTAATAGGCATGCAGGTTGTTGATCTTTAACATCTCAGTGACCTCCCGCTTGGCTGTCGGCCACCGCCGAGCCCAAATAGGCCTCTTGCACCTTGGCATTGGCCCTGACGGCTTCGGGCACATCAAAGGCGATCACCTCGCCATACACCACCACCGCAATCTTGTCGGCCAGGCCAAACACCACGCCCATATCGTGCTCCACAGTCAACAGGGTTTTGCCTTCGGTCACCGATTTGATCAGGTTGATGAAGCGGGTGGTTTCGCTCTTGCTCATGCCGGCGGTGGGCTCGTCCAACAAAATCACATCGGAGCCACCGGCAATGGTCACGCCAATTTCCAAGGCGCGTTGCTCGGCGTAGGTCAGGTTCATGGCCAAGACGTCGCGTTTTTTATCCAGCTTGATCATCTCTAAAAACTTCTGTGCCTGCTCATTGGCATCACGCAGGTTCGACAAGAATTTCAAGAAGGTGTACTTGTAGCCCAGGCTCCACAGCACCGCACAGCGCAAGTTTTCAAACACGCTGAGCTTGGGAAAGATGTTGGTGATTTGAAAACTGCGCGACAAACCCATGCGGTTGATTTCGTAAGGCGTTTTATGCGCAATCGATTGGCCATTGAGCAAAATCTCGCCACTGGTCGGGCCAAAGCGGCCGCTGATCAGGTTGAACAGCGTCGATTTGCCTGCGCCATTGGGGCCGATGATGGCCACTCGCTCACCGGGCTGCACCGCCAAGTTGGCGCCGCGGATGATTTCGGTCTTGCCAAAGCTTTTGCGCAAGTCTTTGAGTTCGAGTGCGTAGGACATCACGCAGCCTCCCGGCGTTTGATTTCTTTTTCAATGTCGGTCTGAATCAGACCCCACTCGTGCAGGTAATGGCGGCGGGTGACTTCAAACAAACCCAACCCGGTGAGCATCACCAAGGCGGAGCCGACCCAACTGTCCACCCCTTTGGCGTTCAGCGTCACGCCCATGAACTGCAAGTTGTCGCCCATGGCGGCATTGAGCTGCAGGTGGTAGACCATCTCGATCATGGCGCCTGCGCCCATGAGAATCAACAAACCGGTCACCAACAAAGCCAAGTAACTCACCGCCACTTGGCGCAGCTTGCCAAAAGCGGCAACCCGCAAGTTCATCATCAGCAAACTGGCAAAGCCGCCGGGTGCGTAAATCACCATGAACAGGAACACCAGTCCCAAATAGAGCAACCAAGCTTTGGTGAACTCGGACAGCAACACAAAAGCAATCACCATCAAAATCGCTCCCAAGATCGGGCCAAAGAAGAAGGTGGCGCCGCCCAAAAAGGTGAACAGCAAATACGCGCCAGAACGGCCCGCGCCCACCACTTCTGCAGTCACAATTTCAAAGTTCAACGCGCCCAGGCCGCCTGCAATGCCGGCAAACAATCCGGCGATGATGAAGGACAGGTAACGCACCCGCTGGGTGTTGTAGCCGATGAACTCCACGCGCTCCGGGTTGTCGCGCACCGCATTCAAAATACGGCCCAAGGGGGTTTGCGTGAAGGCGTACATCAACGCCACACAGACAAAGGTGTAGATCGCAATCAGGTAATAAATCTGAATTTGCGGTCCATAGGTGATTCCGAAAAAGGCCTCTCCCGAGACCCGGTTGCCTGAGACACCCGCTTCACCGCCGAAAAATTCAGAGAACATCAGCGACATGGCAAACACCAACTCGGCCACGCCCATGGTGATCATGGCAAAGGGGGTGCCTGATTTACGGGTCGTCACATAACCGAGCAAGACGGCAAAGCCCATGCCGGCCAAGCCGCCGACCATCGGCACCAAACTCACCGGCAGGTGCAGCGTGCCGGCCGTCACCATGTTCAAGGCATGGATGGCCATATAAGAGCCCAAGCCGGTGTAGACCGCATGGCCGAAGCTGAGCATGCCGCCCTGCCCCAGCAAAATGTTGTAGGACAGACAGGCAATGATGGCAATGCCCATTTGCGCCAACATGGTGGCCGACAACTGACTCGTGAAAATCAGCGGAGCCACCAGCATCACCAGGGCAAACAGGCTCCAGATGATCCAGCGCCCCAAATTGAGGGGTTTGAATTTGTAATAGGTGCGCATGATTTAGCCCTCCCGAGTTCCCAAAAGCCCCTTGGGACGGAAGATCAAAATCAACACCAAAAACAGGTAGGGCAAGATGGGCGCCACCTGTGACAGCGTGAGTTTGACCACGGAGTTTTCTTTCACCGCATCACTGAGTGACCAGCCCATTTGGGCCGCCAAGGTGATGAAGGAGTAATCAAAGGCCACGGCGAAAGTCTGAATCACGCCGATCAGCACAGAGGCCAAAAAAGCGCCTGACAGCGAGCCCATGCCGCCCACCACCACCACCACGAAAATCACCGAGCCCACGGTGGCGGCCATGGCCGGTTCGGTGACAAAGGTGCTGCCCCCAATCACGCCAGCCAAGCCCGCCAGGCCCGTGCCCGCGCCAAACACCAACATGAACACCCGCGGCACATTGTGACCCAGCGACTCTGCCATTTCAGGGTGCGTCAATGCTGCTTGGATCACCAGGCCGATGCGCGTGCGGGTCAGTAACAACCACAGGCTGACCAGCATCAACAAGGCCACCAGCATCATGAAGCCCCGGGTTGCAGGAAAGGGTGAACACACCACGCGAACAGCCGCATCGGCACTGCTGCACAGCTCAGCGGGCGCTGCGCCCCACAGCAAGCTCAAACCCTGCACCGAATGGTTGATCAAGGTGAAGGCCGAGCCCCGCAGCACATCGGGCGGGCTGAACTCCACCGCCGTGCGGCCCCACACCAATTGGACCAGTTCGAGCACGATGTAGGACAAGCCGAACGTCACCAACAACTCGGGCACGTGGCCAAATTTATGCACCTTGCGCAGCGTCAGGCGTTCGACCATGGCACCGCAGGCGCCCACCAACAAAGGCGCGACGATCAAAGCAGGCCAAAAACCCACCCAACCGGCAATGGTGTAGCCAAAATAAGCGCCCACCATGTAAAAGGAAGCGTGTGCAAAATTGAGCACACCCATCATGCTGAAAATCAAGGTCAGTCCAGAACTGAGCATGAAGAGCAACAGCCCGTAACTGAGGCCATTGAGCATGGAGATGATGAAAAACTCCATAAAAACTTTCCAGGCCTCACAAAGGCCTAACTGCGTTACCGAAAGCCAAGCCCCAACAGGTCAGGGACTTGCCCACTCAAATGAAAGGGCCCGAAACACCCCAGTGCATCGGGCCCCACGAAAACTGAAAAAAATCAGCCTGGGCGCTTCATCTGGCAGCTGGTGGGCGTGCTGGAGATGTAGGAAGGGAACTCTTTCACAGGGGCCAACGTCATGGTGGTATTTTCGGGACTGTAAGGGTACTTCTTGTCCGCCTTTTGCCAAACCGTCATGTACAGCGGTTGCTGCAACTGGTGATCGGCTTTGCGAATTTCAACTTCGCCGTTGAAGTTTTGGTACTTGAGGCCCTCCATCGCTGCGGCCACCTTCACAGGGTCGGTCGACTTGGCTTTGGCCATGGCTTGACCCAGAGCGTTGTAGATGGAGATCACAGTGCCGACATAAAAGTCATCATTAAATTTGGTCTTGAATTCGGCCATCCATTTGGTCATGTCGCCGCCCATGTTGTAGTGGGCATATGCGATTTGATACACACGGCCTGCGCCGGAAGTGCCCAGTGCGGTCGGTGTTCCTGTCACACCAGTGTAGTAAGTGTAGAACTTACCGGTGTAACCGCCTTCGTTGGCTGCTTTGACCAGCAAGGACAAATCAGAACCCCAATTGCCCGTGATGACTGTGTCTGCGCCCGCCGCTTTGATTTTGGCAATATAGGGTGCGAAGTCACGCACTTGCGCCAAGGGGTGGTAATCCTCACCCACAATTTGAATGTCAGGGCGTTTGCGAGACAAATTTTCTTTGGCAAACTTGGCCACTTGTTGGCCATGTGAATAGTTCTGGTTAAACAAGTACAGTTTCTTGACGTCCTTATCGCCTTGCATATAAGTCGTCATGGCTTCCATTTTCATAGAAGTGTCGGCATCGAAACGGAAATGCCAGTAACTGCATTTGCTGTTGGTGAAATCAGGGTCCACTGCGGCAAAGTTCAAGAAAATCACTTCTTTACCCGGGTTGCGTTCGTTGTGCTTGTTGACCGCTTCGATCAAGGCCCCCGCCACCGAGGAGCCGTTGCCTTGGGTGATGTAACGCACGCCTTGGTCCAGCGCGGACTTCAAGGCATTCAAACTTTCGGCAGGGCTGAGCTTGTTGTCAATGCCTATGACCTCAAAATTCACGCCAGCAGGATTTTTGTTACCACTGAATTTTTCGGCAAAAAACTGAAAACTCTTCAGTTCATTGATGCCCACAGGCCCCATCAAACCCGACAAAGGATCGATCCAGGCAATTTTGACGGTTTCGCCTTTTTGGGCAAAAGCACCGGCAGCGCACAAGGCCAAACCCGCAAAAGCAACAGCGCGAACAGCAAATTTCATTGAGTAACTCCAAGTACAACAGAATGCGGCCAGCGTAACGTGTTTGACAGACGGTTCTGCTCGGGGTTTGCCCCTAGATCTATCGCCCTTGCGACTGCACTTGCGGCAAATCAAAAACTTGGAAAAACACCCAAGGTCCAACCCATCAAAGTCCAGGCAAGGTGTAACCAGTGAGTTGCTCGCGCAATTTGGTTTTCAGCATTTTGCCGGTGGCACCCAACGGAATGGAATCGACAAAAACAACATCATCTGGGATTTGCCATTTGGCAGTTTTGCCTTCAAAAAAGGCCATCAAATCATCACGCGTGACTTCAGCGCCAGGCTTTTTGACCACGCACACAATCGGCCGCTCGTCCCACTTGGGGTGACGCACGCCGATACAAGCCGCCATGGCCACAGCAGGGTGCGACATGGCGATGTTTTCAATGTCAATCGAGCTGATCCATTCGCCACCCGACTTGATCACGTCTTTGCTGCGATCCGTGATTTGCATGAAACCGTCTTCGTCAATCGTCGCCACATCGCCCGTGGGAAACCAGCCGTCCACCAAGGGCGACGGGCCTTCTTTCTTGAAGTACTCACGCACCACCCAAGGGCCTTTGACCAAGAGGTCGCCGTAGGCTTTGCCATCGTGCGGCAGTTCTTGCCCAGCGTCGTTGACGATTTTCATGTCGATGCCGTAAATTGCCCTGCCCTGCTTCAGGCGGATCTTCATTT
>CANGEE010000080.1 GCA_947452635.1 Comamonadaceae bacterium | reverse complement strand
TGGCCCACGTGGTTGATCGAAGTGGGCCCCACGGTTCGCGACACTGTGGCAAAGCTGGACATGGGCACCAAAGCACCATTGCTGGAGCGCACATAAATGCTGTCCAGTGCCGACTCGTCTCTTTTGGCCTCGGGGCTGACTTCCATGATCACTTGGTAACTGTCCGTGGCCAGGTACATGGTGGAGACTTGCCGCTCGCCAAAGGCACTGAACAAGGCTGAGCGCACCGCGTCGACTGAAACGCCCAAGGTGTTGGCGCGGTCGCGGTTGATTTGAATGTCTGCCTGCAGGCCGCGCAATTGCGCGTCACTGGTGATGTCCCGGAAAATCGGGTTGGCGCGCATTTTCTCTTGCAGCTTGCCGGCCCAAATATTGAGTTCACCCGCTTTGACGCTTTGCAAAATGTACTGGTAGCGTGCCTTGCTCTGACGTCCACCCAGTTGCAGGTTTTGCACCGGGCGCATGAACACATTGATGCCCGCGACACCCCGTAGTTTCTTGCGCAGGTCTTCCACCACCACCTTCATCGGCTTGCGTTCATTTTGCGGTTTCAGGGTGACGAACATGCGCCCAGAGTTTTGCCCACCGACCCCACCATTGAAGGAGTTGACGGCCAGCACGTTGGGGTCTTTGCGGAAAATGGCAGCAGCCTTTTCTTGCAAGCCAATCATGGCATCAAATGAAATGTCTTCAGGCCCTTCGGTGGTCACCTGAATTTGGCCAATATCTTCTTCAGGGAAAAAGCCTTTGGGGATCACCGTCAGCATCCAGGCGGTGATGCCGAAAGTGGCCACCGCGACCAGCAAAATGAACTTGCTGTGGCGCAGCGCCAAATCCAGCGAACGCGCGTAAGCGCCTAAGAGCGCGTCAAAACCACGCTCAAACTGACGCACCAACCAACCCGGTGGTTTTTTGTGGGCTTCGTCGCTCAGGTAGCGACTTGCCAACATGGGCACCAGCGTCAAAGACACAAAAGCCGAAACCGGGATTGACAAGCCCACCACCACCGCAAATTCATGGAACAGCAGGCCGATCACGCCGGGCATGAAGAAGATGGGGATGAACACCGCCACCAAGGAGGTGGAAATGGAGATGATGGTGAAGCCCACTTCGCGCGCGCCGCGCAGCGCCGCTTTGAATGGGGGCATGCCATCTTCCACATGGCGAATGATGTTTTCCAGCACCACGATCGCATCGTCCACTACCAGACCCACCGCCAGGGTCAGGCCCAAGAGTGAGATGTTGTCGAGGCTGTAATTCAGCCCCCAGAGCAGGGCCACAGCGCCCACCAACGAGACCGGTAGCGACAGCGCCGGGATGGCGGTGGCGACAAATCGGCGCAGGAACAAAAAGATCACCAGCACCACCAACATGATGGTACCGATCAAGGTCAGGCTCACGTCTTCCAGCGCATGGCGGATGGAGATGGAGCGGTCGTTCACCGGCGTCAGCGACACCGACTCGGGCATTTGGCTCTTCAGCTCAGGCAGGGTTTTGTTGACCGCGTCCACCACCTTGACGGTGTTGGCCCCGGGTTGGCGTTGAATCGCCAAGGTGATGGAGTTCTCGCCATTCAAGGTGGCCCAGGTCTTGATGACCTCGACGCTGTCTTGCACCTTGGCCACGTCACGCAAGCGCACCGGCACGCCGCCCTTGTTGCTGATGATCAAATCAGCAAACTCACGCGCCGAACTCATTTGTTTATTGGCTTGCAGCACCAGGGTTTGCTGCGGCCCGTCAAAGGTGCCTGCCGGGGTGTTGACGTTGGCGGCTTTGAGGGCCGCACTCAATTCGTCCAAGCCGATGTTGCGCGCCGCCAGCGCGGCAGGTTCCACCCGCACCCGCACGGCAAAGCGTTTGGCACCATAAATATTGACCTGGGCCACACCGTCGATGGTCGACAAGGTGGGCGAAATCAGGTGCTCGGCGTAGTCTTGCAATTCCGCCTGCGGCAGCGATGGAGAGCGCAGCGAGATCAACAGCACCGGCGCATCCGCCGGATTGACCTTGCGGTATGACGGCGGGATGGTCATGTCGATGGGCAAGGTGCGCTGCGCGCGTAACAGCGCGGCTTGCACGTCGAGTGATGCGGCATCGATGTTGCGGCTCTCGATGAATTCCAGCGTGATCGAGGTGTTGCCCAAGGTGCTGGTGGAGCTGATCACTTTCAGTCCGGGAATGGTCTGGAATTGCTTCTCCAGTGGCAAGGCCACCGAGCTGGCCATGGTTTCCGGATTGGCACCCGCCAAAATGGCCGACACGTTGATCACCGGCGTGTCATAGCTGGGCAGCGCCGCCACCGGGATGTTTTTGTAGCCAATGACACCAGCCAAGACGATGGCCGTGTTCAGCAACACCGTCATCACCGGGCGGCGAATGAAATGCTCGGAGAAGTTCATAGGGGTAGCCTTGACGACTTATTTGGCCGCAGGGGCTGGGCCAGCGGGGGCTGCCGTGTTCGCTGCGGCGGGCGAGGTGGCGGCGATGGCGCCAGGCGCCGCTGCAGCGTCGGGCTTGCCCGCACCCTCTTTGCCCGGCTCTTTGTTGTCTTTGGGCCGCTCTACGACTTTCACACCCGGGCGCAAGTTTTGTTTGCCATCGACCACCAGCACCTCGTTTTCCTGCACGCCCGTCACTGCAGCTTCGGGGCCTGCGGGGTAGACCATCTTGATGGGGCGCACCACGGCTTTGCCGTCTTCCACCACATACACAATAGGGCCGCGCACGCTTTGAATGATGGCGGCTTGGGGAATCACCAGGGCATCTTCAATTTTCTTGGTGGTCAGGCCCACATTCACAAACAGGCCTGGCCATAGTTTGTTTTCTTTGTTGTTGAAAACGGCTTTGAGTTTGACCGTGCCGGAAGCCGGGTCGACAGCGTTGTCGACAAATTGCAGTTTGCCGATCAAAGGTTTTTTGTCTTCAGGCAGGGTGGCTGTGACTTTGACTTGGTCGGTGCTGGTGGCTGCGGCCAGAAAATCCGCCAAATCACGTTGCGGCAAATTGAAAGACACGGCCATCGGATTGACCTGCACCACATTGACCAGCACGGTGACGTTGGCTTGCACAATGGAGCCGGCAGGGGTGTTGATGACACCGGTGCGCCCGGCATGCGGTGACGTGATCTTGCCGAAGGACAAAGCCACTTGGGCCGCTTGCAATGCAGCGGCATCGGCGGCCACCACAGCGGCAGAAGAGTCGACCAGGGTTTGCGCGGTGTCCACCGCAGCGCCCGAGACAAAGTTTTGCGCCACCAATTCGCGGCTGCGGGTGAGTTGGCGTTTGGCGTCCGCCAATGCGGCTTGGTCTTTGGCCAACTGGGCTTTGGCCTTGGCCACATTCGTCTCGTCGGTACGGGTATCGAGCGTGAACAAGAGGTCGCCCTTGTTGACGAACTGCCCTTCTTTGAAATGCACTTGGGTGATGGCACTGGTCACTTGCGGACGAATGTCCACGCTGGCCAGAGAAACCGCGGAGCCCACGGCTTTGAGTACCACTGGCACATCGCGTTTTTCAACTTTGGCGGTGACCACACTGACCACCGGGGCGGGTGCCGCACCTGGGGCTGGCGTGGCGGGTGTGCCGGGTGTGTTGGGTGTACCGGGCGTACCTGGGGCGTTAGCGGCAGGTGCTGCCGCGGTGGCCGCAGGACTTGCCGCAGGCGGGCTCTCGGAAGAGGTTTTGGGAGAGCAGGCGAGCAAACCCCAAGTGAGAGACGCAAGCCAGACAGTGATGCCCGCCCCATGGGCTGGCCAACGTGCAACAAAATTCATGTGGTTCATATTCTGAAAGATGAGCGCTCTGCGGACAGTGGCCGCGAGCATGAATGAGGGAGATTCAAAGCAACTTGTGGCACTTTAGTCGATTTGTATGTTTTTATGTGAATTTCAGCAGGCGTGGAACTTTAACCGTTTTACGCCTTGGGGGCTGTCGCTCAGGCGAGTGGGCTACGCCAGCGTCGGGGTCCCGGTTGCGCCCGCCGATCCCCGACCTGATGCCTTTAAACTGATCAACATCCCACCCAAGTCAAGGAGACTGCATGTTGGTTGAGCGTATTGAATACAAATGGATCGCTGCCTTTCAGCGCACCTTTGCCTTGTGCAAAGTGCAGCCGGGCGAGGTGGTGGCGATTGTGGCGGAGAGCCAGTCGCGCCGCGTGAATGTGGAACTGGCGCGCTTGGCCTTGGAGGCCATGGGCGCTCGGCCCTTTGAGATCACGGTGCCTTCCCCCGCCTTGACGGCGGCCGCGCCGGTGCGCTCCACCGGGGCCACCGACGCCTTGCAGCAGCTTGGCCCGGTGATCGCCGCCATGGCGCGGGCCTCGTTCATCGTCGATTGCACCGTGGAAGGCATGCTGCATGCCCCCGAGTTGCCGCTCATCATGAAGGGCGCTGACGGCAATGTGCCGCGCCTGTTGATGATCTCCAACGAACACCCTGAAATCTTGGAGCGCACCGTGCCCGACCCGGCGCTGGAAGGCGTGGTGCGCCAAGCCATGCGCGATTTGCGCGGGGCGCAGACCCTGCAGGTCACATCCAAGGCGGGGACGCAGTTGCAGATTCAATTGCCCGGCGCGGTGGTCGGCGGCGTGTGGGGCTTTTGCGCCAAGCCGGGCATGGTCTCGCACTGGCCAGGGGGCTTGGCCCTGGCCTTTCCCAAAGCCGGTGCGGTCCAAGGCACGCTGGTCATGGCCCCGGGGGATGTGAACCTCACCTTCAAGCGCTACCTGCGCGACCGCATCACCCTGACCATTGAGCACGACAGCATCACCCGCATTGACGGCACGGGGGTGGACGCCGACATGATGCGCGGCTACTACCAAGCCTGGGAAGACCAAGAGGGCCACCGCGCCGCCTACGCGGTTTCGCATGTAGGCTATGGCTTGAACCCCCAGGCCCGCTGGGACGCCATGACGTTTTACGACAAGCGCGATTGCAACGGCACCGAGCTGCGCGCTTTTGCTGGCAACTTTTTGTACTCGACCGGTGCCAACGAGGTGGCCTCTCGCCACACCTTGGGCCACTTTGACTTGCCCATGCGCGGCTGCACCATCGCGCTGGACGGCCGCACGGTGGTGGACCAAGGCGTGGTGGTGCACAGCGCGGCGCCCCAAGGAGCCTCGGCGTGAGTGCGCAGCCCATCCCTGTTTGGGCCGAGGCGGGCAGCGCCGCACAGGGCCAACCGGTGCTGGTGTTTTTGCATGGCATTGGCGGCGGCAAACAAGGCTTTGCGGCGCAACTGGCCTACTTTGCCGCCCGGGGCTACCGCGCTTTGGCCTGGGACATGCCCGGTTACGGCGACAGCGCGCAGATCACGCCGTATGACTTTGCTGGCCTGGCCCAGGCCCTGCTGCGCCTGCTCGATCAAGCCGGTGTGGCGCGTGCGGTGTTGGTCGGGCACAGCATGGGGGGCATGGTGGCGCAGCAGGCCTGGACCCTGTGCCCTGAGCGCATCGCCGCTTTGGTGATCGCCGCCAGCAGCCCGGCTTTTGGCAACGCCAGCGGCGATTTTCAAACCCAATTTGTCGCCCAACGCCTGGCCCCGCTGGAAGCGGGCCAAACCATGGCGGATGTGGCCGATGCGGTGATCCCGGGCATGGTGGCGCCCGGCTACCAAGGCAGTGGGCGGGACTTGGCGCAGCGTTGCATGGCGGCGGTGCCGCCGGCCAGCTACCGCGCCGCCTTGCAGGCCTTGGTGCATTTTGAGCAGCGCGCCGCCTTGCCCACCATCACCGTGCCGACGCTGTGTTTGGCCGCTGAACATGACCGTACCGCACCACCGGATGTGCTGCGCCGCATGGCCGACAAAATCCCCGGCGCGCAGTTCGCGCTCTTGCCCCAGGCGGGGCACTTGCTGTGTTTTGAGCAGCCTGAGGCGTTCAACGCCGTGATCCATGCTTTTTTATCCCAGGCCTTCGCGCCGACCTGAACCATGCCTGTGAAACCCTACATCCCGATTTGCGGCGAAGACTACCCGCTCACCGACAAGCAACGCCATCTGCTGCAGGTGGCTTACACGCTGGGCCGCGATCGCTTTGCCGAGCGCGCCCCGCAACTGGACCGGGACGCGCAATTCCCGTTTGCCAACTACGCCGATTTGCGCGCCCACGGTCTTTTGGCCTTGTGTGTGCCCGAGGCGCATGGCGGCATGGGCGCGGACTACGCAACCTATGCCATGGTCTCCGCCGAAATTGGCCGCTGGTGCGGGGCCACCGCCCTCACCTTCAATATGCATGTCTGCACCATGATGTGGAGTGGCCTGTTGTCTGAAGACCTGGACATGACGCCCGAGCAGCGCGCCTTGCACCAGGTGCATCAACAAGCGCATTTCGCCCGCGTGGTCAACGACGGTGCGATTTACGCGCAGCCGTTTTCCGAGGGCGGCGCGGCCGCCTCCGGGGCCCAGCCTTTTGGCACCCTCGCCGTCAAAACCGAGGGCGGCTGGTTGGTCAATGGCAAAAAAATATTCGCCTCGCTGTCGGATGCGGCTGATTTTTTTGGTGTGCTGTGCACCGAGAAAAAAACCGACACCGACCTGTCACGCCGCGACACGCTGTACTTGGCGGTGCCGCGCGATGCGAAGGGCGTGACGATCGAAGGCGACTGGGACCCGCTGGGCATGCGCGCTACGGTGTCGCGCAATTTGATTTTCAAAGACGTGTTTGTGCCCAATGATGCCGCCTTGATGCCGCAAGGCATTTACTTTCAAGCCGCCAGTCGTTGGCCCCACATGTTCATGACGCTGTCGCCCACTTACATGGGCATCGCGCAAGCGGCCTACGATTTCACGGTGGCGTATTTGCGTGGCGAGGTGGCCGGCACCGGGCCGGTGAAGCGGCGGCAATTTGCCACCAAGCAAATTGCGGTGGCCGAGATGTTCATCAAGCTGGAGCAAACCCGCAATCTGTTTTTACGCGCCATTGAAGACGCCAAAATCGACCCGCCCAAATCGTCGCGGCTGCGAGCCTATGCGGCGCAATACACCATCATGGAAAACGCCCAAGACATCGCGCGACTGGCGATCCGCACCTGCGGTGGCCAATCCATGCTCAAGTCCTTGCCGCTGGAGCGCTTGTACCGCGATGCCCGCTGTGGCTCACTGATGCTGCCCTGGACGGCGGAGTTGTGCCTGGACCGGCTCGGGCGTGAAGCCTTGTACGAGCCCGGCGAGAAAGACGAATGAGCCGCTGGGTTGTCGAGGCCAGTGCCCAAGCCAGTGCCGAGGCTTCGCCTGTGGCCGCGCGTTTTGCAGCGTTGGCGCGCAGCCAAGGTGCGGTGACGGCCCTGCGCAACGGCCAGAACGGGGCAGCCAGCGCCGATGTTGACTTTGCCCAATTCTGGCGGCGCACGCAGCGGGTGACCGGCCATTTGCAAGCCACTTGGGGCGTGCAGCGCGGTGACCGGGTGGCCTGGTTGGGTTTGAATCACGAGCTGCAACTGGTCACGCTGATCGCTTGTGCGCGCTTGGGGGCGATCTTCATGCCGCTCAATTACCGCTTGGCGGTGGCCGAATTGCAGCAGGTGCTGCGTGATGGGCAGCCTGCGTTGTTGGTACATGACGAACCCCACGCGGCCATGGCCGCCGCACTGAGTCCTGAGGCCATGGCCTCAGCGCTGTGCCCCAAGACCCCGCCTGCCCCCTGGCGCACTGTGCGGCAAGAACGCTTGATCGACAGCCCCTCGCCGCGTGATCTGCCGCTGCCGCAGGCCCTGGGCGATGCCCCGGTCTTGCTGGTCTACACCTCGGGCACCACCGGCCAGCCCAAAGGCGCGTTGCACAGCCAGGCGGGGCTGTGGGCCAATGCACAGGCCAGTGATGATGCGCATGGTTTTGTCGCAGAGGACCACGTGCTGTCCACCTTGCCCTTGTTTCATGTGGGCGGCTTGTGCATCCAAACCCTGCCCGCCTTGCTGTCCGGGGTGAGCGTGACCCTGCACGAGCGCTTTGACCCCGGCGCGTGGCTGAGCGCGGTGGCGCAAGACCACCCCACGCTGTCGCTGTTGGTTCCCGCCACCTTGCGTGCGGTGCTGGACCACCCCGCTTGGGCGCGGACCGATTTGCGCAGCCTGCGCGGCGTGATGGCGGGCTCGTCCACCATTCCCTTGGCGTATTTGCAAGCCTTTCATGACCGGGGCATTCCCGTCGGGCAGATTTACGGCACCACCGAAACCGGCCCGGTGTCCATCACGCTGCCCTTGGCGCAGGCGCAGGCGCGCATCGGCAGCACCGGTTGGCCGCAGCCGCAGGCGCAGGTGCAATTGCGCAACGCGGCGGGCGCCGTGGTCACGCCAGGACAGACAGGCGAGGTGCTGATTCGCGCGCCGAATGTGATGTTGGGCTATTGGCAAGGCCCACTCGGCGCAGGGCCAATTGCTGCGTCATCGGACAACGGTGGCAGGGGCTTGCAAGACGGCTGGTTTGCCACCGGCGATTTGGGCCAAGCTGCAGCCGACGGCTGCATCACCATCGTCGGGCGCAGCAAAGACATGATCATCTCGGGGGGGGAGAACATTTACCCCGCCGAAATCGAAAACCTGCTGGCCACGCTGGCTGGCGTGGCCGAGTGCGCGGTGGTGGGGCTTGACGATGCCCGTTGGGGCGAAGTGCCGGTGGCCGTGGTGGTGCGCAGCGCCAACCCCGCCGGGCAGGCTTTGAGTGAACAGGCCGTGCTGGCGCATGTGCAAGGGCAAATTGCCCGTTTCAAGATGCCGCGCCGGGTGGTCTTCAGGGCCGAACTGCCCAAAAGCGCCTTGGGCAAGGTGCAAAAATCCACCTTGAAATCTACTGTGCAATCCGCGTTGCAAACCCAGGCCCGGGGCGGCGACAGGGCCTGAGGATGTTGCGGCAGCAAGCACTGCCCTTTGGGCGCTGCGCGCGTGGCATGATAGCGCCTGATTTGAACGACAGGAGACTTCCATGCGCCCATTGCATTTCACTCGCCGAGGCCTGACACAAGCGGTCGCCCTCGTGGTCCTTTGGGGCCTGAGCGGCTTGACCCATGCGCAAACTGCTTGGCCGCAAAAACCGGTCAAGATCGTGGTGCCTTTTGCCCCCGGTGGCACGACCGATATTTTGGCGCGCGCGGTGGCACCGGAACTGTCCAAAGCCTTTGGTCAGCAGTTCGTGGTGGAAAACCGCGCTGGGGCAGGTGGCAACGTCGGTGCTGAAGCCGTCGCCAAATCCGCCCCGGACGGCTACACCATCTTGATGGGCACGGTGGGCACGCACGGCATCAACCGCGCGCTCTACCCCAAACTGCCTTACGACCCCTTCAAAGACTTTGCCCCCATCACCCTGGTGGCGGCCGTGCCCAATGTGATGGTGGTCAACGTCGACAAGGCCAAGGTCATGGACATCCACAATGTCAAGGACTTCATCAAGGCCGCCAAAGCCCATCCAGGCCAGTTCAATATGGCGTCGAGTGGTAACGGCACCTCCATCCATTTGTCGGGCGAGTTGTTCAAAAGCCAGACCGGTATTTTCATGGCGCACATTCCTTACCGTGGCTCGGGCCCGGCCTTGCTGGATTTGATGGGCGGCAGCATGGACGTGATGTTCGACAACCTGCCTTCGGCCATGCCCCTCATCAAATCGGGCAAGCTCAAAGCGCTGGCGGTGACCAGTGCCCAGCGCTCGGGCGCACTGCCCGAGCTGCCCACCATCGAAGAGGCCGCAGGACTCAAAGGCTTTGAAGCCAGCAGCTGGTTCGGTTTGCTGGCCCCGGCAGGCACGCCGCCCGACATCGTCAACCGCATTCAACAAGAAGTCGCCAAGTCCTTGAGCACGCCGGCGATCAAAGAAAAAATGCTGGGTCAAGGCGCGATTCCCAGTGGCAACACGCCGGCGCAGTTCGCCACTTTGATTGAGAACGAGCATAAAAAATGGGCCTTGGTGGTCAAAGCTTCAGGGGCCAAAGTCGATTGAGCCCCGCGTGGCCTTAAGACCTCTGCGACACATGCGCCATGCCTGCCACCGAACTGAGCGTCACTTCTAGCGGTCAAGTCAATGGCTTGGAGTTGCTCGTGCCCACCGGGCAGCAGGGCCCGATCTTGCCGCATGTGCAAGATTGGGTGACGGCGCAGCTGAAGGCCAAAAAACCGGTGAAAGACGTCAGCAGCCAAGTGCTGGTCAAAGGCATCAAACAATGGGCAGTGTTTGAGCAAAAAGTGGGTGGCAAGCCGGTGCGCACCGTGTTCAAAATCACCTGAACGGCAGCACAGATGGCGCGACCAAAGGGCTGGTGCTTAAAGCCCCCAAGCGCTTGCGGCGTCAGCGATCAGTTTCAGTGAAATGAGAAACAAGCCGATTTGCAAGCAGCGGTAAAACCAGACATCGGCGATTTTTTTCGTCAGGTAAGCACCAGCCACAGTGCCCAGCAAGGCGGCGGGAATCAACACACTGGCCTTGTACAGATCGTCCATGCTGTAGGGCTGCAGCAGCTGATAGGGCAAGATCTTGACGGCGTTGAGCACTGCAAACAACAAGGTGGCGGTGCCGGCAAACACCATTTTGGGCAAGCGCTGAGGCAGCACATAGACCTGAAACGGTGGCGCGCCTGCATGCGAAATAAAACTGGTGAAGCCTGCCAGAGCGCCCCAGAAAATGCCGCGCGGCAGGTCCGGGCCGTGCGCTTGCGCTGGGGCTTTGCGCAGCCAGGTGTTCAGACAAAAGCCGACGCCAATGCCGCCAATCAACAGTTTGGTGGCCGCCACCGAGGTGTACGACGCGGTGAGCCAACCGATGAAGATGCCGAAGATGCCCGCGGGCACCAAGATCTTCAAATTGATGGCGCTGAAGTGTTTGCGGTACAGCCACACACTCACCAGGTCGGAGATGACGTAAATCGGCAGCAGGATGACCACCGCTTGCATCGGCGGCATGACCAGCGACAAAATTGGCACGCCCAGCATGCCAATGGTGGGCAAACCGCCCTTGGACAGGCCGACCAACAAGGCGGCCAAACTGGCCATCAGAAAAGGGGTGTCGATGGCGATCATCACAAGGGCGTGCAGGTGATCAGTTCGCGCCGCAGCACTTTTTGTACTTCTTGCCACTGCCGCAGCGGCACGCGTCGTTGCGACCCGGGGTGTCTTCGCGGATGACCTGCACCACGCGGGCGCCGATGCTGCGCCAAATTTCGCGCAAGTCGTACACCGCCCACAGGGCTTCGCCATAGGTGTTCAGGCGTGACTCGCTGACGCTGGGCGGACCGTCTTCGCTCAGTGCCGACAAGGTCGGCTCGTCGGTGTCGTCTTCGGTCAGGGCCACCACCGCTTCCAGGCAGTGGTCGTGCAGTTGGGCGGCGTCTTTGTCTTTGGGCGGGACCCATTCGTCGGGCCAATTTTCCACCGCAAACATAAAGCCCAGCGCCCACACTTGGGCAAAAGACGGAATTTCGTCCTCGGCGATGTCGCCGCGCTCCTCGGGCGGCAGGCTGGCCATGGCACCGCGGATGTCCATGACCTCCGGGGCGTAGGCGCGGTCGTCGTCCAGCGCTTCGATCGGGCTGTCCAAAGCGGTTTTGACTTCGGTGAAACGTTGCTGCCACAGCGCCATAAAGCGGCTGCGCTGCGCCTCGTCGGCAAAGCGGCCACCTTCATCCAAACCCAAGAGCACGCTCAGCCAGTCTGACTCCGGCAGTGGCGTGCGGCAACACACCAGGGCGGCCAAAAAGCCTTCACAAAACTCCCACTGCGGGGTTTCGTCGTAGCGGGTACGCAACTCGTCCAGGATGTCGTCCAGGGCGTCAAAGTCTTGGGGCTGCAGGCCGCTGTCTTGGGGGTGTGTGGTGGGCGTGGTCATGGGGGTGATCAACAGAATGAAAAGAAGTGACGCGTGCTCGGGTGGCCTAGGCCACCTCGGCGGGCGAGAGTGCGGGCGAGAGCGCGGGCGATGGCGCTTGGAACAAGGCCGCGTAAAAAGCCTGCTGCGGTGCCTCCACGGCAAAGCCAGGGGGCGGCTTGATGTGCGGGTTCAGGTGCACGCCCAGGCGCTGTAAGCGTCGGCGCATGCACAGCACTTGCGCGTCTTTGCTCAGCAGCAGGGCGCGGTGCGCCACGGCCAGGTCGATGAATTTTTGGTCGTCCGCATCTTTGCAGGTGCAAGACGCTTTGGGCGCGTCTTCCAGCACGGTGGC
>CANGEE010000079.1 GCA_947452635.1 Comamonadaceae bacterium | reverse complement strand
TGACTCGGGCCCGGCGTATTTGGCCAGGTTGATCTGTACCGGCACCGAGGCGTCTTTGAGCGTCAGGTGGGCAGGTTGGTTTTCTTCGTGGTTGGTGTTGCTGATGAAGACGCTGGAGAGGCGGTCAAAGGTCAGCTTGCCATCGGGCTTGGGGTAGTCGATCTGCGGGCACTGCGCGGCGGGTTGGAGGTAAGTGTGGTCGGCCTTGTCGCGGCGCAGCGTCCACGGCATGTGGCCGCGCAGCACCAGTTGTTCAAAGCCGTTCATCACGGTGGCCACCACCAGGCCCTTTTTGAACCAGCTCTTGAAGTTGCGTGACTTGTTCAGCTCGGTGTGCAGCCAGCTCTTTTCAAAGGCTTGCGGGTAGCTGCTCAACTCGTCGTGCTGGCGTCCTGCCACGATGGCGTCGTAAGCGGCTTCAGCCGCCAGCATGCCGGTCTTGATGGCGGCGTGGCTGCCCTTGATGCGGCTGGTGTTGAGGTAACCGGCATCACAACCGACCAAGGCACCGCCGGGGAACACGGTTTTGGGCAAGCTCATCAAGCCGCCCGCGGTGATGGCGCGGGCACCATAGCCCAAGCGCTTGGCGTTGACTTCGCCCTGGTCGTTCTTGAAATACCAGCTGATGTTGGGGTGGGTTTTCCAGCGCTGGAATTCTTCAAAAGGGCTGAGCCAAGGGTTGCTGTAGTTCAGACCCACGACGAAACCGATGGCGACCTTGTTGTCCTCCATGTGGTACATGAAAGCACCGCCGTAGGTGTCGTTTTCCAGCGGCCAACCGGCGCTGTGCATGACAAAGCCGGGGGTGTGGCGCGAGGGGTCGATCTCCCACACTTCTTTGATGCCGATGCCGTAGGTTTGCGGATCGCGCCCTTCGTCCAGCTTGTATTTGGCGATCAGCTGCTTGCCCAAGTGGCCGCGCGCTCCTTCGGCAAACACGGTGTACTTGGCGTGCAACTCCATGCCGAGTTGGAAGTTCTCGGTCGGCTGACCATCTTTGCCCACACCCAGGTTGCCGGTGGCCACGCCCTTGACCGAAGGTAAACCCCCGTTCGCGGAGCCATCCTCGTTGTAAAGCACCTCTGCGGCGGTAAAGCCTGGGAAAATCTCCACCCCCAGGTTTTCCGCCTGCTGGGCCAGCCAGCGGGTGAAGTTGGACAGGCTGATGATGTAGTTGCCGTGGTTCTGCGCGCACTCGGGCAACAGCATATTGGGGGTGCGCAGGGCCGAGGTTTCGCTCAAAAAGCTCCAGGCGTCGTCGGTCACCGGTTGGTTCAGCGGCGCGCCCAGTTCTTTCCAGTTGGGCAGCAGCTCGGTGAGTGCTTTCGGGTCCATGATGGCACCCGACAAAATGTGCGCACCCGGCTCGCCGCCTTTTTCCAGCACCACGACGGACACGTCTTGGCCTTTTTCGGCGGCCAGTTGCTTCAAACGAATCGCGGTGGCCAAGCCCCCGGGGCCGCCGCCGACCACGACCACGTCGTAGTCCATGGATTCGCGGGGGCCGTGCGTGCTCAAAATTTCTGCAGGTGTCATGGGGTTCTCATCGTGCTGAACATAATGCGCAGACTGACCCTGAATCGGGCTGTCTGAAGGGTGACTCATTTTATGCGGTGAAATCGGACAATCTGACACACCGAGGGTCTCGGTGCCGACAGCACCGTTTTCCAAGCTCCACCGACATCGTCATCCTTATGAAAATCGAAATCCCCGAACGCAAGAAATTGGTCCATCAGATGCTGATCCCGGTCCGTTGGGGCGACATGGACATCATGGGCCATGTGAACAACACCGTGTACTTCCGGTTCATGGAATCCATTCGCATCGAATGGTTCGTCCAACTTGGCTACGACCCCAGCCCCAAAGGCCAAGGCCCAATCATCGTGAATGCGTTTTGCAACTTCTATAAACAGATCGAGTACCCCTCGGACGTGCTGGCCAAGTTGTACGTCAGCGACCCGGGCCGCACCACGTTTGAAAGCTGGATCACGCTGGAGCGCACCGACGAGCCCGGGGTGATTTACTCTGCCGGCGGCGCGACCGCGATTTGGGTGGACTTTCCGCTGCAAAAAGCTGTGCCTTTGCCCGAAGAGGTGCGTGCCTTGGTGACGGTGGACTGAAGACTGGGCGCAGACCCCAGTCAGCCCCGGCTCACGCCGGCTTGTTTTTGGGCACCCGACCCATCAAATAGAACTCGGGGTTGGGCATCATGCCGCTGAAACTGGCCATGCGGTTGGACAGGCCAAAAAAGGCGGTGATCGCCGCAATGTCCCAGGCGTCCTCGTCGTTGAAGCCCTGCGCGTGCAGGGCGGCAAAGTCGGCCTCTTCGATCTGGTCCGAGTGCAGGCACACCTTCAGGGCAAAGTCCAGCATGGCGCGCTGGCGCTCACTGATGTCGGCCTTGCGGTAATTGATGGCGACTTGGTCGGCCACCAGCGGTTTCTTTTCATAAATGCGCAAGATGGCACCATGGGCCACCACGCAATACAGGCAGTTATTGGCCGCGCTGGTGGTGGTGACAATCATCTCGCGATCCCCCTTGGTCAGGCCGCTCTCGCGCCCCACCGACTCGGGCACCATCAGTGCGTCGTGGTAGGCAAAAAAAGCACGCCACTCGGCCGGGCGGCGAGCAAATGCCAGAAACACATTCGGCACAAAACCGGCTTTTTCTTGCACTTCTAAAATTTTGGCGCGAATGTCCTCGGGGACGTCTTTCAGTTCGGGCACGGGGTAGCGATCAGCGTTCATGGTGGGTCTCTTTGTGTTTATGCTGTGGGCATTTTCCACCAAACGAAAGCCCCCCTATGAAACCCCAAGACTCCGCCCTGATCAATGACCCGGCATTTCAAAGCGGCCTGGGCACCCGCACCCAGGTCATGGGCGAGCCCTTTGTCGAGCGCGCCTTCACCAACGCCACCGACTACACCTTGCCCATGCAAGAGTTCATCACCCGCAACGCCTGGGGCAATGTCTGGCAGCGCCCGGGCCTGGATTTGAAAACCCGCAGCCTGATCACCGTGGCCATGCTCGCCGCCCTGGGCAAGCAAACCGAACTCAAAGGCCATGTGCGCGGCGCCTTGAACAACGGCGTCACGCCCGAAGAACTGCGCGAAGTCATGCTGCACGCCACGGTGTATTGTGGTTTTCCGTCCGCCATCGATGCGTTCCGGTCGGTGGTGGAGGTGGTGGAGCCCAAGGGCTGACGATTTTTGCAGGACCATTCAAAGCGTTCAGCCTCCCGCCATCAGCTTGTGCACCAAATCCGCCGTGGTTGAAGCTTTGTATTTGCGCATCAGTTTGGCGCGGTAAATCTCCACCGTGCGATGGCTGATGGCCAGGGCGCGGCCGATTTCTTTGCTGGTCAGGCCGCCCATCAGGTGGGCGGCGACTTCGCGTTCTCTGGCGGTGAGTTCGGCTTTCACCGGGCGGCTGGCGCTGAGGTCTTCAAAGGTCCAGATGCCAGCCTCGTGCGGGGCTTGCCTGTTCAAGGCCCTGCCGGTCACATGGCACCAAAAGGTTTCGCCCTTGAAGCGGCCGTCAACCCGCTTCATCACCCGGTCGTCGGCGTACACGCCCTTGGCGTTCAAGATCGGTGCGATGCGTTGGCCGGTGCGTTCGTATTCGTCGGCGCTGGGGTAGAGCAATTGAAAGGTCTGGCCAATGAGTTGCTCTCGGCTGGTGCCAAACATGTCGCAAACGCGCTCGTTGCAGTCCACCATGGTGCGGTTGCGTGACAGCACCATGCCAATGGGGGCCAGTTCAAAGGCCAGTTTGTAGTCAATTTCTGTCATGGTGATTGAATGCCCCAACGCGGGTTTGCCCGCTACGAAATACTACGTAGCGAGATACGTAGTATCGTTGGCTTCATGAATTTACTCTCAAGGAGACCTTTGTGAACAAGATTTACCCTTCTGCGGCGGCAGCCTTGCAGGACATCGTGGCCGATGGCCAGTTGTTTGGCGTGGGCGGTTTTGGCCTGTGCGGCATCCCTGAGGCCTTGATTGCGGCCCTGCGTGACTCGGGTGTGAAAAACCTGACGGCCATCTCGAACAACGCGGGCGTGGATGGTTTTGGGCTGGGCCTGCTTTTGGAAACACGCCAGATCACCAAAATGATTTCGTCTTATGTGGGCGAGAACAAAGAGTTTGAGCGCCAGTACCTGGCGGGCGAGCTGGCCCTGGAGTTCACACCCCAAGGCACGCTGGCCGAGAAGCTGCGTGCAGGCGGTGCGGGCATTCCGGCTTTCTTCACCAAAACCGGCGTGGGCACCTTGGTGGCCGAGGGCAAAGAAACGCGTGAGTTTGACGGTGAGACCTACATCATGGAGCGCGCTTTGGTGCCCGATGTGTCTTTGGTCAAAGCTTGGCGTGCCGACACTTCGGGCAACTTGCAGTTCCGTTACACCGCGCGCAACTTCAATCCGGCGGTGGCCATGGCCGGCAAAATTTGCGTGGTCGAAGTGGAAGAAATTGTGGAAAAGGGCGAGATGCACCCGGACAGCGTGCACCTGCCGGGCATTTATGTGCACCGTATCGTGTTGAACGCGAGCCCTGAAAAACGCATTGAAAAACGCACCATCACCGAAAAGGCAGGAGTCTGATATGAGCTGGAGTCAAGACCAAATGGCCGCGCGTGCGGCGCACGAACTGGAAGACGGTTTTTATGTGAACCTGGGTATCGGCATTCCTACCCTGGTGGCCAATTTTGTGCCGGCCGACAAAGAGGTGTGGTTGCAGTCCGAAAACGGCATGCTGGGCATAGGCCCGTTCCCGACCGAAGACGAGGTCGATGCCGACTTGATCAACGCGGGCAAACAAACCGTGACCACCATCCAAGGCTCGTCCATCTTTGGCAGCGAGCAATCGTTTGCCATGATCCGTGGCGGCAAGATCAACCTGTCGATCTTGGGCGCCATGCAGGTCAGCGAAAAGGGCGATCTGGCCAACTGGATGATCCCCGGCAAGATGGTCAAGGGCATGGGCGGCGCGATGGATTTGGTCGCTGGCGTCAAACGCGTGATCGTGTTGATGGAGCACGTGGCCAAGAAAAAAGACGGCACCGAAGACTTGAAGATTTTGCCCAGCTGCACCCTGCCTTTGACCGGCGTGGGCGTGGTCGACCGCATCATCACGGACTTGGCCGTCATGGACGTGACGCCGCAGGGTTTGAAAGTGGTGGAGTTGGCACCGGGCGTGACGCCTGAAGCCATTCAAGCGAAAACCGGGGTGAAGCTGATTTTTTAATCACGCTTTCATGGACCCCCTCAAAACCGCTCCTTCGAGCGGTTTTTTTTGCAATGTGTTCTTGGTGGACGACGCTCAAAAAAGCCCCATGCAATAGGGAGGGTCAAGGCCCTGGTGGTCGCATAGATAAACAAGGCCATGACGCAGTCAATCATGCCGGTTCTGCGCATTTTGCGGCGCCTTGTACTGGCATTGGCCGTTTGCCCTGAGGTGGTTATGACGCTGGCGAAATCATGAAAGTCACCTTCGCCTCAACGTTGTTCACTGGTGATGGCAGGACCTGGCGGGATGGGACACCGCGTGCCCTTGGACTTTGTGTTGTTTAACCAAAATGACCAGCTCGATTGCTTGTATGGGGGCCATGAAAACGATTCTTGGCAATCTGTTTCAGATCACGATAGCGCGATTCTGGCCATGGGGGCGGGCAGCCCTAAACCCCGCCATCTTGCACCGCATCCAGCCCGCCTGCGCATGTCCTGATCCAAGAATTTGCTTACGCAGGTGGCCAATGGTTCGGTATTTGATAAATTCATTTTGAAAATAATTTATTTAAATAGTGCTCAAAATTGTTTGAATTAGTCAATTTTAATTATAGAATGATCCATATCAATAACTTTCTCAGTTGAGGTTGGTGAGATGAAGTCAAGAGAAGTCGACCAAGTGAATGGAGACAAACTGCGGCAACTGCGTGAAGAGCGTGGTTGGGATTGTGTTTATCTGGCGAAGATCAGCAGCCTGTCGGTGTCTCAGGTTCATGCTTTGGAAGAGGGGGGTACCGATTGTTTTTACACGGTTCAAATCAAAAACAATGCGGCGCGCAAATTGGCCAAGGTCTTGGGCGTGAGCGAAGACGTGGTGATCCAGGCTGATGTGGCGGCCGATGCCCTGGAATCCGCGCCGCTGGAAAATCAGTTTGTGCCCGAGCAAACCTTGCTCAACTCAAGAAGCCTTTACGCCAAGTCGCCTCCCTCCACTTGGCTGGGTTATGGGGTGATGAGTTTGTTGCTGGTCGCGGGACTGGGATGGTGGGTCCTGAGACCTTCGACATTGTCCTTGCGCCCTCAAGAGGTCATGGGCGCGGCGACCACTTCATCAAAAATGGCAGCATCCACCGAAACTGACAAGTTGTGGGCATCTTCTGAAACCGCCGGGCCTGCTGCGCAGCCCCCTGCGGTGGCGCTGGTCACAGCGCCGACGCCAGCCGCGTCTTCGTTACCGGCGGCCCAAATCCATCCGAACGAGTTTGAAATCGCCCCCGCATCTTTGCCCGCTGTTGCCGATTCGGCTTGTCTCTTTGAAGGGGATGTTGCGGTGCTTGAGGCCAATAAGCCAACCAAGTCAGCAGAGAAAGTCAGTTTGATGTTGCACAAAGGTGGACTGCTCTGCGTGCAAGATGGCACGGGCAAAATTTGGCAAGAAAACCTCAAACCCTGGCTGGGTCGCACTTATTTTGGCAAAGCGCCCTGGAAAATTCACAGCCCTGTTTTACCGCAAGCCGACGTGTATTTTCAGGGCGAAAAAATCAAACTCGTTTCAGGCAACTCGCGCACCATTGCCCTCAACGGCAAAGAGTTCGATCGCTGAATGTGACCGCTTGGGCCTTGTGAACTGATGGAGCGGGTGATGGGAATCGAACCCACGTTATTTGCTTGGGAAGCAAGAGTCCTGCCATTGAACGACACCCGCCCTGCGAGCAGATTATAAAGTCCGCAGGCGCTACAAAAGCACCCTACACAAGCTGTTTCATGGGCTTGTCATCAAATTTGCATATGATGACACTGCTTGGGTTTGAATACCCCCTCACTTCTTACCTCTCTTCGATTGCATGCTGTACCCCCGAATTTTGCTCACCCTGGCTGGCTTGTGCTGCGGGGCTTTGGCGTGGGCGCAAGCAGACGATACTGAAGTGGTCTCTGCCCGCTACCAAGTGACCTACAACGGGCAAATGCATTCCTCATTTCGCTCGGAGGTTTCCGGCAGCAACAGCATGACGGCTGCTGCCGACAGGATGTTCACTTTTTCGGCAACCGCCCATTGGGGCGCCCGCGTCTGGGATGGTGGCGAAATCTATGTCAACCCTGAGTTGGCTGCGGGCGTGCCTTTTGCAGGCAATTTGGTGGGATTGGGTGGTTTCACCAACGGAGAAATCACCCGTGCTGCGGGATCTCAACCCCAACCTTATCTTCAGCGCTTGTTTTTGCGTCAAACCTGGAACCACGGCGGGGGCCAAGAGAAAGTCGAGGCCGACTTCAATCAAATGGCAGGTTTTGTCGACAAGAACCGCTTTGTCTTGACGGCGGGTAATTTTTCCACCTTGGATGTGTTCGATGACAACGCCTACGCGAAAGACCCACGCACCCAGTTCATGAACTGGGGCAATTGGACCTATGCCGCCTACGACTATGCGGCCGATGCCCGAGGCTTTGGTGTGGGCGTGGCAGGTGAGTGGTACCGTGGCGACTGGGTTTATCGATTCGCACGCATGTCCGGACCGCGAGTGCCCAATGGGTTGCAAATGGACTTTGCATTGGCCCGACATTACGGCGACCAAATTGAAGTGGAGCATGCGCACACCTGGGGTGATCAGCCCGGCAAGCTGCGCGTGCTGGCTTGGCGCAACAGTGCCATCTTGGCCAACTACAGCGAAGCCAAGGCGTACTTACAAGCCCATCCGGGCACAAATCCGCAAAGCTTTTTTGATGTGCGAAACGGTGAAAAAATCAAATCCGGTTTGGGTGTGAATTTGGAGCAAGCCCTCACCCCAGCGGTTGGCTATTTCTTGCGCGTGATGCAGGCCGATGGCAAAACCGAAACCTATGCTTTTACCGAAGTAGACGATTCGATTTCGACCGGGTTCCGATGGAGTGGTTCAATTTGGGGTCGGGCCAACGATGTGGTCGGCGCAGCTTGGTTGCGCAATGGCTTGTCCAAAACGCGGCGCCAGTTTTTAGAAGCGGGCGGCATTTCATACTTCATTGGCGATGGCCGCTTAAGTTACCAGCCCGAGCAAATCCTGGAAACGTTTTACAGCTGGCAGGTTGTGAAAGGGACTTGGCTGACGGCCGACGTGCAGCGCATCCACAACCCGGCTTACAACGCCCTTCGCGGGCCGGTCAATGTGTTTGCGCTGCGTGCGCATGCGGAGTTTTAAACAGCAAGTGCGCCTCCAGGCCACGGCCTTGGGGTGTGTTTTGCAGCCAAAACTGCGCACCCAGCAACTGCGCATAACGCGTCACGATAGACAGACCAAACCCCGCGCCTTGTCGCAGACTCTGACCTGAGGCGCCTTGTGCGCCGCGTTGCAGCAAGCGTTCGCATTCGGCCGGTGCCAGCCCTGGCCCGTTGTCCACCACGATCAGCGCCAGCCCTTCGGGATGGTCTTGCAGCGACACCGTCACCACCGCCAGACTGGGTGCAGCCGGGCGGCCATAGCGCAAGGCGTTGTCAATCAAGTTGTTCAAAATGCCCTCGATCAGCGTGGCACTGCCCATGACCGTGACAGCGTGCTCTATGCCAGTGGCACCCAAGTCCACCTGCAGTGCGCGTGCGCGGGCGCTGGCTTGCACAATCGAGGTGGTGATCAACGCATCCAAACGGACAGGCTCACGGCGCAAACTCAAATCGGCTTCATCGGCCAAAGCCAAGGCCAGCAATTGATTGGCCAAATGGCTGGCCCGCATGCTGCTGTCTTTGATCAAGGCCAGCTGTTCTTTCCAGGTGGCCGCTTGCTCACTTTGCAAGCCGTATTCGGCCAGCGCACGAATGCCGGCCAAGGGGGTGCGCAGTTCGTGCGCCACATTGCCTGAAAATTCCCGCTGTGCGTTCAGCCCGTCTTGAATGCGCGCCAACAGCGCGTTGATGGAGTGGTTGAGCTTGTCCACATCTTGCGTGTCGGAGGCGACCACCATGGGTGTTAAATCAGCGGCGTCGCGCTGTTCCACGGCTTCTTCCAAATTCACCAGGGGCTGCAAATCACTGGCGATGGCGCGCCGCAGCCACACCGCAATGCCCGCGAACAACAGCATTTGCGGCAGGATGGAGTAGATCAGCAGCTGCTCCAGCAAGCGGCTGCGGCTGCGGTTGGTTTGCGCCACCACCACTTTGAACGCAGCGGGCTTGGATTGATGCAACACCACGCTGCGCATGGGGCGACCTTGGAAATGGATGTCGCCAAATTCGATGTTGGATTTGGGCATTTCTATGCCCGATGGGCCATTCAAGCCGCCATGACCCGCCAGCAGCGTGCCGTTTTCCCGGTACACCGCAAAAAACATGGATTCGGTTTGGTCAAACAACAAACTGCCAATTTCGCTGGAAGACAGGTCGATGTCCAATTGCGGCGGCCAAGCATCGGTCAAGCGCACATGCCCTGCCACCGCATAAGCGTCGTCCAGCAGGGATCTGTCAAAAGCTTTTTGCGCAAAGTAGTTGGCAATACCCGCCGACAGCAGGGTGCCAATCAGCCACACAAAGGCCAACGGCACGAGCACGTGTCGCATGAGCTTGTCACGCAATGAAGGTTTGACGGGCAGGGCAGGCTGTAAATCAGACAAATTCATGTTTCCTCCTCCAGCAAGTAGCCAATACCGCGCAAGGTTCGGATGGTGGCGCCGCTGTGGTGGAGTTTGCGGCGCAGCCTTGAGATGAAAGCTTCTAAAGCGTTGTCACCCAAGGCGGCATCGAAATCGGACAACTTGTCAGAAAGCGCCCGCTTGTTCACGGCGCGTCCGGGCGGCGTCATCAATTCCCAGAGCACCTCAAATTCTCGCGCTGGCAGCACCAAGGGTTCATCGCCGAGACTGACGCGGCGATTTTTGCGGTCCAGACGCAGTTGCCCCACTTGCGTCATGTCGCTGGCGCCTTGGCTGCGCCGCACCAGGGCGCGCAGTCGGGCTTCGACCTCGCCCAGATCAAACGGTTTGCCCAGGTAGTCGTCGGCGCCCGCGTCCAGTCCGGCAATGCGCTCTTCGGTGCGGTTGCGCGCTGTCAGCACCATCACGGGGGTTCGGTCGCCGCGAGCGCGCGCTTCGCGCAAGACGGTCAGGCCTGAACCCATGGGCGCCTGCGCTTGATCGGATTGCGGCAGATTCAAATCCAGCAGCACCACGTCAAAGGCTTGTACGCGCCAGAAATGCCCCGCTTGGGCCAAATCCGAGGCGGCGTCAACGCGATGACCTGCGTCTTCCAGGCTTTTGAGCATGACGTGACGCAACACATCATCGTCTTCTATCAACAAAATGCGCATACAAGGAGTTTCATGTTCAAGGGTAAACCCACAGTCCCGGCGTCAACAAAGCCGTGAGCTGAACGTTATTGGTCAGGTACAGGTCAGGTCACTTGAGCGATAAACACCACATGAGCATACGACAGTTCTTTTTTTCATGCGCTTGCGCCGCGATGGTGTGGATCGGCTCCCCGGCCTTTTCTCCGGCTTTTGCGCAGTCTTCCTCTGCCCCCTTGAGCTTGACCGAAGTCCTGGAAGCTGCACGCCACAACCTGGATGTGCGCTGGGCGCAGCAAGAGGCATTGGCCAGTCAGGCCGATATTTTGGCCGCCAACCGGGCACCCTTGCCGGTGTTGTCGGCCAAGGCAGCGGCGGGTGAACAAATCGGACTCAGCAATAACGCATTGACCTCGCAGCGGCGCATTGACAAGTCACTGGGCCTGGACTGGACTTGGGAGCGCGGCGGTAAACGCGCCTTGCGGACCCAAGCCACGCAAAGCCTGGCCGCCGCATCGCAGGCCGATTTGGCTGAAACCTTGGTGCAACAGCAGTTGGCTGCCAAAGACGCTTTTTTTGATGTGCTGTCTGCGCAAGAGCGCGTAGCCCATGTGCAGGCCATGGCGCAAAGCGCCAAGCAATTGGCGCTGACGGCGCAAAAGCGGCTGCAAGCGGGGGACTTGTCCGCCCAAGATGTGGCCCGCGTAGAGATTGAAGCCCAACGCGCCCAAGCCGACGCCCAAAGCGCGCAGCTGGACCAGCAGCGTGCCACCTTGGCTTTGGCCCAAATCACGGGGCGGCACATCCGGCCCGAACCCGTGATGCAATGGCGAGTGCAGCCACAGTGGCCTGCCAACGCGGTGCCGGAGATGGGCGCTGGATTGGAGACTTGGGTGCAAGCCCGTGCCGATGTGCAAGCCGCGACGCAACGGCTGCAGGCTGCACAAGCTTGGCTGGACAACGCCCAAGCGCAAAAACGCATCGACCCTGTGGTCGGGGTTTCTGTCGACACCGCTGCCAACGCCAGCAACCGTTTGGTGGAACTGCGGGTGCAGTTCCCGCTGCAAGTGAACTATGCCTATGAAGGCGAGATTGGCCGCGCCATCGCGCAGCATGCGCAGGCGCAAGAGCTGCTCGACAAAGTGCGTTTGGCCGCGCAAGGCGAATGGCTGGGGTTGCAGCAAGATCTGTCTAGCGCCGCCAGCCGTTTGCAAGGATACGACACCTTGATCCTGCCGCGTGCACGCAAAGTGGCCGAACAAGCTGAACTGGCTTACAGCAAAGGCGCCATCCCCTTGGTGGATTTGCTCGATGCCCGCCGCACCCTGCGGGCATCCCTCATCGAAGCGCTGACCGTGCAAACCGATTACGCCAAAGCGGTTACCGCTTGGCAACTGCGCAACCGTCCGGCCTCGGCGTTGCCGAATTAACCTTGAATGCAAGAGATACCTGTGAAGAATTTTTCGCTCCCATCGGCTTTCTCATTTTTTGCGCTGACTGCGGCGACCCTGCTGGTTGCCTGCACCGAGGCGCCGCCGCCGCCTGCGGCTGAAGTTCGGCCCATCATCCAAGGCAGTCAGTTACGTTTCCCGCCTGGTCATCCGCAATTGAGTTTGCTGAAAACCACAGCGGCAGTGCAAGCGACCACCTTGTCGGTGGATTTACCTGCACGCTTGGTTTGGAACGAAGAGCGTACCCAACGCATTTACGCCCCGTTTGCGGGTCGCGTCACGCAGATTCGCGTGGATTTGGGTCAGGCCGTCAGC
>CANGEE010000078.1 GCA_947452635.1 Comamonadaceae bacterium | reverse complement strand
GCTCTCGTCCTGAGACCACACGCTATTCGCCCGCCCTGACCGCATGCAGCGGCAGGGCTTTTTTTGCGGCTGACTTTGATACTTCACAACGCGATCAGTTGCCGCATCAAGTTGTTCAAGCGGCTGCCGCTGCGGGTCAATTCAGGCAGCACGCTGAAATGGTTGCAATCGGCCAAAACTTCACACACCGGCACGGTGCGCGGCCCCCAGGTTTGGTGGATCAAACGGTTCTGGCGCACGAACTCGGGGCTTTCTTGCGCGCCCACCACGGTGAACAGGGTACGCTGGCGCGGCGAGGTCCACAGCGCCGGGCTGGTTTGACGCACCTGCTTGGGCGTCAGGTGCAAAGAGGCTTGCACAAAAGGCGCTTTGCGAACCGAGTTCAAATCGTACAAACCCGAAATCGACAAGGCTTTGCGCACCAAATGCACCGGCAGTTTCGAATGGACTTGCTTCCAATCGGTGCCCAGCAACATGGCCGCCAAATGCCCACCGGCTGAATGGCCGGCCAAAGTGATGCGGCCAGGGTCCCCGCCGTGCGCGGCAATGTGCTGGTGGGTCCAGGCCAAAGCGCGGGTCATTTGCAAGGCAATGTCGGGCACGGTCACGACCTGCCCTTGGGTGCTGGGGCACAGGGCGTAATTGACGATCACCACACAAGCACCCATGGCTTGCAAGGCTGGGGCGACAAAGGAATGGTCCGATTTGTCCAGGCTGCGCCAGTAACCGCCATGGATGAAAACCACCACCGGCGCATGGGGCTTTGCCGCAGGAAAGATGTCCAAGCTTTCATTCACACCGTCGCCATAAGCGATATCCAGGGTGCAAGCGACTTGCTTGCGCACCGCTTGCGAAGCACTTTGCCAACGCGCAAAGTGGTCGGCAAAGTCCGGCACCAAAGCCCGGTTGTTGTACATGCTGTCGTACCAAGCGCTGGTCCGGGCGCGGGGCGGTTGGGCAGGGGCAGAATTTGAAGTCATGTGCGGTTTCCTAGGGTGAAGCAAGCGGTATCGAAGACAGTGTGCAGGCGCAGGCCCTATCTTGTCACACCGCAGGTGACAGCGCGGCCGGCACGGCCAGCACCAAAGCCGCCACAATCGCCTTCATGAGCGCCGCCACCATGGCGCGCCAAGAGCCCCTGACGCATGGAGAACTTATGAGCTTGAAAATCGCTGTCCTCGGTATGGGCCGCATGGGCGCACCCATGGCGCAACGCTTGTGCCAGGCCGGCTTTGCCGTGCACGTGTGGAACCGCAGCGCAGACAAAGCCCAAGCCCTGTGCGACCACGGCGCGACGGCGCACGCACACGTGCAAGACGCGGTACGCCAGGCCGATGTGGTCATCAGCCTGCTGGAGAGTGGCCCCATCGTCGCCCACGTGCTGTTTGAGTTGGGGGCAGCGCAAGCCATGCAGCCAGGCAGTTTGATGATCGACATGGCGTCCATCAAACCGGCTGAGGCCCGCGACCACGCCGAACGTCTGCAGACCTTGGGCATCGCGCACCTGGACGCGCCCGTGTCGGGCGGCACCGTGGCGGCGCAAGCGGGCACACTGGCCATCATGGTCGGGGGCCAAGCAGCCGACTTGGCACGGGCCATGCCAGTGCTACAGCACTTGGGCAAAGCCACCCATGTGGGGCCGCACGGCGCGGGGCAATTGGCCAAGTTGGCCAATCAGATGATTGTCGGCATCACCATCGGTGCCGTGGCCGAGGCGCTGCTGCTGTGCGCCAAAGGGGGGGCTGACATGGCCAAGGTGCGTGAAGCGATTGGCGGTGGTTTTGCGCAAAGCCGCATCTTGGAGTTGCATGGCCAGCGCATGGTGGAGCGCGATTTCGCGCCGCGTGCGCGCATGTCGGTGCAACTCAAAGACATGCGCAATGCGCTGGATACGGCCGCGTCACTGGGCTTTGAAGCGCCCATCAGCGCCTTGTTTGAACAACTCTACGCCCAAGCCATCGCCCACGGGTTGACCGATTTGGACCACTCGGGTTTGTTCGTCGAATTGGCCCACCGCAACGGGATGACCTGAATCGCAACCCGTTGTACGGCAGGGGCTGGCCTAGATTTTCATCTCCAAACGCAGCGTGACGTTTTGCCAGTTGCGCGTGGTGGTGCGGGCGGTTTCAGAAACGCCATGGCCGATGTAGCTGGAACCGGTGATGTAGTCTGAAGGCGTCAGGTTGCTCACGGTCAGTCGCACGCCCGTGGCCGCCGAATAGCGCCACAGGCCGTACACATCCACCACCTTTTTCGCGCCTTGGTAGGCCCATTGGGTTTCGCTTTGGCGAGTCTGGTAGTCGGGGTTGTAGTTGATGTTGCCGCCCAGGGTCAACGGGATGCCGCGCAGGCGGTAATCGCCGCCCACATTGGCCGTCATGTCGGGCTGCTGGTCGAGCCGGTTGTTGGGCCCGGGCACGTCTTTCACACGCGAGCGAAAGAAACTCATGTTGCTGCGAATGTCCACCGGCAAGGCCTCCGGCCAAACTTGGTTCAGACGGAACTTGGCTTCCAATTCAAGGCCTTGGGTGACGGCATCGCCCACGTTGTGCGGGCTGGCGACCCAGCGTGTTTGACCGGGCGCCCAAGACGGGTTATTGACTTGGTTGATGGTGTACCGGATCAAATCGGTGATGTTGCGCTGAAACAGGTTAGCGCTGATCAAACCGCCGCCTTCCAAATAGCGCTCTGCGGCCAAGTCAATGCCCGTGGCCAGCTCAGGACGCAGATCGGGATTGCCCACGCGATCGGTGCGGGTCGGACTGTTGGTTTCTCTGGACAAAGAGGGCAGCGCCACCAGGTTGTACAAGGTGGGGGTTTTGTAGCTGCGCGTCAGGCTCATGCGAATTTGATCGCGGCTGCCAGGCACAGGCTTCCACAGGGCATGCAGCAAAGGCGACCAAACCGAACTGGTGTTGCGGCGCACGCCCTCACTGCTGGTGCCTGAAGTTTCAATGTTTTCGTAACGCAAACCCGCGTGAGCAGACCACTTTTCGTTGAACTTCCATTCGTCTTGGCTGTAAACGGCCCAGCGTTGGGTGCTGGCTTTCAAATCACCCGACTCGTCAGTGACCGAGGTGGTGCCCATTTCGTTGCGGTTGACAGCTTCCAGTTCCAGGCCACTGACCAACTGATGGCCGTTTTTCAAGACTTGGGTCAATTTACCGCTGAGGTTGTTGGACAGGTCGGTGAAGTCTTGGCGCTGCGTCAGGGTGGGCAAAAGGCCGGTCACACCGCCGGTTTGGTCGAATTGGTAGCGGTAAGTGGAGCGGCCCAGGCCAAACTTGAGCTCCATCAAGTCATCCGCACTGAGACGGCGGTTGAATTGGCCATTGAGTCGCATGTTCACATAGCGGCTTTGGGTGGCCAGCTTCGCGCTGTCGGCGCTCACGCCGCCCGCCGCATCCATCTGCCGCAAGTCGGTACGCCCTTGGTTGGTGTAGTCGGAATAAATCAAAAACGGCATCAACACCAGGCTGGTGCCTTGCTCGCCGCGCCACTGCAAACGGGCGTTGGCCGCCACGCCTTGCCGGTGACCGACGCTGACCGTCTCGCTGGTGCGATCGGTCTTCGCAGACGGGTTGGCCTGAACTTCGGACACCGTGTGCGTGCTGACATCGTCGGGACGTTGGCTGTCAAAGCCCGACACGGTGAGCGTGCCGTTCATGCCTTCGGTTTGCAGGTTGTGCACCCAATTGACCTGCTCAGAGACCTGGCCGTGCTCAAAACTGGTCCCGACCTTGAAATCGTCGGGGTTGGCTTTTTGGCCCTCGCGCAACACGATGTTGATGGTGCCGGCAATGGCGCGGGCACCGGTTTCGGCGGTGGGCGCACGCAAAATTTCAATTTTTTCGACCTGCTCCGGCGTCAAAGTGTCGACCGAGAAACCAGGCGGCACGCGCTGCCCGTCCAGCAAGATTTGCGTGTACCCACTGCCCAGGCCGCGCATGCGGATGGCCCCGCCGCGACCCGGGGTGCCCTGGATTGTGACGCCGGGCAAGCGCTTGAGCACTTCACCCAAACTGGCGTCGCCCTGTCTGTCAAGTTCTTCGCGACCGATGACGATCTTGGCGGCAGTGGACTCACGCCGCACGGCGGTGTCGTTGTCGCGGTTGCTTTTGATCTCGATTTGCCCCATGTCCTGCACGGACGTGGGTGAGGCGGCCACTGAAGTTGGCTTTTGCTGCGCCAACACGCCAGAACTGGCCCAAGCCAAACTCAGGCAGGAGAGCCAGCCATGGACCTGTGGAGAAGCCCACAGGGGCCTCAGGGCCCGCTCAGCTGGACGGGGGGTCGAAAACAATCGATGCATAGACTGATTTTGACAGCACGGCAGGTCATTCCCATGACACCGGGGTAAAGACCGTCGCCTGCTGCGGACAAGCCGCAGCACAGCGCCGAGCAGGCTCACGCTTGTTCGTTCACCTTGAACAGTGCAGCCACTTTGCGCTTGGGTTTGATGTTGGCCGAAATGCTGCTGCGTGCGCCTGCGGCAGGTTTGGCCGTTTCCCACACCGGTGCCGCTGGCGCCGCAGAAGCTTCATACGGTTTCTCAAAGAAGGGGTCGCGGTTGACCGGCGCAGGGCGGAAACTGCTGCGGCGTTCGCGTGGGCTGTCCAATGCATCACGCGGATCGGCGTTTTCACGGCGATTCCAAAGGCCACCGCCGCCTTCGCGGGGTCCATTGTCACGGGGTGTCGATCGGCGATCAGCGCCACGCTCAGGACCACGGTCTGCGCCACGGCGCTCGTCAAAACGTTCGCGCTCACCGCCCAGGTCCAGCGTTTCGACCTCGATTTTTTTCTTGATCAGCTTTTCAATGTCGCTGACCAACCGGTTGTCAGACGGAGAGACCAGGGTCACGGCCAAACCCGAAGCGCCAGCGCGTCCAGTGCGGCCAATGCGGTGCACATAGTCTTCAGCATTGAACGGCACGTCAAAGTTAAACACCGCGGGCACATCCTTGATGTCCAGGCCGCGCGCCGCCACGTCGGTGCAAACCAACAAATCCACTTCGCCTTGCTTGAAGGCGTCCAGCGCCTTCAAGCGCTCGTCTTGCGACTTGTCGCCGTGCAAAGCGGTGGTTTTCAGGCCATCACGCTCCAAGGAGCGCGCCAGTCGCGCACAGCCTAATTTGCTGTTGACAAACACAAAAGCTTGCTTGATGCCCCGACTGGTCAGCACATGCTTGACCACACGGCGCTTGTCATCGTCTTGCGCAGCGTAAAAACGTTGCTCCACGGTGGAAGCGGTTTCGTTGGGCCGCGCCACTTCAATGGTGACCGGGTTTTGCAAATAGCTGCCGGCCAAGCGTTTGATCTCGGGCGAGAACGTGGCCGAGAACAGCAAGGTGGTGCGCTGCTTGGGCAAGTAGCTCAGGATGCGCTGCAGGTCAGGCAAAAAGCCAATGTCCAGCATCCGGTCGGCTTCGTCCAGCACCACATACTCAACTTGGTTCAAGACCGCATTTTTGGCTTCGATGTGATCGAGCAAACGCCCTGGCGTGGCCACCAAAATTTCAACGCCGCGTTTCAGCTCCAGCGTTTGCGGCTTCATGTCCATGCCGCCAAACACCACGGCGCTGCGCATCTGGGTGTACTTGGCGTAAAGCTTGATTTGTTGCGCCACCTGATCGGCCAGCTCACGGGTGGGCAGTAATACCAAAGCACGCACCGGATGGCGAGCCGGCGAGGTGGAGCTGTTTTCGTGCTTGAGCAGCCGTTGCAACAAAGGCAATGAGAACGCCGCCGTTTTGCCGGTGCCGGTTTGCGCAGCGCCCATCACGTCTTGGCCGGTCAGGACCACAGGAATGGCTTGCGCTTGGATAGGCGTCATCGACGCGTAGCCCATTTCGGCGACGGCGCGTGCCAGGGGCTCGGCCAGGGAGAGGTTGGAAAAAGAGTCTGTCATGAACCCGGTATTGTCGCACTTTAGGCTGACGGGCCCTGCCCAGGGCCTATTTGCCTCGGATCAGGCTTTGGGCAGCGTGACCCCGACCTGGCCTTGGTATTTGCCGCCACGGTCTTTGTAGCTGGTCTCGCAGACCTCGTCGCTTTCAAAAAACAGCACCTGGGCACAGCCTTCGCCGGCGTAAATTTTGGCCGGCAGCGGCGTGGTGTTGGAGAATTCCAAGGTCACATAGCCTTCCCACTCCGGCTCAAATGGCGTGACGTTGACGATGATGCCGCAGCGGGCGTAGGTGCTTTTGCCCAGGCAAACGGTCAGCACATTGCGTGGAATTCGAAAGTACTCCAGGGTGCGGGCCAGGGCAAAACTGTTGGGCGGGATGATGCAGACATCGGATTCGATGTCGACAAAGCTCTTGGGGTCGAAGTTCTTCGGGTCCACCACGGTGCTGTAAATATTGGTGAACACTTTGAACTCGGGCGCACAGCGAATGTCGTAGCCGTAGCTGCTGGTGCCGTAGCTGACAATTTTTTCACCCGCCGCGTTTTGCCGCACTTGGCCAGGCTCGAAAGGCTCGATCATGCCGTGCTGCTCGGCCATGCGGCGAATCCATTTGTCACTTTTAATGCTCATGGGACTGTACTTCCTGTGTGAATATGCGGATTGTAGGGTTGGAAATGCGATCCACCCGTTGAAAGTACCTTGAAGTGATTGGAGAGACCTGATGAAACGCCGCACCCTGCTGCAAGCCAGCCCCGCCCTGTTAGGCCTGCCTGAATGGGCTGGGGCCCAAAACGCCTATCCCAGCAAACCGATCAAATACATCGTGCCGGTAGCGGCTGGCGGCGGCTCCGACATGGTGGGTCGCGCCCTGTGTGACCGCTTGGGCCGAGTGCTCGGTCAGTCCATGGTGGTGGACAACCTGGGCGGCGGCGGCGGCGTGATTGCGGCGCAAACCGCAGCCCGCTCCGTGCCCGACGGCTACACCCTGATGCAAGGCTATGTGGCCACGCACGGCACCGCGCCCGCCACGCGCAAGCTGCCTTACGATGCCTTGGCTGATTTCACGCCGATCGGCATGATCGGCTCCACCCCCAATGTGCTGGTGATCAACAACGCCTTGCCGCCGGCCAACATCCAGGCTTTTTTGGCCTATATGAAACAAAACCCGGGCAAGCTGTCTTACGGCTCGGCTGGTGCAGGCTCGTTGACCCACCTCACCGCCGAATTGTTCAAGCTGCAAACCAACAGCTTTTTGGTGCACATCCCTTACCGCGGCATTGCGCCGGCCATCACCGATTTGATTGGCGGCCAGACGCAAATGATGTTCCCCGGCTTGGCGGCTGCACTGCCGCACATTCGCGGCGGCCGCATCCGCGCTCTGGCTGTGACCGGCAACCAGCGCCACCCGCAGCTCAAAGACGTGCCCACGCTGGAAGAAGCCGGACTCAAAGGCTTTGACGCGCAGCAGTGGTACGGCGTGGTCGGCCCGGCCAATATGCCTGCGGCCATTGTCAAAACCCTGAACGACGCCATGGCGGCGGTGCTGGCCCAGCCCGACTTTAAAGAGAAACTCAGTGCCGAAGCGGTGGAGTTGATGCCGATGAAACCGGTCGAATTTGGCGCCTATATGAAAAAAGACATCGCCCGCTGGACCGCATTGGCCAAGGCGCGGGACATTCATTTGGATGCTTGAACGGCTCGGTGATTGACACCAAGCGGCCTTGGCAGCTCACCCCTCAACGCCTTCTTGCAGGCATTCGATTCAGCAGTGGTGTGAGGGTCTTCGCGACAACCGTACGGTGCAGATGGTGTCTTGATGGGATGTCAGAAAATTTGTTGAATTTCTTCTGTATTTGAGCCAATGATGATTTAACTTGAGGACTCAGTATGAGCACGCGAAATAGAAAACTCAAAATAGCGGTGGTGGGTGCAGGCATTGGAGGGTTGACGGCAGCGGCCGCCTTGACGCAAAAAGGATTTGAAGTCCAGGTTTATGAGCGCTCAGACAAGCTGGGCGAAGTCGGTGCGGGCTTGCAAATGGGCCCGAATGCAGTGAAAGTGATACGGGCTCTGGGGTTGGAGGACGCCTATATGAAAACGGCTTCGGAACCCGAAAACAGAATTTCATTGACATGGGATACCGGGCAACTGCGATCGCAGGAACAATTGAGGGGGGTCATGGAGAAGACTTATGGCGCAGCTTACACAATGTCACATCGCGCAGATCTGCACAGCTTGTTGATGTCCCAAGTGCCCGAAAAAAATATCCATACGGGACATGCATGCGTGGATGCGGAGAATTTTGAAAATCATGCGGTGGTTCAGTTTTCAAATGGCAAGGAAATTGAAGCAGACATCGTGATCGCTTCAGATGGTATTCACTCGGTCATCAGGAAAAAGTTGTTTGGGGATTCAAAACCCCGCTTCTCAGGACAAATCTGCTGGCGCTTAAGCGTGCCCATGGACGATTTCTTGCGTGTCAACGAAAAATCACCCTACCCATTTACGGGGAAAGAATATGCGGGCTGGATAGGTCCGACGGGGCACGTTCTTTTCTACCCCATTCGCGCAGGCGAATTGTTGAATATCTTTGCCGGGCGCGTGTCCAGTACCTGGGCAGATGAAAACTGGGCTGTTCCAAGTGCAACTGGCGAAATGATGGAGGCCTACGCAGGCTGGAATGAGACCATGCTTTCTGTATTGTCAATGGCCACCGAGGCCTACAAGTGGGGGATTCATGATCGAGATCCTCTGCCGAATTTGAATGTGGGACATATTGCCATGATGGGTGATGCCGCTCATCCGATGATGCCCACTTTGGCGCAAGGGGGGGCCATGGCTTTAGAGGACGGGATGGTCATTGCCCGATTGCTGAATGCGAACGCCAACGATCCTCAACAGGCGTTGATTGAGTACAGCAAAGAAAGGCAACCCCGTGTATCCCGCGTACAGTTGCAGGCGAGACAACAGTTTCTGAACAATCAACTTCATCCTGCGCCCCCCCCGATTTCAGTCGGCTGGATTTATGGACACGATGCTGTCGATGGCGTCGATTTTCAGCAAAGTTAAAGATACGGTTTCTAATTTAAAAAAGAGGGCTCGAGATGAAAATGGCGAACACCATAAAAATAATCTTGATGGGTGCGGCCGCCACAACAGGCGCAATGATCTCAGGCATTGCATACGCCCAGAGTTTCCCACTTAAGCCCATCAAACTGGTGGTGCCTTATGCGGCGGGTGGTGCCATGGATGCGGCTGGGCGGATCGTGGCCACGGAATTGACAAAGGTATTGGGACAACCGGTTGTTGTCGACAACCGAAGTGGTGGTGCCGGCACAACGGGCACCCATTCAGTCGTCAGGTCGGCACCAGATGGCTACACACTTTGTTTCTGTGTCACAGGCGTGATGACGATCACACCCATTTCAGATCCCACTGTGCCCTACAAACCGCTCACCGATTTGATCCCTATCAGTCATATCCACAACATGGAAAACGTACTGATGAGCCGAAAAGACTTATCCGCCAACAATTTGGCTGAATTGATTGCTTTATCAAACACCAAAAGCGACGGGTTAACTTTCGGCTCAGCAGGTGCAGGCGGCACTTATCACTTGAGTGGTGAATGGCTCAAAGAAGAGGCGGGTGTGAAGTTGATACACGTTCCCTACCGTGGTGAGGGGCCTGCCATCAATGACCTGCTCGCGGGTCAGATTGATTTGGTATTTGGCACATTGGCCTCCGCAGCGCCACATGCCAAAGATGGAAAAATAAAATTAATTGCCAACTTGGGGAAAAATCGGTCGAAACTTTTCCCGCAATTGAAGACGATTTCTGAATTGGGCTATCCGAACTACTATTGGTCCAATTTCGTGGGCCTCAATGCGCCCGCAGGAACACCGCAGGCGACGATTGATGTTTTGGAAAAAGCGGCGATGACGATCATGAAAGATCCTGCCATGCGCGAGCGTTTCAATAATTTGGCTTTTGAACCCGTGGGCAGCTCGGCCAAGGAATATGCGGCATTGTTAAAACGAGAAACAGAAACTTGGACGCGTCTGGTGAAGGCCAATCCCATCAAGCGTGATTGAGTTCATTTTCAAATCACGATCAAAATGAGGCGTCGTTGGACTTTTCAGCAGCCCAGAACAACGACCACTGAATCCACAGAAACCTCAAGCCAAGCAACCGCTGCGGGCCCCTGCGGCTTTCGCCTTGCTTGACGGGATGGGCACGAAGACCGCGTCGGACACCGTGCGGGCTTGAAACAGGCCTGAGCGGCGCCGATGGACTGCCTTCTTGGCAGAGGGCTTTAGGGGTTGACCTTGCCCTGCACACCGGCCACCAAATAGTTCATGCCTAAAATTTCTGCGTCAGTGAGCGCCTGACCAGCGGGGACCACCAGCTTGCCCTCGTTGTTGCGGATCGGTCCGGCAAAGGGCTGGAGCTGGCCGCTGGCCACTTGCTTTTGTTTGACCAGCACCTCGGCTTGCACGGCCTTGGGCACTTGGGGGCCAAAATCGCCCACGCGCACCATGCCTTCTTTCATTCCGCCCCAGACATTGCCGCTTTGCCATTGCCCGTTTTGCACCGCTTTCACACGGGCGGTGTAGTACGCCCCCCACTCATGGGTCACTGCAATGATCTGCGCATCGGGCGCGGTTTTGCGCATGTCAGAGTGGTAGGCCACGGCCATCTTGCCGCGCTCTTGGGCGGCCGCCATCACCGCGGTGGAGCCGGTGTGAAAAGCGATCACGTCCACGTTTTGGTTGAACAGCGTCATCGCCGCCTCGCGCTCTTTGCTCGGGTCAAACCACAGGTTCAGCCACACCACCTTGACCTGGGCGCGCGGATTGACCGAGCGCATGCCTAAAGCAAACGCGTTGATGCCTTGCAAGACTTCGGGGATCGGAAAACCCGCGACATAGCCAGCCAGATGGGTGCGCGTCATGCGCCCAGCCGCCACGCCCGCCAGGTAACGGCCCTCGTAATAACGGGCATTGGCCGCCGCGACGTTGGGCGCGGTTTTGTAGCCGGTGATGGATTCGAACTTCACGTCCGGAAACTCTTGCGCCACTTTGAGCGTGGGCTCCATGTAGCCAAAGCTGGGGGTGAAAATGATTTTGTGGCCCTCGCGCGCCAGGTCGCGGATCACGCGCTCGGCGTCTGCGCCCTCGGCCACGTTTTCCACAAACGTGGTTTTGACGGCGGCACCCAAGGCTTTGTCGACGGCTTTGCGGCCTTCCTCGTGCTGCCGCGTCCAACCGGCTTCGGTGATGGGCGAGACATACACAAAGCCCGCCTTGAGCGGCTCGGCATGGGTGGTGGGGGAAAGCGAAAAAAAGCAGGCGGCCGCGATGACGGCTGCGAGGTTTTTATACATGGTAGTCCTCTACATGGCTCCGGATGAATCAAAAGCAAAGCCCGCCGGAGCGCGGGCCTTACGGGTATTTTACAGACATGACAGCCGGGGCTTGGCCGGTGCATTAAAGTGAAAAACCAACACCCCTAGGAGACCCCCATGCTCGACCCCCAAGCCCGTCAATTCCTGCAACTCATGGCCGACAACGGTGCCAAGCCAGTACACACCTTGACCGCCCCGCAAGCCCGAGCGGCCTATTTGCAGCGCCGCGCCTTGAGCCAACCCGAAGGCGAGACGGTCGCCCACACCCAAGACCATGTGCTGAGCCACAGCGGCGTGTCCATGGCGGTGCGCGAGTACCGCCCGCTGCACGCCAAGGCAGATGCAACTTTGCCCGCTGTGTTGTTCTTTCACGGCGGTGGCTGGACGGTAGGCGACCTGGACACCCACGACGCCGTGTGCCGCAGTCTGTGCAATGCCTCGGGCAGCGCGGTGTTTGCGCTCGACTACCGGCTCGGGCCTGAAGCGCCGTTTCCAGCGGCTTATGACGACGCCCTGGCCGCTTTTGCTTGGTTGGTGCAGCACGCCAGCCCGCTGAACATCGACCCCGCGCGCGTGGCCGTGGGTGGTGACAGCGCCGGGGGCAATATCGCGGCGGCCCTGTGCTTGGGTTTGCGCGGCCAAGCGGCCCAGCCTGCGTTTCAGCTGCTGATCTACCCGGCGGTCACCATGCGCCCCGAAACAGATTCGTATCACCGCAATGGCCAAGGCTACATGCTGACGCAAGACGCGATGCGCTGGTACACCGCCAACTACCTCAGCCAAGACAGCCACGCTGACGACTGGCGCGCCTCGCCTTTGCTGGCGACTTCGCATGCCGACTTGCCCCCGGCACTGGTCATGACCGCCGGTTTTGACCCCTTGCGTGACGAAGGCTTGCTGTACGCCGACGCCTTGTCACAAGCCGGTGTACCCACTCAATATGTGTG
>CANGEE010000077.1 GCA_947452635.1 Comamonadaceae bacterium | reverse complement strand
GACATGATGTACAAATCCATCGCGGTGGGTTTTGCCTTCTTCACCATTGCCACCGTCTTGGGTGCTTTGTGGGCCGCCGAGGCCTGGGGCGGTTACTGGAGCTGGGACCCGAAAGAGACCTGGGCCTTGATCGTCTGGCTCAATTACGCTGCCTGGTTGCACATGCGGCTGATGAAGGGCCTGCGTGGCACGGTGGCGGCTTGGTGGGCCCTGGCCGGTTTGGGCGTCACCTCGTTTGCTTTCTTGGGCGTGAACATGTTTCTGAGCGGGCTGCACAGCTACGGCACGCTGTAAGGTGGGTGTCAACGCCAGTGTGAAGGCGTTCTCGCCGTAGGGCTGTCACTTGGACTGCGCTTGTGGTGAATGGCTTTTGACACAATGCTTGGATTGACAGGTTCTGACATGAAAGACGCTCCATGACCTACCGTACTTCTTTGACCTCTTCAGATGGCTTCACCCATCCGCACAGCCACGAGATCACGCCGCAAGGCGTGTACCTGCAACGCCGCGACATCATCCGCAGCATGGCCTTGGGGGCTGCGGGTTTGGCGGGTGTGGCTTGGGCCCAGCGGCAGGCGCTGGCGCAAACCGCCAAGCCGGGGGTGCTCGCGGCTTTGGCGGGCGCGCCTTCCAGTGTGGCAGGCGCGATGTCGGTGGACAAAGTCACCGCCTACAAAGACGCCAGCAGCTACAACAATTTTTACGAATTTGGCTACGACAAAGCCGATCCCGCACGCTTGGCGCACACCCTGCAAACCAGTCCCTGGACGGTGGAGGTCGAAGGCCTGGTCAAACACCCCGCCAAATACACCTTAGAAGACTTGCTCAAGCTCAGCCCGATGGAAGAGCGGATTTACCGCATGCGCTGCGTCGAAGGCTGGTCCATGGTGATCCCCTGGGTCGGCTATTCGCTCATGGAGTTGATCCGCAAAGTCGAGCCCACCGGCAACGCCAAATTCGTGGAATTCGTGACCCAGGCCGACCCCAAAACCATGCCCGGTGTGCGCTCAGGCGGCTTGGACTGGCCTTATGTGGAAGGCCTGCGTATGGACGAGGCCATGCACCCGCTGACCTTGCTGTCCTTTGGCATGTATGGCGAGGTCTTGCCCAAGCAAAACGGCGCGCCGGTGCGCTTGGTCGTGCCGTGGAAGTACGGTTTCAAAAGCGGCAAGAGCCTGGTGAAAATCCGCTTTGTCGAAAAAATGCCGGTCACCGCCTGGGTCAAGGCCGCAGCGCAGGAATATGGCTTTTACTCCAATGTGAACCCCACGGTGGACCATCCGCGCTGGAGCCAAGCCACAGAACGGCGCATTGGCGACGAGGGCGGCTTGTTGGCCAAAAAACGCAAGACGCTGATGTTCAACGGTTATGAGCCGCAGGTGGGCCAGTTGTATGCAGGCATGGATTTGAAGAAGCTGTTTTAAGCGTCTTCGTTCGAGCGCTTTGCCACATACGCCTGCACCTACTTCCGCCGTGAAGGCCCAGCTTGTCGCCGCCATTCGCCCTGGGCTGCGCTCGCGCTGGGTCAAGCCGCTGCTGTTCGTGAGCTGTCTGCTTCCCATGTGCTGGTTGCTGCGCGGCATTGTGCTGGACGCGCTGGGGGCCAACCCTGCTGAATTTTTGATTCGCGCCACTGGCGACTGGACGCTGCGCGCCCTGTGCCTGGCCTTGGCGGTGACGCCCTTGCGCGTGAGTCTGGGCCTGCCCGAGCTGGCGCGCCTGCGCCGCCTTTTGGGCTTGTTCACCGCCTTTTATGCCAGCCTGCACCTGGTCTGTTACGCCTGGTTTGACATGGGCTGGGACCTGCCCGACATCAAGGCCGACATTGCCAAGCGGCCCTTTATTTTGGTCGGTTTCATGGGCTGGATGTTGCTCGCGGTGCTGAGTGCCACCTCGTTCAACGCGGCCATTCGCTGGCTGGGTGCCAAGCGCTGGCAGGCCTTGCACCGGGCTGTGTATGCCATCGCGGCACTGGCGCTGCTGCATTTTTTCTGGATGCGCGCGGGCAAGCAGAACTTTGCCGAGGTGGCTGTGTATGCCGTGATCTTGGGCGGTTTGCTGGGCTGGCGAGTGCAACGCGCTTGGCGCGGGGCCTGACCCAGGAGTGGCCCTGGTTCCCCGAAAAGAAACCATGGATGTGAATGGCTGAAGCGAGTCGCTGAGCTATTCGTTGATGCCAACGGTGGAACAGGGCCGCTGAATCAAGCGGGCAAATGTTCGAGCTGGAAGGTGTCAAACACCGACTCGCGCTCACGAATCAAATGCACCTGCGCGCCGTCCACCAAAATTTCGGCGGCGCGGCCCCGGCTGTTGTAGTTGCTGGCCATGCTCATGCAATAGGCACCGGCAGACAACACCGCCAGCACATCACCTGCTTGCACGCTCAGGCTGCGGTCGCGGCCGATCCAGTCGCCGCTTTCGCAGACCGGGCCCACCACGTCGTACAAGGTGTCTGCGCCTTTTCTGATTTGCACAGGTGCGATGTGGTGAAAAGCCTGGTACATGGCCGGGCGCGGCAAATCGTTCATGGCCGCATCGATGATGCAGAAGTTTTTTTGCTCGCCGGGTTTGAGGTAGAGCACCTCGCTCAGGCAGACCCCGGCATTGCCCACCAGGGAGCGGCCGGGCTCGATCATCAGTTGCCGTTCGCCAAAGCCGCGTGCATCCAACTTGGCCAGCAACTGCGCCCACAAGGCGTCGGCCTCGGGCGGCGTGTCACCGTTGTAGTTGATGCCCAGGCCGCCGCCAAAGTCGATGTGGTGGATGGGCACGCCAGCGGCTTCGATGTCGATCACCAGATCCAAGACCCGGTCCATGGCGTCCAGGTAGGGCGTCACTTCGGTGATTTGCGAGCCAATGTGGCAATCAATGCCCACCACTTTGAGTCCTGGCAAGCTGGCAGCATGCCGGTAAATTGGCACGGCGTCCTCATGCGCCACGCCAAATTTATTGCCTTTCAGGCCGGTCGAAATGTAGGGGTGGGTTTTGGGGTCCACATTCGGGTTCACACGCAGGCTCACTGGCGCTTGGCGGCCCATGCTGCAGGCCACTTCGCTGAGCACGTCCAGCTCGGCCGTACTTTCCACGTTGAAGCAGCCAATGCCCACTTGCAGGGCTTGCTTCATTTCAGCGCGGGTTTTGCCCACGCCCGAAAAAATCACTTTGGCGGGGTCGCCGCCAGCGGCCAAGACACGCGCCAGCTCACCTGCCGAGACGATGTCAAAACCACAACCGGCTTGGGCAAACACCTGCAGCACGGCCAGGCTGGAGTTGGCTTTCATGGCATAGCAAATTTGTGCTTGGCGTCCGGCAAAGCCGCGCTGGTAGGCCGCCAGGGCCGACAGCATGGCGGCTTTGGAGTAGACGAACAAAGGCGTGCCATGCTGCGCAGCCAGGCTGGACAAACGAACTTGCTCGACGCAAAGCTCGCCATCTTGGTAGGCGATAAAGGGGTGGCCGGGGAGTAAGGAGTCGGTCATCGTGTAACAGCTTCGGGTGAAAGAGGATCAACGCGCAGGGCTGGCGTGGACGACACAGGAGGTGTTGGCAAAGTCGGTGGCGCAGTTTTGTGCTGGCGCAGTGCGTCGGGTGTCAAGGACTCGATCAATGTGGCGCGGCCCTCAGAAGCTTCGCTGGTCGGTCGCACCAAGGGGCCTTTTTGCCCGCAACCGAGCAAAGCCACCGTACACAGTGCAAGGCTAAACCGAGTGACTAAAATTAAGCAAACCTTCAACATCCGCTCAATTGTAATGACCGACCTCGAATTCCTGGACCACGCTGAACTTCTTTTGCTGGCGGTTGAACAAGGCTGTGACCGCCTCAACGATGAAACCGAGGCCGACATCGACAACCAACGCACCGGCGGCATGATCACATTGACCTTTGCCAACCGCAGCCAAATCATTGTGAATCTGCAAAAGCCTTTGCACGAAGTCTGGATGGCCGCCAAGTCTGGCGGCTACCACTACCGCTGGGTCGATGGCGCTTGGCAGGACACCAAGGGCCAAGGCGAATTTTTTGCCAACTTGAGCCGCTATGCGTCAGAGCAAGCGGGTTTACCTTTGGTGTTTAAGGTTGGCTGAATCGCCCATTGGTGCCACGCCTCAGTTGCGGAACAGGTCGATGATGCGTGAACGTTCATCGGCCTTGGGCATAGGGGCTGGGACCTCACTCTCGGTTTTACCGCTTGCGCTGGTACCGCCCAAATTGCGCACGCCGCCATTGGCGCCGTGTTCGCTGTAGAACCATTCACCGCCCACTTGCACCAGACCTTCAGGGGCGCTGGGCTCTTGCACCGGGGTGTTGCGCAGCGCGGTTTCCATGAACTTGATCCAAATCGGCAGGCTCAGGCCGCCGCCGGTCTCGCGGTCGCCCAGCTTGCGTGGGGTGTCGTAGCCGATCCACACAATGGCGGCCAAAGACGGTTGGTAGCCCGCGAACCAAGCGTCCATGGCATCGTTGGTGGTGCCGGTCTTGCCATACACATCGGGCCGTTTGAGGGTGGCCTGGGCGCGCGCGGCGGTGCCCGAGCGGGTCACCTCTTGCAACAAACTGGTCATGGTGAAGGCGTTGCGCGCCGGGATGGCCCGATGATCTTCGGTGATTTCTGCGGGCTCGGTTTGCAGCAGCACTTTGCCGCGTTGGTCGGTGATTTTGGCAATCAAAAAGGGCTGGATTTGGTAGCCGCCATTGGCAAACACCGAGTAGGCAGTGGCCATTTGCATCGGTGTGACCGAGCCAGCGCCCAGTGCCATGGTGAGGTAAGCCGGGTGTTTTTCCGCCTCAAAGCCAAAATGGGTGACCCATTCTTGCGCAAAGCGCGGACCTGTCGATTGCAACACCCGGATGGAGATCATGTTTTTAGATTTGGCCAAACCACGACGCAAAGTCATCGGGCCGTCAAAGGTGCCGTCGTAGTTTTTCGGCTCCCACGGTTGGCCCCCGGTGACACCAGCGTCAAAAAACAAGGGCGCATCGTTGACCACGGTGGCCGGCGTAAAGCCTTTTTCCAGCGCCGCCGAGTAAATAAAGGGTTTGAAACTGGAGCCGGGCTGACGCCACGCTTGGGTGACGTGGTTGAATTTGTTTTTCACAAAATCAAAGCCCCCCACCAAGGATTTGATCGAACCGTCTTTGGGGTTGAGGGCCACCAAGGCGCCTTCCACCTCGGGCAGTTGGGTGATCTCCCAGCCCTTGGCTTGTTTCACCACGCGGATCACGGCACCTCGGCGAATTTGAATCGCCTGAGAGGCTTTGTCGGACAAGCCCGATTGCGCAGGGCGCAAACCTTCGCCCGTGATCTCAAACTGCTCGCCGTTTTGCCGCACGGCGATCACTTTGCGTGGCGACGCCTCCAGCACCACCGCCGACATCAGGTCACCGTTGTCAGGGGTCTCTTCGAGCGCGTCGTCAATCGCGTCGTCCAATTCCTTGGCATTGGCGGGCAGGGTCACGAATTTTTCAGGGCCACGGTAAATCTGCCGTCGCTCAAAATCCATGATGCCCTGGCGCAGCGCTTTGTAAGCGGCATCTTGGTCGACCGAGTTCAGGGTGGTGAACACGTTCATACCGCGGGTGTAGGTTTCGTTACCGTATTGCGCGTAGATCAACTGGCGTACCGTTTCGGCCACGTATTCGGCATGTATTTTTTGTTTGTCGGCACCCGATCGGATGTGCAGAATTTCGGCTTTGGCTTTTTCGGCTTGGGCCTCCGTGATGAACCGGTTCTCGAGCATGCGCTCGATGATGTACTGCTGGCGCACCGTGGCCCGCTTGGGGTTGTTGATCGGGTTATAAGCCGAGGGCGCTTTGGGCAATCCGGCCAGCATGGCGGCTTCGGCAATGCTGATGTCTTTGAGGGGTTTGCCGAAGTAGGCTTCTGAGGCCGAAGCAAAGCCGTAAGCGCGGTTGCCTAAGAAAATCTGGTTCATGTAGATTTCCAGGATCTGGTCCTTGGTCAACATGTGTTCCAGTTTGAAGGTCAGCAAAATTTCGTAAATCTTGCGGGTGTAGGTTTTCTCGGTGGACAGGTAGACATTGCGCGCCACCTGCATGGTGATGGTGGAGGCACCCTGGCTTTTGCGCTTGCCCAGGTTGGCCAATCCGGCCCGGATGATGCCCAAGTAATCCACGCCGCCATGTTGGTAAAAGCGTGCGTCTTCGATGGACAACACCGCGTCTTTCATGATCTGCGGGATGTCTTTGATCGGCGTCAGGTTGCGGCGCTCCTCACCAAACTCGCCAATCAAATCACCCTCGGCCGTGAAAATGCGCAGTGGCAATTTGGGGCTGTACTCGGCCAGGTCGGAAATATCGGGCAAGTTGGGATAGGCCATCACCAGGGACACACCGGTGAGCAGCATCAGCGACAGCAGACCCGCAACACCCAAACCGATGATCCACAAAAACACCCTGACGAGCCAATGGCGAGAAGAGGCGGAAGTGGTCGGGTCGGCTGCGGCGTGGTCTGTTTTTGGCATGGGCTGAGCGCAAGAGAGCGCTCCACATTATAAAAAGCTGTGGTGGCCTGTGCCCCACGCAAACCCTGTTTCCAAAATAATTTTTAAGTGTTAAAAAATAAATACTTTAAAGCTCATTTTTTTCAATCAAGGAGGTCCTGTGCAGCAGTCCCTTGCGAAATGGTGGAATCCGAGACCTGTGTGCTTGGGTTTGTCGGTGAGCGATCAGTCCATGACCTTGGTGGAGTGGCGCCCAAAGGGTGCCATGCAGTCACCCAGACAGCATGGGGTTCAAGAAACCTGTTGCGACCGGTCAGGCCGGCCGCTTTCGGGGGCTTCAGCGTGGGAGGATCCAGCCCAAATGGGGTCGGCGTTGGCACGGATGTGGCAAAAGGCGGGCATGCGATGCCGGCGTTTGGCCATGGGCGTGCCTGCCGACCGGGTGGTGCATCACCGCTTTCAAGTGGAGGCGGATTTGCCAAAGCATGAGCTGCGCACCCAAGTCCGTTGGAGTGCCAGTCAGGCCTTGGCTTTGGAATGGCCAGAAGTGGCATTCGACTACCGCATCGAAAAACCAACGGGTGACCTGACAGCCGATGGGTTGGTCACGGTCCATTGGACGGCCTGTCCCATTGCCTGGGTGCATCAGGCGCAGCACATCAGTCGGGTGGCGCACTTGCAATTGCAATTCTTGGGCGTGGAGCCTGAGCGGTCATGGCGAATGGATGAGGGGCCGTGTCAAGATCCCGAATCAGGGTCACAGTGGTCTCTGGCTTGCGAAATGGCACGGCAGGCTCTGCAGTCATGAGACCGTGGAATCTGCTGCCTTTGGCCGACAGAGCCACGCGACTGCGCCGATGGACGGTGGTCGGCGGTTGGGGCTTGTGCGCCTTAGGGGGCGGCGCTCTGGCCGGTGTCTGGCTGAGCGCGCAAGACGCGCATCATGCGCAGTTGCAAGCTGACATGGTGAACACGCAAAAGCAATTTGACCGTGATCAACAGCACATCGCGCAGCAGCGCCAACAGCAGTTGCAAGCTCAGCACAGGCTAGAACGCTGGCAATATGTTCAGGCCATGCAGCAACGCGTCCAGCGTTTAGATGCTTGGCACAAAGTCATGGCACAGCGTTGGCCAACCGGTGTTCAAGTTCAGGAGTGGCGTGTGGAAGGCGCCGGGTGGCGGCTGCAAGGACGTGCCGACTCTGCTGACGCTGTGCATCAGCTGTTGCAAGAACTGACGCCGCTGGGGCCTTGGCAGCAAGCGCCCACGCTGTTGGAGTTGTCGGCTTTGCCGACTCTGGCGGGGACAAATGACCCGGGCTTGCGTTACGTCGTACAAGCCCGGTGGCTGGAGCCATCGCTCCCGACGCAGGCAGGGGCTGGTGTGACTGCCAGTGCGCCCTCTGCATGGCCACCGCCACAGAACACTCCGGCGGTGAACAGATGAACTGGTTGACCCAGCCTTTGCAGGCGCCCGATCTCTCGTCATGGGGCGCTGCTTGGCGCAACTGGCGTGAAGGTGCTTGGCGTGAATGGCCGATGTGGCCTATGGCTGTCCTGTTGGCCTGCGGGGCTGGATGCGGCGTACTGAGCGCCGCGCTGGTGTGGTCGCTGTGGCCGAACACTGTGCTGGACATGGAAAAGCACACCTTGGCGCACCAAACACTCAAGGCGCAGTTGGCCTCGCAGCAGAGAAACTTGGGCGAAGCCTCTTCACAGCTTGCAAAAAATACGGGTCCTGCTCAGGCCCTGGCCATGGCTGAGAAGGGTTGGCCCACGTCGGCGCAAGTGCAGTCCGTGGTGCTGGCAACCTATCGGCAAGCCCAGTCCCAGGGTTTGCAGTGGGAGTCCTTCAAACCCGAGCCCGCATCAACCGCACAGACCTATGCGGTTCAACCCTTGACTTTGCGCTTGCGTGGCAATTTCGCGCAGATCCTGGCTTGGCGCAATGACTTGTTCAAACAGAGCGCCTTGTGGGTGCCCGACAAATGGATCTTGGCCGCTCAGTCGGATGGGCAGCTGTCGCTGGAGGCCGTGTTGCATTTGTATGTGCGCGCTGCCGATGTGAAGACTGCTGAAGCAGCGCCTAAGACCCCAGAGCTGCAAGCCTTGAATGGGCGCGAGCCTGGTCCGGCAGGTCCGTCGATGCGCAGGGACCCTTTCAGCAGACCCGCTCTCCCTTCACAAGAAACGACAATGCTGGGGCCCTCGGGCAGCGACAGCCACCCCTTGCGGCGCTGGCCATTGAAGGCCATGGCGATGGTGGGCAGCTTCTCCCGCAATGGCGTGCCCTATGCCCTGGTACAGACCCCCATGGGTTTGTTCAGTGTGGCCACAGGCGAGCGACTGGGCGCCGAAGGGGGACGGGTGCAGGACATGGACGAAACCCGCATGCAAGTGGCCGTTCGGCTGCCACAGGCACAGGGGTCTTGGGTGAAGGGTTTGACCGTGTTGTCGATCCAACAGGCCGCACAACCTTGAGGGCGGCACAGATGATGCCATCCGTCACCCTCCAACGCTTGTCCAGTGGCATGGCACTGGGCTGGCTGGTGGGTGGGGGTCATGGCATCGCGGCGCAAACCTTGGAGCCTTCATTTGTCCTGCGCCCTGAAATGGGGTTGCGGGCAGCCCCAGCCGCGCCAGCCATGGGCATCAGCGCCCTGAGCAGATCGGGTGGTGGTTTCGGTTTGGCCTTTGGCGCGCCTTTCAGCGGCGAAAAAATGTCATTGAATTTCCAGCAAATTGAACTGCGTGCCTTGCTGCAGGTGATTGCAGATTTCACCCGCATCAACATCATTGCCTCGGATGCGGTGGTCGGTGCTGTCACGGTGCGTTTGATCGATGTGCCCTGGGACCAGGCGCTGGACATTGTGTTGCAGTCCAAAGGGATGAGTTCACGCCGACAAGACAATGTGATTTGGGTGGCGCCCAAAGAGGAATGGCTGCAGCGCGACAAACAAGCGATGGAAAACCAAACGACTTTGCAAACCATGGCCCCGCTGCAGAACCTGGCCATTGCCTTGCAATATGCCAAGGTGGGCGATGTGGCGCAAAGAATCATGCCCGTCACGCCGGGCGGGGCCCGCTGGCTCAGCGCGCGCGGGACATTGCTGGCCGAGCCGCGCACCAATCAGTTGTTCATCAGCGACGTACCGGCGCAACTGCAGGTCCTTCAAGCCATGATCGCCAAACTCGATGTGCCGGTGCGTCAGGTCATGATTGAGGCGCGGATCGTGGAAGCCGATGACCAGTTTGGCAAGTCCCTGGGCGTGCGTCTGGGCGGTGGCTTTGCCGCGCCCTTTTCCCTCTTGGGCAACCCTTTGAAGGCAACCGTGAACGGCGCCATCAATCCCAGCGGCGCCGGTGTGGTGGGCAGTCCTATGGTGAATCTGCCTGCGGGTGCGGCCGGGCAGACTTTGAATGCGCCAGCCAGCGTGGCCGTGTCTTTGTTCAATGCGGCGGCCGATCAATTTTTGAACATGGAAATCTCGGCCTTGGAGGCCGATGGCAAAGGCAAGGTGGTCTCCAGTCCGCGTGTGGTCACGGCGGATCAAACCAAGGCTTTGATTGAGCAGGGCACTGAACTGCCTTACCAGATGGCCACCGCCAGTGGGGCCACGGCGGTGTCGTTTCGCAAAGCCAACCTCAAGCTGGAGGTGACGCCGCAAATCACCCCTGAGGGCAGCTTGATTTTGGAGGTGGATGTGAACAAAGACAGCGTCGGTAGCCTCACGCCCTCGGGTTATACGATCAATACCAAGCATGTGAGAACCCAAGTCCTGGTGGAAAATGGCGGCACCGTGGTGATCGGTGGCATTTACGAGCAGACCGATCAAGAAGAAGCCGCGCGTGTGCCAATTTTGGGTGAGTTACCGTTGGTCGGTTGGTTGTTTAAGAACCGTCAACAGATCTCGCGCAGGACCGAGTTATTGGTGTTCATCACGCCCAGGGTGATGGCCAACTTGAACCCGCCTTGAGCAAACCGCAGCCGAGCGCCGCCGCCTCGCATACACTTTAGCCATGGACACGTCAGGCGCTCACGGGGTGGGTGCTGACGGGCGCTCGCTGAGTGCTTTTTTTTCATCTGTTTGATGTTTTCCCTTGAGTATCATTTTTGTTGGCCTTCCAGGCTCCGGTAAGTCGACGATTGGCCGCCAGTTGGGCCGGCGCTTGAGCTTGCCCTTTGTCGATTCGGACCATGTGATTGAGCAGCGCTTGGGCTGCACGATTCGCGAGTTCTTCAACCGCGAAGGGGAAGAGCGTTTCCGTGACATCGAGGAAGGCGTGCTGGACGATTTGACCCTGCGCCACAAAGGCGTGCTGTCTACCGGCGGTGGCTCGGTGCTGCGCGCCATCAACCGCGAGCGTTTGCAAGAGCGTGGCCGTGTGGTGTATTTGCGATCCACCCCCGAAGAGGTTTACAGGCGCGTGCGCCACGATGTGAACCGTCCTTTGTTGCAGGTCGCCGATCCGGTGCAGCGGCTGCGCAGCCTGTATGACAGCCGCGATCCCTTGTACCGCGAGACCGCGCATTACGTGATTGACACTGGCCGCCCCAGTGTGGCCGCCTTGCTCAATATGATCATCATGCAACTGGAGATGGCAGGCGACTTGCCCCTGAACAAACAGCTTGCAGCGGATTCCGGCTTGCCTACTTCGGGCTGAACTGCCGCCGCTGCCCTAAACTTGGGGCTATGACAGACATCACTTCCCCTCTCTCGGTGCAGATTGATCTGCAAGAGCGCAGTTACGCGATTGCCATTGGCGCCGGCCTTTTGGGCCAGGCCGAAACCTATGCGGCTGTGCCTCAAGCGGCCACCGCCTTGATCGTCACCAACACCACCGTGGCCCCCTTGTATGAAGCGCAGCTGCGCCGGGCGCTGGTGGGGCGCTACAAACAGGTGCACACGGTGACCCTGCCGGACGGCGAGTCTTACAAAGACTGGGCCACCTTGAACACCATTTTTGACGCCTTGCTGGGCCAAGGTGCAGACCGCAAAACCGTGCTGTTTGCCCTGGGCGGCGGCGTGGTGGGCGACATGACCGGCTTTGCCGCCGCCAGCTACATGCGCGGCGTGCCCTTTGTGCAGGTGCCGACCACTTTGCTGGCGCAGGTGGACTCGTCGGTGGGCGGCAAAACCGCCATCAACCATCCGCTGGGCAAAAACATGATCGGCGCTTTTTACCAGCCGCGTTTGGTGGTGTGTGATCTGGCCACCTTGCAAAGCCTGCCGCCGCGTGAGTTGAGTGCCGGCTTGGCCGAGGTGATCAAGTACGGGCCGATCGCCGACATGGTGTTTTTCGATTGGATCGAATCGCACATTGACGCCCTCATGGCCCGCGACCCCGCAGCCCTGGCGCATGCGGTGCAGCGCAGCTGTGAAATCAAAGCCGAGGTGGTGGGCCAAGACGAGCGTGAAGCAGGCTTGCGTGCGATTTTGAATTTTGGCCACACCTTTGGCCACGCCATTGAGGCCGGTTTGGGTTTTGGCGTATGGCTGCATGGCGAAGCCGTGGGCTGCGGCATGGTCATGGCCGCGCATTTGTCCCAGCGACTGGGCTTGGTCAACCACGCCTTTGTGGCGCGTTTGACTGCATTGATTGCGCGCGCCGGCTTGCCGACGCAAGCGCCTATCATCGACGCGCAAGACAATGCAGGTCACTACTTGGCACACATGCGGCTCGATAAAAAAGCCGAAGGCGGCGACATCAAGTTCGTCGTCATTCAAAGCCCTGGCCAAGCGGCAGTGCAGGGCGCACCCGACCAGATGGTGCGCGAGGTGATCGCGCACTGCTGCGCGACGCGATGACGGCCACTGCGCAGGCGCCCTATGCCTGTGATCCAGCCGGGTCGCGCGGCCGGCGTTTTGCGGAGTTGGCCGCGCCCACACGCAGCGAGTTTCAAAGAGACCGCGACCGCATCGTGCACTCCACCGCTTTTCGGCGCCTGGTCTACAAAACCCAGGTCTTTCTGAACCACGAAGGTGATTTGTTTCGCACCCGGCTGACCCATTCGCTGGAGGTGGCGCAGCTGGGCCGCTCGATTGCCCGTGCGCTGGGCCTGAACGAAGATCTGGTGGAAGCGATTGCGCTGGCGCACGACCTGGGTCACACGCCGTT
>CANGEE010000076.1 GCA_947452635.1 Comamonadaceae bacterium | reverse complement strand
CCTTTGTAGGAGTCAGTTATGAAATTCGTCGCTTTTGAGCGCTCATTGCAAGGTACGGGTGCGAGCCGCCGTCTGCGCAACTCAGGTCGTACACCCGCCATCGTCTACGGTGGTGAAGCCCAGCCCCAGTTGATCGAGCTCGATCACAACGCCCTGTGGCATGCCCTGAAAAAAGAAGCTTTCCACGCCTCCATTTTGGAGATGGAAGTGGCCGGCAAATCCAGCAAAGTGTTGCTGCGTGATTACCAAATGCACCCCTTCAAGCAATTGGTGTTGCACATTGACTTCCAGCGCGTGGAAGCCAACACCACTTTGCACATGAAAGTGCCACTCCACTTCAGCGGTGAAGAAGAGTCGCCTGCTTTCAAAGTGGACAAGTGCTTGATCAACCACGTGGCCAACGAGATCGAAGTGGCTTGCTTGCCAGCCGATCTGCCTGAGTTCATCAACGTGGACTTGTCAGGTCTGCAAAAAGGCGTGTCTTTGCATGTGAACGACGTGACCCTGCCTAAAGGCGTCAAGGTCGTCACGCATGGCAAGTCCAACCCCGTATTGGTCGCTGTGGTAGCACCTGTGGAAGAAGTGGAAGCTGCTCCAGCCGCCGCTCCAGCCGCCGCACCCGCCAAAGGCAAGAAGAAGTAATTCTTCGCCCCTTGAAAAAGGCCCGCTTCACTGGCATGTGAGCGGGCCTTTTTTTGGATTGCCCTGTTTGCAGACACAGCGCTGATAATCCTTCACCATGATCAAACTGTTTGTCGGCCTGGGTAACCCGGGTGCTGAATACGAAGCCACTCGGCACAATGCCGGTTTTTGGTGGTTGGACGAAGTTGCACGCATGCTCAAAGTCAACTTGGTGCCCGAGAAAAGCTACTGGGGCCTGGCCGCGCGCATCCCCGTCGACGGTCAAACTGTCTGGCTGCTGGCACCGCAAACCTTCATGAACCTGTCAGGCAAATCGGTCGGTGCTTTGGCCAAATTTTTCAAAATCAAGCCCGAAGAGATTTTGGTGGCGCATGACGAATTGGACATTGAGCCGGGCCAGGTCAAACTCAAAAAAGGCGGCAGCCATGCGGGTCACAACGGCTTGCGTGACATCCATGCACAAATGGGCCCCGATTACTGGCGTCTGCGCATTGGCGTGGGCCATCCCGGTGAAAAGTCCGAAGTGGTGAACTGGGTCTTGAAAAAGCCTTCACCCGATCAGCGACAAGCGATCGAAGAGAGCATTGCACGCTCCATCCAAGCTTTGCCCCAATTGCTGGCCGGCGAGATGGAAAAAGCCATGGTGCAGATTCACACCAGCAAGCCACCACGGCCCAAGCCGCCACGCCAACACCCCGCGACATCTCCCGCTCCTGTTCTCGCACCAGCGCCCACTGCGGCACCAGCACCAGAACCTCCTATGCCTTGAGGGCTGGGTTTGGGTCTTGGTCCTGCAGTCGGCGGTATTTGGCCCACAGGGATTCTGAGGTTTCAATGTGTTGGGGATGCACCGGGATACACGCTACGGGGCACACCTGAACACATTGCGGTTCATCAAAGTGCCCTACGCACTCGGTGCACTTGGCGGGATCGATTTCGTAAATTTCGGGCCCTAAATAAATGGCTTGATTCGGGCACTCGGGTTCACACACATCGCAATTGATGCATTCGTCAGTAATCATCAAAGCCATGGGCGCTCTCCACTAAAGAGCACATTATCCAATGTGACGACGTCTTGCGATCACAAGGTCTAAAATGAACTTGTGAACACATTGCTTAACCCCCAGCTCAACGCCGACCTGCACTGCCACTCCGTGGTCTCAGATGGCACTTTGACCCCCGAATTGCTGGCGCCCCGCGCCAAGGCCAACGGCGTCGAGTTGTGGGCGCTCACCGACCACGACGAAATTGGCGGGCAAGCCAGGGCCCTGGCTGCGGCCAAGGCCCTGTCGCTGCCTTACCTGACGGGCACTGAAATCTCGGTCACCTTTGCCAACAAGACGGTGCACATCGTTGGTCTAGGCTTTGACCACCACAACACCGCCCTGGCGCAGGGACTGCGGCAAACCCGGGGCGGACGCGAAGAGCGTGCCCGCGAAATGGCGCAAGGACTGGCCCAAGTGGGCATCCACGGCGCGTTCGAAGGCGCACTGACCTTTGCAGGCAATCCCGAATTGATCTCACGCACCCACTTTGCCCGTTTCTTGGTGGAATCCGGTGTGTGCAACGACACCTCCGAGGTCTTTCGTCGCTTTCTCACCGAAAACAAACCCGGGTTTGTGCCCCACCGCTGGGCGCATCTGCGCGATGCGGTGCAATGGATCACTGCGGCCCAGGGTGTGGCCGTGATCGCCCACCCTGCGCGCTATGGCTTTACACCGAATGAGGAATACGCCTTGTTCACCGAATTCAAAAATCATGGCGGACAGGCCGTTGAAGTGGTCACCGGCAGCCACACCGCCGCAGAAGCACAGATCTACGCGGCGACAGCGCTCGAATTTGGCTTGGCTGCGTCCCGCGGGAGCGATTTTCACAGCCCCGATGAAAGCCATACCGACTTGGGTAGCTTGCCGTTTTTACCGGGCAAGCTGACGCCGGTGTGGGAGCTGTTGGTCGACCGTATCCAGTGAAACACAACCCTCGCAAGGTGTTGGCAGGCATTGGTTTTGGACTGCTGGCGGTCGTGTGTTTTGCGACCTTGGACACCACCACCAAACACATCAGCACCAGCGTCTCATTGCTGATGGCACTGTGGTTCCGCTATGGCTTCCAAGCGGTGGCCACCACGTTGGCGGTGCTCCCGACGCGAGGCATGCGCGTGTGGCGCACCGCGCACCCGCGCTTTCAACTGCTGCGCGGCTTTTTGCTTTTTTGCAGCAGTTTGCTGGCCTTTTTCAGCCTCAAGTACATGCCGGTGGGCGAGTTCACCGCCATCGTCTTGATGGCCCCTTTGGTCATTACCCTGTGGGCGACCCACAGCTTGGGAGAAAAAGTCTCGCCCCTGCGCTGGGCCTTGGTCGTAGGCGGCTTCTTGGGCACGATGGTGATCATTCGCCCGGGCAGCCAGCACTTTGACTGGACCGTGATCCTGCCCTTGGCACTGGTGGTGACCAACTCCAGCTTTCAAGTGCTGACGAGCAAAATGGCACGCACCGAAGACCCCATCACCATGCATCTGTACACGGGTTGGATCGGCACCTTTTTAGCCGCCCTGATGCTGCCCTTTGTTTGGGAAATGCCCCATGATTGGATCGTTTGGACGCAATTGGGACTCATGGGGTTTCTGGCCACGATCGGCCATTTCTTTTTGATTCTGGCCTACATGCGTGCGCCCGCCGCCACGTTGACACCCTATTTGTATGCGCAAATTGGCTTTGCCATGCTGGGCGGCTGGCTGGTTTTCAGTCATGTGCCTGACCAATGGACCTTGATCGGCATGGGCCTGGTCGCCCTGTGCGGGGCTTTGGGAGCTTGGTTGACGGTGCGTGAAGGCCGTATCGTGGTTCAACCCGCTGAATCGTGAAGCATTCCTAGGCATTCGTTCTTCATGGCGCAATTTTTCTCCGTTCATCCCGACAACCCGCAGTCGCGCTTGCTCAAACAAGCCGTCACTTTGCTCAACCAAGGCGGTATCTTGGCGGTACCCACCGACTCCAGCTATGCCTTGGTTTGCCATTTGGACGACAAAGCAGCAGCCGATCAGCTGCGCCGGGTGCGCGGCATGGACGACAAACACCACTTGACGCTGCTGTGCCGCGACCTGAGTGAGCTGGCCAATTACGCCAAAGTCGATAACCGTCAGTTTCGCCTGATCAAACAAGCCACGCCGGGGGCCTTTACCTTCATTTTGGAAGCCACCAAAGAAGTGCCACGCCGCGTCAGCCACCCCCAACGCAAGACCATTGGCTTGCGCGTGCCTGCTCACCGGGTATTGCAAGCACTGCTGGTGCTGCATGGCGCGCCTTTGCTGGCCACCACCTTGATCATGCCGGGACAGCAAGACCCACTCAATGATCCGCAAGATATCCGCGAACAGCTGGAACATCAGATTGCCGGTGTGATCGATGCCGGCGCCTGCGCGCTCGAACCCACCACGGTGGTGGACCTGTGTGGCGCTGAACCCGAAGTGATTCGCCAAGGCCAAGGCGACATCGCCCTGCTGGGACTTTGCGCTTGACCCGCCGGGTTGGAACCGAACGCATCTGAGACAATCGCCACGTGGACATCTCCGACCTGATTCAAACCGTACTCATCTATGCCTTGCCGGTGATTTTTGCCATCACCTTGCATGAAGCTGCTCATGGCTACGCCGCTCAATATTTTGGTGACCCCACCGCCGCGATGATGGGCCGCGTCACGCTGAACCCCTTCGCCCACATCGACCCCATGGGCACGGTACTGATGCCCTTGCTGCTGTACTTCAGCACGGGCGGCGCTTTTTTGTTTGGCTATGCCAAGCCTGTGCCGGTACGCTTTGACCACTTGCGCCACCCCAAAACAGACATGGTCTGGGTGGCTTTGGCAGGACCCGCCGCCAATTTGCTGCAAGCCTTGCTCTGGGGCATCACGACCTGTGTGTTGGTGCTGAATGGCGTGAGCGAGCGCTTCTTTTTAGAGATGTGCAAAGCCGGCTTGCTCACCAATATGGTGATGTTCGCCTTCAACTTGTTTCCTTTACCGCCCCTGGACGGTGGCCGCATCCTGGTCGGTCTGTTGCCTTGGCGCCAAGCGGTCTGGGTCTCAAGGATCGAACCCTGGGGCTTTTTCATCGTCATGGGCTTGGTCATCACCGGTCTGGTCAACGCCTTGTGGATGCAGCCTTTGATGCATCTGACCTTGGGGCTGATCGAGCTGATCTTGTCGCCTCTGACGGCTTGGTTGCCCTGAAATTTTTATCGCCTTAGTGAACATCATGAATTCTGAACGCACCCGCGTCCTGACCGGCATCACCACCACCGGCACTCCGCATTTAGGCAACTATGTGGGTGCCATTCGGCCCACCGTGCAAGCCAGCCGCAACACCGCGACCGAAGGTTTTTACTTTCTGGCCGACTACCATGCGCTCATTAAATGCGACGAGCCAGCCCGCATTCAACGCTCGACCCTTGAGATCGCCGCCAGTTGGATCGCCTCGGGCTTGGACCCCGAAGCCGTGACTTTTTACCGACAGTCGGACATTCCGCAGATTCCTGAACTGACCTGGCTGCTCACTTGTGTCACCGGCAAAGGCCTGCTGAACCGCGCCCACGCCTATAAAGCAGCAAGCGACAAAAACCATGCCGCCGGACATGACACCGATGCCGATGTCACGGCCGGTTTGTTCATGTACCCGGTCCTGATGGGGGCCGATATCTTGATGTTCAAAGCCCATCAAGTGCCGGTGGGGCGCGACCAGATTCAACACATCGAAATGGCCCGCGACATGGCGGCCAGTTTCAACCATTTGTATGGCGAGCATTTTGTCTTGCCGCAAGCGGTGATTGAAGAATCGGTGGCCTTGTTGCCGGGTCTGGATGGCCGCAAGATGAGCAAAAGTTACGACAACACCATCCCGCTGTTCGCACCCAGCGCGCAGATGCGCAAACAGATCAACGCCATCGTCACCGATTCGCGCGCACCGGGTGAGGCCAAAAGCACCGAAGGATCGGCCCTGTTTCAGATCTACCAAGCGTTTGCCAGCCCCGAGGAATCCGCCCAATTTGCTCAGGCCTTTGCCGACGGTATCGCTTGGGGCGATGCCAAACAACATCTGTTTGAACGCATTGATCGCGAAATCGCGCCCATGCGCGCCACCTACGAAGAGCTGATTCACAACCCAGACAAGGTCGAGAAACTGCTGCAGGTGGGTGCTGCCAAAGCACGCGAACGCTCAGCGCCTTTTATGGCGCAACTGCGCAGCGCCGTCGGCTTGCGCACGCTGTCGTCACAGTCCCAAGCCAAAGCTGAAAAGTCCAGCAAAGCGGCCGCTCCCAGCTTCAAACAATACCGCGACAAAGACGGTCAGTTTTATTTCAAATTGGTGGGTGCGCAAGGTAACGTGTTGCTGCAAAGCAAAGGTTTCATCTCGCCGCGAGATGCCGCAGCGGCCATTGCCCAATTGACCGACCAAGGGGCCCAGGCGCTGGACGCTTTGCAAGCCCAATTAGAGATGATTGAAGCGCCTGTGCGTCAGGAGGTATTAGCGAATTTGAGTTTTATTCACTTAAATAGCGAAAATAAAGAATAAATAGATTTTTTCGTCAAATTCTGATAAATTGTCATTGCTAGTGAATGCAAGTTGCTGTTATCCTTGCACTTTAATATTAATTCAACTCCTTTAATATGACCGTCTACGTCATTGATGACCACCCCCTCATGCGCGATGCGATCACCATGTTGGTCCACCGCGTTCGCCCCGGCCTCAAAGTGGTTTCTGTGCCCAAATTGAATGTGCTTGACTCCACCGTCGAAAGACAGGGCGCGCCAGAGCTTTTTTGCTTGGACTTGAAACTGCCGGACACACTGGGTTTGTCCGGCTTGCACGCGATCAAAGCCAAATACCCCGATGTGCCTTTGGTGATCGTGACCGGCTCAGAAGCCAGCGACTATGAAGCCACATGCTTGGAAGCCGGAGCAGACTTGTTCCTGGAGAAAGCCAGCAACCCCAACATCATCATCGAAGGCCTGCGCAGTCTGTTGCCGGTGGATGAAACCGTGGAGGCATCCGAGGAAGCCGCCGCTGCGCCCACCAAGCTGTCCAAGCGTCAAAAGCAATTGATCTTGATGCTGGACCAAGGCCTGAGCAACCGGGATATTGCTGAAAAACTCAGCATCAGCGAGCACACCGTCAAGGTGCACTTTTGGCGTCTGTTTCGCCGATTGGGGGTCAACAGTCGAACCCAAGCGCTGCACTTTGCACGCACCAACGGCTGGTTGGGAATCTGAAAAAAGGGGCTGCAACAGCCCCTTTTTTTCGACCTACTTCTTCTTGTTGACGATGTCTGGCGTCACGGCATCGAGCACGTTCACCGCCGTCTTGGCCCCATAGACAACGGCCGATCCGGCTGCATCAGCCACAGCCAAAACGGTGCAAGCCTGCAGGCTCGTGAGCAGGGTGAGGGTGAAAATTAGCTTCATATCAATTCAATGGGGTATTTGGATGTAGTTCAATACCGATTCTAAACACTCTTGTGTGACTCCATGCTATCCCCTTCATTTGTCACTTGACAGGTGTGTATGGAGAAAAGCATGATCGTTCTATTCTGCTGCACAACAGGGCCGCGGTCTGTTGATGGATTTTTTTGAATGACTGACTCTTATTTGAATTTTGCCAATTCTGCTTTAGGTGCCAAATTGGCATCGACCTTGGGACTGCCTCAGCCCAGGGTCCTGGAGCGGTATCGAGCTGGGCAAGCTGTGGTTCAAGGGACCGTCTTGGTGGGCGGCAACGCCCAATCAGCCCTTTTGCCAGCGCTGGCCCAGTGTTTCAAATCGGTGAATGCGCACACTTTGGCACACCGGCAGTTACCCCAGTGGTTGGCCTTGGCCAATGCGGCGGGCCTGATGTCGGGTCGCTGGGGTATCGAGGATCAACCGGGTGAAAAAGTCAAAGCCTTGGTTTTTGACGCCACCGGCTTGAGCGACAGCACGCAGTCCACGGCCTTGTACGAATTCTTTCACGATGCCGCTCGTTCAATTCTGCCGTGTGGTCGGGTGGTCGTGTTGGGACGCCCGCCTGAGGCCTGCAAAGCACCCCGCCAAGCGACGATACAACGCGCGCTGGAGGGCCTGACCCGGTCGCTGGCCAAAGAGTTGAAAAAAGCCATCACCGTGCAACTCGTTTATGTGGCTGAGGGTGCAGAAAATGCCCTCGAATCCACTTTGCGCTTCTTGCTCTCACCACGCAGCACCTATGTGTCGGGGCAGGTGATCCGTGTGGGCGCGGCAGTTGATGCAGCCATCGCGCCAGCCGATTGGGACCAACCTTTGGCAGGCAAGAAGGTGCTGGTCACTGGGGCTTCGCGCGGCATCGGGGCTTCGATTGCGCAAGTCATGGCGCGCGAAGGCGCCGATGTGATTTGCCTGGACGTGCCCCAAGCGCAAGACAGCCTGAACGCCATCGCCCAGCAGGTAGCAGGCAAAACCATCGCTTTGGACATCGGCGCAGCCAACGCGCCGCAGGTGCTGGCAGACGCGGCGTTGGCCGATGGCGGCTGGGATGTGATCGTGCATAACGCAGGCATCACCCGCGACAAAACCATGGCCAATATGAAGCCCCATTTTTGGGAGATGGTGGTCAACGTCAATCTGTCCACCCAAGAGCGCATCAACGAGGTCCTGGTGGAACGCGGTGCGCTCAAGTCAGGCGCACGCATCATTGGTGTTTCGTCCATTTCGGGCATTGCGGGCAATGTGGGGCAGACCAACTACGCCCTGTCCAAAGCCGGCGTGATCGGCATGGTGCAAAGCATGGCACCGCACCTGGCCCCATTGGGCATCACCCTCAATGCGGTGGCGCCTGGCTTCATTGAAACGGCCATGACTGCAGCCGTGCCCTTGGCCTTGCGCGAAGCCGGTCGTCGCATGAATTCCATGAGCCAAGGCGGCTTGCCGCAAGACGTGGCGGAAGCCATTTGCTGGTTGGCCTCACCGGCCTCGGGTGGCGTCACCGGCAATGTGGTACGGGTGTGCGGACAAAGCATCATGGGGGCATGAGAGGTGAACGTCTCTGTACCCACCATCGAGATGGGCGCTGTACCCAGCACCTGGGCCGGTTTGGCGGCGGTGCTCAAAGCCAACCGCAAACGGCCAGGTCGCATCGAGTCGCTGGCGCAAGTTTGCTTTCGCCGATCCGCCATAAGACTGGACGCGGCAGAGATTGCGGCCTATGCCAAAGTGTGTGGTTACCAGAGCACGCATGGCGTGCCGCTGTTGTATCCGCAAATGCTCACCTTCCCACTGGCCATGGCCTACTTTGCATCAAACTACTGCCCCTGGCCAGCCCTGGGCACGGTGCATTTGGCCAATCGCGTGCAACAACATGCGCCCTTGCAAATGGACGATATGTTGCGGGTAGAAATGCGACCGGGCCTGCTGCAGGCGCATGAAAAAGGCCAGGTGTTCACGCTCGAATTTCAGATTTGGAAAGACCAAACCCTGGTTTGGGAAGCCACACAAACCTTGCTCCGCCTAGGTGTTGCCAGCCCGAGTGGCTCGCCCTTTGTCAGCGCCCTGCATGACGCGCAGCCGCTGTCCGTGCAAACCAGTTTCAAGGCTGATTCGCATATCGGTCGACGCTATGGACGCATCTCGGGCGATCTGAACCCGATCCATCTGAGCGCTCTGTCAGCCAAGTTGTTTGGCTTTCGCCGCGCCATTGCGCACGGCATGTGGACCCAGGCCCGCGCCTTGGCGACCGTGCTGCCGCGCCAGCCTCTGGCCCAAGCCGATGTGCAGGTGGAATTCAAAACCCCTTTGTTTTTACCCGCACTCGCCACCGTCTGGAGCACCCGCGCCGCACAAGGCCCCCTGCCCCACAACGCGTTGTTTGAAGTGCGCAACGCCAAGGGCGACAAACCCCATCTGCGCGCCAGCTTGAGTTACAGCCTGGACTGAAACGCGGCCTGACTTTCGAACTTTCGGATCTTTTTCTCTGCATACCCCATGACACTGTCCAAACTTGCAACGACGCGTCGGGTCAACATCCTTGGCGGCAACCGCATCCCCTTTGCCCGCTCCAACAGTGTGTACGCCAAAGCGTCTAACCACGACATGCTGACGGCCACGCTGCAAGGTTTGGTGGACCGCTTCGATCTGCACGGCCAGCGCCTGGGCGAGGTGGTCGGCGGCGCGGTGATGAAGCATTCGCGTGATTTCAATTTGGTGCGCGAATCAGTGCTGTCCACCAGTTTGGCGCCCGAAACGCCGGCGTTTGATATTCAACAAGCCTGCGGGACCGGCCTGGAAGCGGCCATGCTGGTGGCCCACAAAATTGCCTTGGGCCACATCGAGTGCGGCATTGCGGGCGGCGTGGACACCACCTCAGACGCGCCCATGGGCTTGAACGAAAAGCTGCGCAAAATCTTGTTGCAAGTCAGCCGTGCCAAAACCGCCGGTCAGCGCCTAGCGGCGCTCAGCCAAGTGCGCCCGCAAATGCTGCTTCAACCGGCCCTGCCGCGCAATGGCGAGCCGCGCACGGGCTTGTCCATGGGCGAGCATTGTGAGCTGATGGCCCAAGAATGGGACATTGCGCGTGAAGCACAGGACGAGCTGGCTTGGCACAGCCACCACAACCTGGCACGCGCCTACCAAGACGGTTTTTTCACCGACCTGATGACACCCTTCCAAGGCGTCAGCCAAGACACTAATTTGCGCGGCGATCTGAGCTTGGACAAGCTGCGCAGTTTGAAACCCTGCTTTGACAAAAAAGTACGCCCCGAACAAGGCACCTTGACCCCTGGCAACGCCACCCCTTTGACCGATGGGGCCTCCGCCGTCTTGCTGGCCAGCGAAGAATGGGCCGCTGCGCGCGGCTTGCCCGTCTTGGCTTACCTGAGCTTCAGTGAAGTGGCGGCGGTGGATTTTTTCAAACAAAAAGAAGGTCTGCTCATGGCCCCCGCCTATGCGGTGCCGCGCATGCTGGAGCGCGCGCAGCTGCGTTTGCAAGACTTTGATTTTTACGAAATTCACGAAGCCTTTGCCGCGCAGGTCCTGTGCACGCTCAAGGCTTGGGAGGACCCGGTGTTTTGCCAAACCCGGCTCGGCTTGGACCAGCCCTTGGGCAGCATCGACCGCAGCAAACTCAATGTCCGCGGCAGCTCACTGGCCGCCGGTCACCCCTTTGCCGCCACCGGCGGTCGCATCGTGGCCACGCTGGCCAAAATGCTGGCGCAAAAAGGTTCGGGTCGCGGCCTGATCTCGATTTGTGCAGCCGGCGGCCAAGGCGTGGTCGCCATCCTCGAGCGTTGAACCAGCACCTCTTGACGGTAACCCCATGACCCCTTACAAAGCTCCGCTGCGCGACATGCGCTTTCTCTTGAACGAAGTGCTCGACTTCCCAGCGCACTACGCGGCCTTGCCCGGCGGCAATGAAGCCGATGCCGATACCGTGAACGCCATTTTGGAAGGCGCTGCGCAACTGTGCGAAGACGTGCTCGCGCCGCTGAATCAATCGGGCGACAGTGAGGGCTGCCACTTCAACCAAGGCGTGGTGACCACGCCCCAGGGCTTCAAAGAAGCCTACCAACAGTTTCAGGCCGGTGGCTGGCAGAGCATTTCGTTTCCTGCGGAATTTGGCGGCCAGGGTCTGCCCGCCTCGCTCAATCTGTTCAAGTCCGAAATGATGGGTACGGCCAACTGGTCTTTTTCCATGTACCCCGGCCTGAGCATGGGCTGCATCAACACCCTGCTGCGCTACGGCACAGCCGCACAAAAACACCTGTACCTGCCGAAGTTGATTTCGGGCGAGTGGTCGGGCACCATGTGTTTGACCGAGCCGCAGTGCGGCACGGACTTGGCGCAAATCACCACCCAAGCGGTGCCGCAAGCCGATGGCAGCTACGTTCTGACGGGCACCAAAATCTACATCTCTGCAGGCGAGCATGACCTGACCGACAACATCGTGCACATCGTCTTGGCGCGTCTGCCCGATGCGCCAGCCGGCACACGCGGCATCTCGCTGTTTGTCGTGCCCAAGTTCAACGTCGAAGCTGACGACAACGGCGACGGCGTCATGGCCGAGCGCAACACCGTGCACTGCGGCTCGATCGAGCACAAGATGGGCATTCGCGCTTCGGCCACTGCCGTGCTCCATTTCGACGCCGCCAAAGCCTATTTGATTTTTGAGCCGAACCGCGGCCTGGAAGCCATGTTCACCTTCATGAACACCGCCCGCATTGGCACGGCCGTGCAAGGGGTCTGTCATGCTGAAGCGGCTTTTCAAGGCGCATTGCCTTATGCCTTAGAGCGCCGCTCCATGCGCGCTTTGTCGGGCAAGAAAGAGCCCGAGCACAAAGCCGACGCGCTGATCTGGCACCCCGATGTGCGCCGCATGCTGCTGACGCAAAAAGCGATTGCCGAAGGCGGCCGCCACATGGTGTATGACGCGCTCAAAATTGCCGACCACATGTTTCACGCCAGCACCGTGGGCGACGAAGCCACCTACCAAAAGTACGATACCGAATTGGGATTTTTCACGCCCATCCTCAAAGGCTTCTTGACCGAGATGGGCTTGGAGGCCGCCAATTTAGGCATCCAAATTTTTGGCGGTCATGGCTACATCCAATCGAACGGCATGGAGCAAAACGTGCGCGATGCACGCATTTCCACGCTGTATGAAGGCACCACCGGCATCCAAGCGCTGGACCTGCTGGGTCGCAAAGTCTTGCTCGGCGCCAAAGGCCAAAGCGTGCGCGACTTCACCGGCAAGATGCTCAAGTTTGCCAGGCCGAATCTGCTGCAAGGCGGCACCCAAGGCGCCATGGCCCGCACCCTGGCCTGGAAGGCAGTGGAGTGGAATGGGATGACGCTGGCCATCATGCTGCGCGCCCCCAAAGACAGGGAGTTGGTGGGCTCGGCCAGCGTCGACTACATGATGTACAGCGGCTACGTGATGATGGCTTTCAGCTGGGCACAACAAGCGGCCAAAGCCACGGACCTTCTGGCCAGTCAGCAAGG
>CANGEE010000075.1 GCA_947452635.1 Comamonadaceae bacterium | reverse complement strand
GGGTGCGCGATGCGCTCAAGGCGCACAGCCGCTGCATCGAACTGGGCGCGTGGTCGGTCGACAGCCACGCCCAGGCCATGGAACTGCTCATCCCCGCCATCCATGGCCCGGGCGGCAGCCGCTTTTATTTTGTCGACCGCTGGGAGGAGTTTTCGATTTACGACATCGACTTCAAACCCATCCCCACGGTGGACCCGCATCCCCTGGCGCTGGGCGGTATGCGTTACTTTGGTGTGGTGCAGTACATCGGCGCGGCGCGCAGCGCCGATTGGCTGGCCTATTACGAACACATGTTCGACTTTGCCGCCATTGCCGACGACGAGCGCTTTGGCATCTTGCCCAAAGGCAAGTTGATGAAAAGCCCTTGCGGTCAATTTTTGTGGCAATTGATCGAACCTGAACCGTGGATGGACGACGCCGATGAAATGCCTGAATGCCTGCAGCGCGTGGGCTTTGGCGTGGCCGACGTGGCCAGCACCGTGGCCCAACTGAAAACACGGGGCGTGGAGTTTGTCGAGTCCAGCGCCTTGCATCCTGAAGACCGTGGCGCGCTGACCCGCAGCACGCTGGGCTCGGTGGCGTTCGAGTTGGTGCACACCGCCGCAAGCCTTTCACAAGACTGAAAGCGCCGCGCATGAACCCCCAACTGATTGCCGGGTACGGCATGGACACCATCACCATGGCCGGCGCTTTGGAAGCCAAGCTGGCGGCCATGAAAGGCGCTGGGTTTTCGCAAGTCATGCTGATGGCGCGCGATCTGGTCGGCCACCCCGGCGGTGTGGCGGGCGCGGTGGCGGCGGTCAAAGCCAGCGGTCTGCGGCCCACCGGCTTTCAGGTGCTGCGTGACTTTGAAGGACTTTCAGGCCATTTGCACGACTACAAAATCGACATCGCCAAGTCCATGCTGGAGATGTGCGCCGCCACCGGCAGCAAGGTGCTGCTGGTGTGTTCGTCCACCTCGCGCCACGCTACTGACGACTTGGACGCGCTGGCCGCTGACTTGAAAAAGCTCGCCATGCTGGCGATTCCGCTGGGCATCCAAATCGCCTACGAAGGCCTGTCTTGGGGCCGCACGGTGAACGAGTTCACCACCAGCTGGGACGTGGTGTGCCGGGCCGATTGCCCGAATTTGGGCATTGGTCTGGACTCCTTCCATATCTTTGCCGCCAAGACTGCCTTGGACGCGATCGACGAGCTGGACCCCGAGAAAATTTTCTTGGTGCAGCTGTCTGACTTCATGTGGCAAGAGACTGCCACTTTTGAAGAGCGCATGAGCACGGCGCGCACCTTCCGTGTGTTCCCGGGTGAGGGGGTGCACAGCGAGCAGTTGGCCGATCTGGTGCTGCGGCTGGACCGCATTGGCTACCGGGGCGACTACAGCTTTGAAGTCTTCAACGAAGACTATCAACAGCTGCCGCTGCACACCGTGGCCGAGCGTGCGCGCAAAAGTGCGACCTGGCTGCACCAAGACGTGCTGCACAAATCGGCACCGCTGCCGGCCTGGACGCGGCGCAGCGTTTAAAGCCCAACGCGATTTCGCGCAAAATACCGCCATGAAACAAAGACAACTCGGCCCCTTCACTGTCTCCGCCATTGGCCTGGGCTGCATGAACCTGAGCCACGCTTACGGCGCGCCTGTCTCAGCCGAGCAGGGCGAAAAAGTCTTGCTCGCCGCGCTGGACGCGGGGGTGACGCTGTTCGACACCGCCGCCCTGTATGGTTTTGGTGCCAACGAAACCCTGGTGGGCAAAGTGCTCAAGTCCCGCCGCCATGAGTTCACCCTGGCCAGCAAATGCGGCATGCAAGGGGTGGACCTGAATGGCGACGGCAAACTGGTGCGCGTGATCGACGGTCGCCCCGCGACGATCCAAAAAACCTGCGAAGACGCTTTGCGCCGTTTGCAAACCGAGGTGATCGATCTTTACTATTTGCACCGTTGGGACAAAAAAGTGCCGATCGAAGAAAGCGTCGGCGCGATGGGCGACTTGGTGCGCCAAGGCAAGATCCGCAGCATCGGCTTGTCCGAGGTCTCGGCCACCACCTTGCGCAAAGCCCATGCTGAGCACCCGATTGCGGCGGTGCAAACCGAATACTCGCTGTGGACCCGCAACCCCGAAATCGCCGTGCTGCAAGCCTGCCAAGACATCGGCGCGGCCTTTGTCGCCTTCAGCCCGGTGGCGCGCGGGTTTTTGTGTGGCGCCCCCATTGAGCTGGCCCAGCTGGACGCCAAAGACATTCGCCGCAGCATGCCGCGCTTTGCCCCCGAGCACGCGGCGCGCAACCACCGCCTGCTGGCCCCTTACCAAGCCTTGGCCGATCAAGTCGGCTGCACCCCCGCGCAACTGGCCATTGCCTGGCTGTTGCACAAAGCACCGCACATCATTCCCATCCCCGGCACCACCAGCGTGGCGCATTTGCGCGACGACTTGGCCGCAGATCAAATCACGCTCAGCCCTGAAACCCTGGCCGCACTGGAAGACCTGATCAACCAGCGCACCGTCAGCGGCAGCCGTTACAACGCGCAGGCCAACAGCGAGGTGGATACCGAAGTATTCCCCTGACTTCAGGGTTCAGACAAGGGAAAAGCCTCTGTCCAAGCGGCTTGACTTGGGGTTCAATGCTGAGTTTGAGCTGTTCTCTTTAAACCCGGAGTCTCCATGTACAAACTGAATGTGAATGGCAAAGTCCAGTCGGTCGATGCCGAACCCGAGATGCCTCTGCTGTGGGTCTTGCGCGAGGTGCTGGGCATGACCGGCACCAAATACGGTTGCGGCATTGCCCAGTGCGGGGCTTGCACGGTCCATCTGAACGGCTCGCCCGTGCGTTCTTGCTCGGTGCCCGGCTCGGCGGTGGCTGGGCAAAAAATCACCACCATTGAGGGCCTGTCGGCCAACAGTTCGCACCCGATCCAAAAAGCCTGGGCCGATGTGGACGTGCCGCAGTGCGGTTACTGCCAGTCGGGCCAGATCATGGCGGCTTCGGCCTTGCTCAAGCGCAAACCCAAGCCCACCGACAAGGACATTGACGAGGCCATGTCCAACATCTGCCGCTGCGGCACCTACCAGCGCATCCGCATCGCCATCCATGTGGCCGCAGGCACCCAGGTGGCGGACGCCGGTGATGTCAGCGCCCTGGTTCAACACATCACGGCTTAAGGAGACACCCATGAACAACACCAAATCCATGGACTTGTCTTTGCCCGCTGTGACTGTGCCTGCTCTGTCCCGCCGCACCTTTATGGTCGGCACCTCGGCCCTGGCCGGTGGTGGTCTGGCGCTGGGCATCAACCTGCTTGCGCCCAGCGGCGCCGAGGCGCAAACGCTGGCTGCAGGCGCTGCCGAAGTGGGTGTGTGGGTGGTGATCAAGCCCGACGACACCTGCGTGATCCGCATCGTCCGCTCCGAGATGGGGCAGGGCACCCGCACCGGCTTGGCCCAGTTGGTGGCCGAAGAGTTGGAGTGCGACTGGAACAAGGTCACCACCGAGTCGCCCACGGCCGGTCAAAATTTGAAGCGCAAACGCGCCTGGGGTGAGATGGGCACGGGCGGCAGTCGCGGCATTCGCACCTCGCACGACTATGTGCGACGCGGCGGCGCAGTGGCGCGCACCATGCTCATGCAGGCAGCGGCCAACGAGTGGTCGGTGCCGGTGGCCGAATTGTCGGTGGCGGACAGCATCATCACCCACGCCGCCTCAGGCCGTAAAACCAGTTACGGCAAAGTGGCCGCCGCTGCCGCCAAGCTGCCAGTGCCGGACGCCAAGAACATTGTGCTGAAAGACCCGCGCAGCTGGAAGGTGGCAGGCAAACCACTCAAGCGCTTGGACACCGCGCCCAAGCTCAACGGCTCCAAGGTCTATGGGGTGGATGTGAAGCTGGACGGCATGCTGTGCGCGGCCCTGATGGACTGCCCGGTGTTTGGCGGCAAGATGGTCAGTTTTGACGACAGCAAGGTCAAAGGCCTGCGCGGCGTGAAACGCGTGGTGCGGGTGGATGCGTCCACCGTGGCGGTGGTGGCCGACACCTGGTGGCGTGCCAAAAACGCACTGTCGCAATTGCCCATCGTCTGGGACGAAGGCCCCCACGCCAAGGCCAACAGCGCCACCATTGCCGCGCATCTGAAAGAAGGCTTGACCGCGCCGGGTGACTACGCCGGGCGCAAAGAGGGCGACGCCCTCAAAGCGATTGCCGCCTCGGCCAAAAAGGTCGAGGCGCTGTACAGCACGCCTTTTCTGGCCCACTCGCCGCTTGAGCCCAACAACTGCACCGCCTTGATCACCGCCGACAAAGCCGAGGTCTGGGTACCCAGCCAAAACGCCGAGGCCTCCCTGGCGGTGTTGTCCGAGTCGTCTGGCTTGCCACTCGAAAAATGCGAGGTCTACATCACCGACTTGGGCGGTGCCTTTGGCCGACGCGGCGGTCAGCAAGACTATGTGGCGCAAGCGGTGGCGATTGCCAAGCAGTTTCCGGGCACGCCTGTCAAGCTGATCTGGAGCCGCGAAGAAGACCAGACACACGACTTTTACCGCCCGCTGTCGCAGTGCCAAATGGCGGCCGGTTTGGACGACAAAGGCCAGCTCACCGGTTTGCACATCAGGGTCTCGGGCCAGTCGATCAACGCCTGGGTCAATCCTTCGGCCATCAAAGACGGCAAGGACGAGCGGCAGTTGCAAGGCTTTTGGAAAGAGCCGGGCGACGCCCAAATGGGCTACACCATTCCCAACCTGCTGACCGAGTACGCGATTCGCAACTCGCATGTGCCGGTCGGTCCTTGGCGCGGTGTCAACACCAACCAAAATGCCATCTACCTCGAGTGTTTTATGGAAGAGGTGGCGCGTGCGGCGGGTCAGGACTCTTTGGCGTTTCGCCGTGCGTTGATGCAAAACCACCCCAAGCATTTGGAGGTGTTGAACACGGCGGCCGAGAAAGGCCAATGGGGCCAGCCCCTGCCTGCGGGCAGGCACCGCGGCATGGCCCACTTCATGGGCTATGCGGGTTACTCAGCCGCCGTGGCCGAGGTGTCGGTGGGCAAGAACAAAGAACTCAAAGTGCACCGCATGGTCTTGGTCACCAACTGCGGCCATGCGGTCAATCCCGGGCAAATCGCCGCGCAAATCGAGGGCTCGGTGGCCTTTGGTTTGAGCGCCGTGTTCTACGGCGAATGCACGGTGGAGAACGGCCGCATTGCGCAAAAGAACTTCGACACCTACCAGCTCGTGCGCTTGCCGCAAATGCCCAAGGTCGAATCGGTGGTCATCCCCAGCTACGACTTTTGGGGCGGGGTGGGCGAGCCGACCATCAGCGTGGTCGCGCCTGCGGTGTTGAACGCGATTTTTGCCGCCACCGGCCAGCCGGTGCGGCATTTGCCGCTGAAGAACCACGGCTTTACTTTTGTGTAAGAACGTGAAAGGCGCTGGCCAGTTTCTGCGCCAGCGCCCCGGCTTGATTTAACGCCTGATCGAAGGGCCTTCCAGCGGCATGCCGCTGGCGCGCACTTTCATGTACAGCTCCAAGTCGCGCAGCACCGGGTCCCCAGGTGGCGGCATCTGCGCTTGCACCCCAGAAAAGCAAGCCCGTAAGCGCCGCTCGACCGAGCCTAAGCCTTGCCAGCTCATGCGGTACACCGGAAAGCCGGTGGGGTGCCCCGGGCTGATGACGTCAGCGCGCAGTTGTTTGCCAATGTTTTGGTCATGGCAATGCAGGCAAGCCAGGTTCATGCGCCCGATGCGCTGCACATACAGGCTGGCGCCTCGCTGCAGGTGCGCCTGCCAAGCGGCGGTTTCAGCCGCCTTGGCGGTCGGCGCTTTCACGTCCCAAACTAAGCCCTGGGCGGCTTGGTGCAGCAAGGCACTCAGGGCCAGCACCTCATCGTTCTCTGCACCATCCTTGCGGGTGGCCTTGCCGTTGCGCGCGCGGCAGGCTTGGATTTGGTCTTCCAAATTGAGCAAGCCTTGGCCGTCCGCCGCCAAGCGCGGAAAGGTCACCACGGCCGAGCGCAGCGATGCCACTTGGCCGTGACAGCTGGTGCAACTGGGGCCGCTCGTGGCATCGTTCCATGCCAGTGCGCCCCGGTCCAGCCACAAGCTGACAGGGTTGCTGCTGGCGTCGTTGTTCAAGGCCTTGAGGCCGGGCGGTAAAAAGGCCAGGCCGCTGTGCGAGGCGGTGGTGGGCCAAGACGCGGCCTGCTGCAAGGACTGTGGGCTGGGTGTGGGCGTTGCGTCTTGTGCGGCGGCCAGCAGCGCCAGCGCCCAGGTGCACAGCCAGACACCCCAATGCATGCATTTCATGGCAACAGCACCAAGCGTTGCGCCACCTGGCCTTGCGCGCCTTGGTCGTCCAGCCAGTTGACGACCACCGTGCCGCCTTTCGCGGGCACGACCAGCGAGAAAGCCAGGTAAGCGGGAGACGACCAACCGGTGCCGGGCGTGGCTTGCAAAATCAACTCGCCGTTGAGGCGGCATTGCACCTGGGTGATGAGGTGGCGCGCAATGCGCTGGCCCGCGTCGTCCACGCGAAAGCCGGTTTCCATCGGGTGGTTGCAAATCCAGCGCGCCTCCACCGTGCGGCCGGCTCGTATCTCTCCGCTGAAACTCAAACGCGATAAAACCGGTGCGGCCATGCTTCAAGTCCCGTCCAAACAAGCGGTGGAAGTGATCACCGTGGCCGCGCTGCGCGCGCGCTGGCTGCCATCGCTGTAGCTGACCACCACCCACACCGCTTGCGAGGCCGCCAAACGCAGACGCGTGCTCAAGACAAAGCGCTCGGTGGGCACAGGCCACTGCAAGGTCAGCGCGACGGGGTTGGGGTTTTCCGGCAGGATGATCTCCAGCTTGGACAGCTTCAAGCCCTGCGGCGCTTGAATGCGCGTCTCCAAAGGCACGGCGTTGCCGGTATCGGCCAAGGCGGGCAAGCCCAGCGCAATGCCCTCGCCCGACCAGTTTTTTTGCCTGAGCGATTGGGCCAAGGCGCTTTCGGGGGCAGCGCCGTCTTGGGCCCAGGCAGACGACGCCACCAGTGAGGTTGCTGCCAGCCGCAAGCAATCTCGCCGGTCCAGTGCAGGCTTGCGCATTAGGGCAGGGGAGGTGCTGAGAGTTTTCATGCTCAACGCCATTGGCTCAGGCTGGAGACCACCTGCGTGATCTGCTCGGGGGTCAGCAAGGCTTGGGTGCTGGCGACCCTGTTCAAGCCGCTGGCTGTGCCAAAAGGCGGCATCAAGGTGTTCGCTTTGATTTGCCGGGCATCGACCACCCATTGCTGCAGTTGCGCGGCGCTGTAGCGTGCGCCCACACCCTGCAGCGAAGGCCCCAAAGTGCTGCGCACGCCCGTTTGACCTGGCAGGGCATGGCAGGCGATGCAGTTACCCAGGTTGCGCTCGGTCATGATGCGCCAGCTGTCTTGGGGCACGGGGTCGGATGCGGCCGCACACCCCCCACTCACGCCGAGGCTGGCCAGCAGCCAGCCGATGGGCGAGAGCCAGTGGCACTTGGGCATCGCAAGGGGGTAAGGCGGCGTGTTCATGCTGCGCAGATTGTGGCACTTTGGCGCTGAATGTGTCGACATCCGTGCTCTTCAAGCCATGATCTGGAATTTAAGGGTATACCCTTAAATTTGCAAAAAACAGGTCTTATCAACCATGTGGGCATGGGCAGTTTCACTGGAAACATGCATAATATTTCCAGTCTACTCGGTCGGTTAATGATTCCGAGTACCTTGTTGCTCTATTTTTACAGTCCCACTCAACATGACACAAACACTTCAAAGCTTCATCGGCGGCCGCTGGATCGGCGCGCAAGCTGCAGCGCCTTTGCACAGCGCCATCAACGGCAGCGTGGTGGCCCACGCCCACGCGGACAGCCTGGACTTTGCCGAGGCCCTGCACTTTGCCCGCGGCACCGGCTTGAGCGGCATGTTGGCGATGGATTTTCAGCAGCGCGCCAACGCGCTCAAGGCCCTGGCCAAATACCTGGGTGAGCGCAAAGAAGAGCTGTACGCCATCTCGGCCCACACCGGCGCGACCCGCATGGACAGCTGGGTGGACATTGAAGGCGGCACTGGCACCCTGTTTGCCTACGCCGGCATGGCGACCAGCGAGTTGCCCAGTGGCAACCTGATCCACGAAGGCCCGGTGTCGCAACTGGGCAAGAAAAACACCTTTGCGGGCACCCACATTTTGGTGCCGCGCCGGGGTGTGGCGGTGCACATCAACGCCTTCAACTTTCCTGTTTGGGGCCTGCTTGAAAAGTTCGCGCCCACCTTTTTGGCCGGCATGCCCTGCATTGGCAAGCCCGCCACTTCCACCAGCTACCTCACCGAGGCGCTGGTGCGCATGATGGACGCGTCGGGCATTTTGCCCAAGGGCGCGTTGCAACTGATCGTCGGCGGCACGGGGGACTTGCTGGACCGTTTGGAAGTGACCGATGTGGTGACCTTCACCGGCTCGGCCGACACCGCCGCCAAGCTGCGGGTCAACGCCAATTTGGTGAAAAACAGCATTCCGTTCAACGCCGAAGCCGACTCGCTCAACTGCGCGATTTTGGCGCCCGACGTGACGCCGGACGACGAAGAGTTTGATTTGTTTGTCAAAGAAGTGGTGCGTGAGATGACGGTGAAAGCCGGGCAAAAATGCACCGCGATTCGCCGCGCCATCGTGCCGCGTCAGCACCTGGATGCGGTAGCCGAAAAAATCAAAGCCCGCCTAGCCAAAGTGGTGGTGGGCGATCCGTCGGTCGAGGGTGTGAAGATGGGTGCTTTGGCCTCCAAGTCGCAACAAGCGGACGTGGCCGAGCGCGTGGCCCTGCTGCGCCAAAGCGCCGAGTTGGTGTTTGGCGGCAGCGCTGACTTTGCGCCGGTGGGCGAGGGTACGGCACAAGGTGCGTTCTTCCAGCCCACCTTGCTGCTGTGCAACCAGCCTTTGAGTACCGATAGCGTGCACGACGTGGAAGCCTTTGGCCCCGTCAGCACCTTGATGCCCTACGACAACCTGGACGAAGCGCTGGCGCTGGCCCAGCGCGGCAAGGGCAGCCTGGTCGGCTCCTTGGTCACCAAAACCCCGGCGGTGGCCGCGCAGGTGGTGCCTATGGTCGCCGCCTACCATGGCCGTTTGCATGTGCTGGACCGTGAGTCGGCGGGCGAATCCACCGGGCACGGCTCGCCCTTGCCCATGCTCAAACATGGCGGCCCGGGCCGCGCCGGTGGCGGCGAAGAGTTGGGCGGCCTGCGCGCCGTCAAGCACCTGCTGCAACGTGCAGCAGTACAAGGCTCGCCCACCATGCTCGCCGCCATCACGCGCGAGCATGTGCGCGGCGCCCAGGTGATCGAGACCGGTACCCACCCCTTCCGTCGCTACTTTGAAGAGTTGCAGATTGGCGAGTCGCTGCTCACGCCGACCCGTCAAATCACCGACGCCGATGTGCACGCCTTTGGCAATCTGACGGGTGACATGTTCTATATGCACTTTGACGACGCCGCCGCCAAGGCCTCACCGTTTGGCAAACGGATTGCGCACGGTTACTTGGTGCTCTCCGACGCGGCCGGTTTGTTTGTCGTCCCCGAACCCGGCCCGGTGTTGGCCAACTACGGTTTGGACACGCTGCGCTTTGTCAAGCCGGTGGGCATTGGCGACAGCATCCAAGTGCGCCTGACCTGTCAACGCAAAATTGACCGCCACAAAAAAGACGCCAACGGCCAAGGCCAAGGCGTGGTGGCCTGGGACGTGGAAGTCACCAACCAAGACGGCGAGATGGTGGCCAGCTACGACATCTTGACGCTGGTGTCCAAGCGGGCTTGATGCTTGCGGCCAGCGCTCCAGTGCATCAGTAAAAGGCTCAGGCCTCTCATGCGGGGATAATCCCCTCATGAGATCCCCCATTGCAGTCGTTGACGTCGATCGATCAGAGACCTGGACCCGGTACAAAAACGGTTTGTGTGACAGCTGCGCCGCCAATTGCTGCACCATGCCGGTGGAGGTCAAAATGGTAGACCTGGTTCGACTGGGCATGGTGGACCCCTTTGAGGCCGACAACGAGGACCCCAAGCACATCGCCAAGCGCTTGTCCAAAGCTGGTTTGATCGATCACTTCAATTTTAAAAACAGCATCTTCAGTTTGGCCCGCCGCGCCAGTGGTGATTGTCATTTGCTCGACGCCAAGACGCGCCGCTGCACCGTGTATGGCCAGCGGCCCAACACCTGCCGTTTGCATCCTCAAGTGGGGCCACGCCCCAATTACTGTCCTTACGGGGCAAAGGTCCAAAGCCGTTGAACGGCGGACAACTCATTTCATCACTGTTTTCAAGGCGTTGAACAGGTTTTGGGTATGTTCATGTTCAGCGGCCAGGCCGGACATGCGCTGCCCCAATTCCTGAACCCGTGCCATCAGGCTGTGTTGTTTGCTTTGACTGTCCTGCAATTGCTGCACCATCGTTTGTGATTTGGCTTGCTCGTTTTGCAGCTTGGACGTTTGGTCTTGAATCTGTTTTTGAAGTTGATCAACGGTGACCTCGTACTTTTGCATCTGCTGTTGCAAGACTTGGGTGTGTTGTTGTTTCAGTTGATTCAAAGACTGGATATGGGCTTGCTGCGCAGCGACCAGGGTTTTGTCCTTGACTTCCAATTGTTGCTCTAATTCGTGCAATTGAGCCAACCGGGCTTTGTGCTGACTTTGTTGCTCGTGTTGATAACGCGCAAATTGCGCTTGCAGGCTGCTGAGGTCGGATTGCGCTTTGAGTTGTTCATGCTTCAAGGCTTCAGCGTGGGCTTCCTGCATTTTCTGAAAACTGCGCTGATGTTCAGCCTGCAAGTGGGCATGCGCCTTTTCTTGTTCCTGGCGTGCGACTTGGAGTTGGGCTGCCATTTGATCGAGTGGCGCCTTGAATTCTTTTTCAATCGTCACACGCAACTGTGCTGCCGCCTGCTGACTTTGGGTCAACTCGGCTTGTGTTTGGCGGTGACGTTCAATCCATTGTTCAATTTCTTGCTGTTTCGCAGTCAGGCGCTGCTGAGATTGGCTGAATTCAGCCTGCAAATTTTGACGGGTCTGTCGGCTCGAATCACATTCGGACGTGAGGGCCTGCAAAGCCGTGTCCTTGCTGGCCAGCTGTTCCTTGAATTGCGAGATCATGTCCTGCTGAACGGATGCCTGGTTTTGATGCGTCAACAACTGATCTTTGAGGGTCAACGATTCCAGTTGACTGTGCTCGTATTCTTGCTGACCGCGACTCAGATCGCTGCGCAGCTGGGTCAACTCAGATTCCAGTTTGTTTTTGTGTGAATTCTGAATGTGAATCTCGTCGCGCAATTGCCGCAAACTGTCGCGGTGCAGCAAATTAGCCAACACATAGCCAATCAGGCTCGCGATCAGCAGGCAAGGGATGATTTGAAAAACAATCGGTTGCATGGCAAGTTCCTGACTTATTGGATGGTGAATTCGATGCGGCGGTTACGTGCGCGCCCAGCGGACGTTTTGTTATCGGCAATGGGTTGACTGGCACCGAAGGCCTTGGTGCGCAGTTGTGCCGCCGGTAAACCCAATAAAATCAAATGACGCCGCACACTGTCCGCACGGGCCTGGCTGAGTTTCATGTTGGCTTTGTCTTGGCCATCGTTATCGGTGTGACCCCCGATGGTGATCGTGGCGTCAGGCACTTGGGCAAGCTGGGTGGCAATGTCATTCAATCTTTGCTGACTTTCGGCCGTCAACTTGTGGCTGGATGGTTCGAACTGAAGTGGTATTTCAAGTTGGCCGCGGATTTTTTGTTGAACGCGCGCTTGCAGGTTGGCATCGACTTGCAAGTCATCTTGCAGCTGGGTTTTGAAGGTTGTTGGCAGTGCATCTCGAATGCTTTGCAATGTGTCCTCTTGGTCGGCCAATCCTCGCAAAGACAGTTTGTGCCCATCCCATTGCGCCATGGGCTCCCGCAAACCCCGCAAGTCCGGTGGGAATTCGATGGGCACAGTAGGCGCACCGGGATCAATTTGCAATTGATCGTTGAGGACTTCGTCACCCAGCTTCGATCGGCTTTGTGCCATCAAAGCGGCTTTGGCGGCTGCGCTGGGCACGGCGCCACTCAACCACCATTGGCCATCCATCTTGCTGAACGTCAGGGGTTGGGGAGGCGTCGGTGCAGCGACGGCCTCGGTTTCAGGTTGGGTAATTTCAGAAAACTTGGTGTGATAGGACACACAGACAAAGGCCAAAAGCAACCAAGCCGCGATGCCCATGAGCCAAATTGATATTTTACTCATATTACTCTTTAAATTAAAATAGTAAATCTTTATTATACTTAAATACTCCTGTTGAATTAACGTGGCCGATTTGATTTTTTGTTTGGATTTGTTACTTTCTGAGTCTTGAAATGAAAAAACCTCCCGGCCTTTCGGCGGGGAGGTTGGTGGTCATGGTGTGAGATGGGTGTTACATCGTGTCGATGAAGCTGCGCAGTTTGTCACTGCGGCTGGGGTGCTTGAGTTTGCGCAGCGCCTTGGCTTCGATCTGGCGGATGCGCTCGCGCGTCACATCGAACTGCTTGCCTACCTCTTCGAGCGTGTGGTCGGTCGACATTTCAATGCCGAAGCGCATGCGCAGCACTTTGGCTTCGCGTGGCGTCAGGCTGTCCAAAATGTCTTTGACCACATCGCGCAGACCGGCTTGCATCGCCGCTTCGATGGGCGCGGTGTTGGCACCGTCTTCAATGAAGTCACCCAAGTGGCTGTCGTCATCGTCACCGATCGGCGTTTCCATGGAGATCGGCTCTTTGGCGATCTTCATGATCTTGCGGATCTTGTCTTC
>CANGEE010000074.1 GCA_947452635.1 Comamonadaceae bacterium | reverse complement strand
GCCTGCGCACCCATGCCTTGGCCTCAATCTTGGGTTACGTGGCCTGGGGCTTGGGGCCATGGCCCTTTGTGGCCACGGTTTTAGCGGTGGGCGCCTTGGTGATCAGCGGCTACCGCAACACCGCCCTGCAAGACCCTGGCTTGACGGGTGAAATGGCGGTGCTGCTCAGCCTGATGCTGTCGGCCTTGGTGCACTTGGATGCCGCCATGGCCGTGGGGCTTGCGGTGCTGGGGGCCAGCCTGCTGGAATTCAAACAAATCAGCCACCGCTTCACCCGCGAGTGGATCACCCCGCAAGAGTTGCAAGACGCCTTGGTGCTGGCGGTGGCGGCGCTGGTGGTCATGCCGCTGCTGCCTGAACAGGCGCTAGACCCTTGGCAGGTGCTGCGCCCCACCACCTTAGGGCGCATTGTGGTGTTGGTGATGGCTGTGGGCATGCTGGGGCACTTGGCGCAGCGCTTGTTGGGCGTACGCTGGGGCTTGCCGGTGGCGGGATTTTTTTCGGGTTTTGTATCGTCAACAGCCGCGCTGGTCCATTTGGGCCACAGCGTGCGGGAAGATGCCCGTCTGACCTACAGCGCCAGCGCTGCCGCGCTGCTGTCCAATTTGGCTTCACTGCTGTTGATGATGGGCGTTGTCAATGCGGTATCGCCAGGCTTGCTAAGCGCTGTGGCCTGGCCCATGGGGGCGGCCTGTTTGGGTTTGTTGCTGGTGGTGATGGGCTGTTTGCGCAAAGGTGTTCCCCCATTAGCCGCGTCCATTCAGTTGACCCGCAGTGCTTTCAAACTCAGTCACGCATTGGTGCTGGCGCTGGTCATGGGTGGGGTGTCGTTGCTGTCTGCCGGTTTGCAAGCGCTTTGGGGCGATGCCGCTGTGCTGGTCACGGCTGTGGTGGTGGCGCTAGCCGAAGTTCACGCGGCTGCAGCCAGTGTGGCGCAAATGAGCCTGGGCAGTGGCGCGTCGAAGGCCGTATCAGGTTGGAGTGTGGTGGCTGTTTTGGCTGCCAGCGCGCTGGCCAAGACGGCCTTGGCTTTCGTCAGCGGTGGCAAGCGATTTGGCAGTTTGATTGCACTGGGACTGATGGCCATGGCGGGCGGGGCAGCTGTGACGCGCTACCTGGCGCCCGCATAGCATATTCAGTATCGAGCGCCAAATCCAAAAACATGGTCAGATGCGTTGGTCGAGGTGGTATTCGAAGATGCGAAGACAGTCAGTCCCGCGATCGTGATCCCAATCAGGGCCGGAGAGCCACCGTTGGAGCCTGCGGACATTTTGTACATGCCTTGTGCTGGCGAATTGATGGTGAAGGTGTGCTGATCGTTGGTGGCAGTGTCGGTTCTCGAAACTGAATTGCCCGTCACGCTGTTGATCGCAAAAGTTTGCGCGAAGCTCTTTTGAAAAAGCGTGCCCGCATAGCTGCCCGTGCCATTCAAGACCAACCAGGTGTAGTTGTTGTTGGAGGTATTGGCGATGGGGGCTGGCATGTCGGTTTGCCGATTGGTGGCCACAGTCAGTGCACTGTCAACATCGGGACCATAAGTCAAGCTGACGACAATTTTGTCGCCCTGCGCAGTTCTGTAGATGGCAGATTTGGTGAAGTACGGAGAGTTGGGCGTGGAACGACTCGTGTAAATGTTGTAGAAGCTGTAGTCGTCATCATTGGCTGTGACCGTCTCGGAGCTGTCCTGAGTGCAGGTGCCTGTAGAGGGTGAGCAGTTGTACCCGGTCAAGCTCGTACCGCTGGCCTGTGTTTTTCCAAATCCTACTTTGTAGAAAGCATCTTGCGCTGTTTTATAGATAGAAATGCCGCTGTATCGGCCGTCAAATTGACCGAGAACCACGGTTTGAACTGGCAGGGCAAGGCCTAAAAAATTGGCCGAGCCACCTGTACCTGCAGCACCGGTCATAGGACCGGTGAAGGTATTGGTTGGAAAAGTGGGCACTGCAGTTTTGCTGAAAACACCGACACCGGATGACGTCACCATCACCCAGGCTGCTGATCCGCCATTGGGTGTGAACTTGAACAAGCAGGGGGTATTGGTGGCGTCAGGCTGGCTGATGGTGATGCTTTGCGAGGAACGCGCAGAGTCTGAAATCGTGGGATCCAAACGTTTAAAAGAGCCGGTGTTGTTGCTGAAGTCCACATTGATCATGGTGAAATAACGGTCAGCCGGACCCGCCATCAAAAACTTGCCGCTGCGCGCAAAGGGGCAGCCGGTCAGGGTGGACGAGGCGATTTGGTTGGCCGTGGCAAAACTCGTGAAGGCCTGTGTGGCGGCCGTGGCACTGGCGGAGGTGCTCATGAGTGTTGTCAGGTCGGCCACCGTTTTGTTGGAAGAGGCCAGGCCGATCATCAAGCTGTCAATGGCGCGATCTTGCGCGTTACCGCCAGAGCCGCTGTCGGTCAACAATGTGTCTTTCAAGGGGTTGATGCTGCCCAGACTCACACCCAATGCAGGCAATGCCTGCTGAATGGCCACAACTGCACTGTCCAGGTTGGCACTGGTCAATTTACTGCCGACTGTGGTTGAGACGCCTGTGGCAAATGCAGCCGAAGGAACCGTGCCTAATGCATTGGCAACCACCATCTCAGTCAGAGGCGAGATGTTGGCTTTGGCTGCGTTCGCGGAAAAAGTGTCAACTGAGGAGTGAAAAACGAATTTGCTGTCAGCCGAAGTGATCCTCAGCACACACGGTGCGACGGCGCTACTGATGGAGAGGGAATAGGTGCCATCTGCTGCAGTGGTCGCCGTACCGGTGCCCGTCGCACATTTGGCTTCCACGGCGCCGCCCGCAATGGAAGCCCCTGAACCGGCACTGCCCGTAATCACAACCGATGTGGGCGATGTGATTGAACCACCGCCACCGCCGCAGGCCAGCAAAACCACGCCGATAGCCAAAGTTGAAGCAAATTTAAAATGATGCATGGGGGTCCTCAAGTGAGATTTTCATTATTTTAATCGTTAATAATAAAAATTTGAATCACTTCAACATCAAAACTCAATTTTGGACTTTTTGATGATTCCACCCATTTTGTCGTAGTCATCGCGCATCAGTTTGGCCATCTCGGCGGGCGTGTTCGTGGCGGCCAAGATGCCCGCTTTTTCAAAATTGGATTTGACCTCGGCCGAGTTGGCTATTTTCTGAACTTCGTCGTTCAGGGCCTTGACGATGGCCGGGGACGTGCCCACCGGGGCCAACAAGCACCACCAGTTGGTCACCGAATAACCTTTCAAGCCAGACTCCGCCACGCTGGGTACCTTGGGCAAAACGCTCAAACGTGGGCCGGTGGTGGCCAGGGCTTTGATTTTGCCGTCGAGCACAAACGGCAAGGCGGCGCCATCGACCACCAGATCCACGTGGCCACCAATCAAGTCGGTGACTGCGGGGCCGCCGCCTTTGTAGGCCACGTGGCGCACATCCACATCGGCCAGGGACTTGATCAATTCAAAGGACAGGTGGCCGATGCTGCCCACGCCACTGGTGGCATAGGTGAATTTGCCGGGTTGTGTTTTGGCCAGCGCCAAGAACTCGGCCAAGTTGTTGGCGGGCAGGTCGGCCCGGCCGGTGATGACGATGGACACCTCGGCCAGCTTGGCCACGGGGGTGAAGTCGGTGAAGGGGTCAAACGGCAATTTCGGATTGGCGTGTTTGTTCACAATCAGGCTGCTGAGGTCGCCAATCACCAGGTTGTAGCCATCCGCAGGCGATTTGGCCACGGCTTGCAAGCCAATGCTGCCGGTGGCACCGGCTTTGTTGTCGACCACCACCGATTGACCCAGGGCCTCTGACAGTTTGAGGGCATACAGGCGTGCCACACGGTCGGTATTGCCCCCTGCGGGGAAGGGGACCACCCATTTGATGGCTTTGTCGGGGAACTTTTGCGCTTGCACGGGTGTGGCGACACTGAGCGAAAAGGCAAGCCCCGTGGCGACCCAGGTGAGGAGTTTTTTCATGTGAGTTCCAGTCAGCAACATCAAGGTGAACCCACTTGCTGACCCAGGGGGTCCAGTGGGGGCGTGGGAAAATGCAAACCGCGTTGGCCGGACATGCCGCGATCGGCCTTGAAGGGGGCGGTGGGCGGCGCAAAGCCGCGCAGCTGGCCTTCGTGGACCCAGTTCAGATCATCGCCATACAGTTGGCCGATCAAATGCGTTTGCAGTTGTTGGCGAACAGCTTGGTAGTCGGCATGGTCGGCGCAATCGACCCGTTCTTGCGGGTCACGTGCCAGGTCAAACAATTGCACCACGTTGCCTGCGGGGTACCAGATCAGCTTGTGTTGTCCGTCGTGCACCATGCGCGTAGCGCCCGCATCTTCGCGGCATTCGCCATACAAAAACGGGCGTGTGCGCGCGCCCACCATGGACAAGCCTTCCACGCTGGACGGAATGGCAATGCCCGCCATGTCCAGCAGCGTGGGCATGATGTCTTGCAAGCCCACCAGCCGGTTGTCAACGTGGTTGGCGGGCACGCGCTGGCCATGTGCGGTGTCGATCAAAATCATGGGCAGCGCACTGGAGCCTTCGTAAAACATGCGCTTGGCCCACAAGCCAAAATTGCCCAGCATGTCGCCGTGGTCGGCGGTGAACAAGATCACGGTGTTGTCGAGCAGGTCCTCTTCGCGCAAAGTGCCCCACAAAATACGCAATTGATGATCGATGTGGGTGCACAAAGCGTAAAAGGCTTGGCGCAACTGTTTGTGGGTGTCGGGGTTGGCCGAGACGGGCCAGTAGGCGCGCACCGCGTCCAGCGCCGTGATGTGCGCGGTCTTTTCCCATTCGGCATGCCAGGGCAGGTCGATGCTGACATCCCGGTACATGTCCAAATAGCATTGCAGCGGTGCCAGCGGCGGGTGCGGGTGCGTGTAGGACACATGCCAAAAGCCGGGCCGTGTGGGATCACGGCGCTTGATGGTTTTGGCCGCTTCGCGGGTGATCCAGTTGGTGACGTGATGGGCCTCGTCCAAATGCCAGGGGCGGTGGGGGTAGTCGTTGTTGTTCATGCCGTGCATGAACTGCTCCCCCGCGTGCCCTTGCGTGGCCAGGTACATCTCGTAGTCGTCGATGGCACCCAGCTTGGGGCGTCCTTCTTCGGCCAGCAGTACATCGTCAAAGCCTATTCGATCCCGTGGTGGGTAAACGTGCAATTTGCCAACGGCATAGGCTTGGTAGCCCGCGTCACGGAAAGACTGCGCCAACGAGGGCACTGGCGGCATGCGCAGCGTGGGGTTGAAGCTGCGGTCGCCATGGCCTTTGGGCGACAGCCCGGTCATCATGGAGCGGCGCGACGGAATGCAAATGGGCGACTCGGCATAGGCGCGGGTGTAACGCGTCCCCAATCGCGCCAAGTGGTCGAGAGTGGGCGTTTGGATCACTGGATGCCCGGCGCAGCCGAGCAAGTGAGCCGGCCATTGGTCGACCGAAATGAACAGCACATTGGGTTGGGCGCGGGCAGGTTGAGACATGGGTGAAAGCCGGGATGTCGATGACGATGCGGCCATGGTAGGCACAGGTCGGTCGAATAGCCAATGAAAAAACACCCGACAGACATGTCAAAATTGATATGTCAGCGTTGATCAGGAGTCCTATGCTGTATTCGCCTTCCCATTGGTTTTTACGCCACCGTCTCAAACTCAGGTCCCTGGCCTTGGTGGTGGCCATGGACGACCACGCCAGCTTGCAACGCGCTGCGGATGCCTTGGGCATGACCCAGCCTGCGGCCTCCAAAATGCTCGCTGAGCTGGAGGCCTTATGCGCCATGCCCTTGTTTCAACGCTTTCCCCGTGGCGTCGAAGCCACCGCGGGCGGGGCCTTGGTGATTCGGCATGCGCGCCATGTGCTCAGTGCGCTCAACCAAGTGGATGAAGAGCTGGCGAGCCTGCGGGGGCAGGCTGACAGCCAGATCGCGATGGGCTCCATCAAAGCGCCCGCGCTGTCCATGGTGCCTCGTGCCATCGTCGAATTTCAATCCCAATTTGCCCAGGCCAGCATCAACCTCAGCGTGGATTCGAGCCCGGCCTTGTTGGCCAAACTGCAACGCGATGAGTTGGACATCGTGGTCGGGCGCATGGCCAGTGGCATGCAGCTACAGCAGCTGCACTATGAAGCATTGGTGCAGGAGCAAGCGGTGCAGGTCGTGGCACGCCGTGCCCATCCTTGGCAACGTCGTCAAAAAGTGAGTTGGGCCGAGCTGACCCAAGCGTCTTGGATCGTTCCACCGCAAGGCAGTTTGCTGCGGGTCAAGTTTGACGCCTTGTTTGTCCAGCAAAAGTTATTGCCACCGCCCAAATTGGTGGAGACCCAGGATCTGGACACCCTGCGCCATTTGCTCAGTCAGACCGAGATGTTGGCGGTATTGACGGACGAAGTGGCGCTGGCTTGTGAGGGCCAAAGGGTGCGCTGCTTGACGGACATGCTGCCCTTGCAAATGCAGGGCTTTGGCTTGATCACCCGAAGTGGCCGAACCCTGTCCAGTGCGGTCTTGGCCATGAAGGCCATTTTGCAAAAAGCAGGTCGGTCGCAGTATGTATGAGATGCACGTCAGCCTGCGGGCAGGGACCTTCAGAGGTCCATGGCCGGTTGCATGCGGCGCGAAGGCGTAAAGCGCCAGCGACCTACCCAACACGTCAGGGTCAGCGCGGTCATGCCCCACAGGGTGGTGATCAGCAACGGCGTTTGCCAGTTGTCTTCATAAGCGCCAAACATGCACGCTTTCAAACCCTTGACCACCCAGGTCATGGGCAACCAGGGGCTGATTTGGGCGTACAGACTGCCGCTCAGTTCCACAGGCAAAAAGCCGCCTGAAGCTGAAATTTGAATCGCCAAAAACAGCATGGCCAGTGCTTTACCCGCATCGCCCAGCGCGCGCGTCATGGCAAACACAATGAACACAAAGGCCAATGATGCACTGGCCAAGGTCAAGGCCATGGCTGCGGGGTGGCCCAGGCTGATGCCCAACAGATCGCGCGCGATGCCAAACACCAAGGCCGCTTGCAGCAAGGCCATGGCGCTGGGCAGCATCAATTTCCCGAGCACTTGCGACAGTGGCGAAAAATGTCGGGCCACGCCGGGCAGCCCGCGCACATGGATCAAAAAGGCCGCCACCCCGGCCCCTAACCACAAGGCGGCGGCGATGATGTTGGGCGCCAGCCCACTGCCGTGGTTGGCCACCGGCGCTTCGACTTCCAGTACCGGGTTGACAGAATGCGCCAAGCCTTGCGCGCTGCCGTCCACCGCCCCCACCGAGCGGGGGACCTCTTTGGACATCAATTCCAAGCCCGCGGACAGGTAACGTGCGCCCTGACTGAGACGGTGCAAACCGTCATTGAGCTGTTGAGCGCCTTGCGACAAATCGGCGGCGCCAGAGCGCAATTGGTCCAGTTGTTGGTCTTCGGGCAAGGTGCCGCTCATGCTGCGCATACCGCGGCGAAGATCCCGAACGCCGAAGGTGAGCATTCGGATGTTGTTGCTCAATGCGGTCGCGCCCTGGCTGAGCTTGTCCTGGCCCTCAAGGGCTTGCTGCATGCCCTTGTCCAGCATTTCGACGCCCTGATTGAGCTGCTCCAAACCATCGGTCAAGGGGGCGGGCACAAACAGGTTGGTGCCGATTTCGGATTTGAAGGCGTTGACGCGGCTGAGCATGCTCTGGCTGGCCGAGCGCAGTTCTTGCAAGCCCTTGTTCAGTTCCAGGTGCCCTGCCGCCAAGGCTTCAGCGCCGATGCGCAGGCCGCGCACATCTTCCACCGGTGGCAATCCGGCCTCGGTGGCACGAATGCCCGTGCCCAGTTGGCGCGCGCCATCGGCCAGGCGCTGCACGTTGTTTTGCAGTCGCACTGCGCCTTGTTGCATGCTGGTGCCGGCGGTTTCGGCTTGGGCTGCGCCTTGGGTCAAATCTTTGGCGCCTTGGTTGAGTTGACTCAAACCTTCGCGCAGACGGTCCACGCTGTGTTGAGAGCCCGCGCTCGCACTGAGCACCAACGACCAGCGTTGTTCGTTCAAAGTGCGGTTGACGTCTTCGCCCAGCACGCGCGCAAACTGCGAAGCGAGCACCGAGTTTTGGTAGTTGTTGCCCGCAGAGGTGTAGATCACCAACCGGCCTTGTCCATCGCGCAGACCCGGAACCGCATTGGCGCTGAAGTCGGCAGGTACGATCAGGGTGAAAGCCAGCTGGCCTGAACGCACTTTGTGCCGCGCTTCTTGCTCGCTGTCCAGGCTCTGAAATCCAAACTGCTGTTGGGCATGCAGCCGGGCCATCAGTTCATTGCCGATATTGAGTTGTTTGTCGCGGTAGGTATAGCCTTGGTCCAAATTCACCAGTCCTACCGGCAAGGCCGTGGCCCGACCCGAGGGGTCCCATACGCTGTACAGGTAAATCAGCAAATACAGCGCCGGAATCAATAACACCACCAGGGCCGCCCAAAGCAATCGCGGGTGGTTTTTGAACAAGCGCCACTCGATCTGCGCCAGCAGGCTGATTTGAAAGCCCCGCCGTTGTCGGCGCTGTGCTGGCTGCGCTTTCAGTGGACGAAGCGGTGCTGGGCGTTGCATGGCGGATGGCGGTTTGGGTGAGCATGGTGGTGAAATTGAGAACCATTCTGCCATGCCTGCATCACATTCAAACGGTCAGGCTTTCAATCGATTTGGATGTGATTGCGCTCAATCAGTTCCCGGTAGCTGCGCGTGTCTTGCGCCATGCGCCGTGCCAAACTTTTGGCGCTGACATCGTCTACCCGCCAGCCTTGCACAAACAGTTTTTGCCGCATCTCGCGCGCCGTCAAAATTTTCTCCAGTTCTTGGCTCAAGCGCACCTGATGGGCTGCAGGCATGTGGGCTGGCGCCATCACCGCATTCCACACTTCGATGTTCACGCCTTTGGCGCCGATGTCTTCCATGGAGGCCAGCGTCGGGGCTAAAGGGGAGCGCTTGGCGGAGCTGACGGCCAAGGCATCAAGTTTGCCCGCTTGCAGCAAAGGGTTGACGGTCGAGGTGGGCAGCAACGCCATCTGCACCTGTCCGCCCAGCAAGGCATTGAGGACGGCGGGTCCACCATTGAAAGGCACATGCAGGGGCTGGATTTTCAGAGCCTGTTTGATCAGCTCCATGCCCAGGTGACCACCTGAGCCTGCGCCCACCGAGCCGTAGGCTTGTTTGTCGCCCTGGCTTTGGAAATAGCTGAGGGTGGCAGCCCATTGGCGTTCGCTGTGGGCTTTGGCTGTGACCCACACCAGAGGCGCAGAACCAATCAGCGCTATCGGCGCGAAATCAGTCAAGGGGTTGTAGGGCAGCTTGGCATACAAAAATGGCGAGCTGGTCAAGGGGCCGTTGCCAATCAGGCCGATGGTGTGGCCGTCTTGGGCTTTGGCGATTGCGTCGGCGCCGATGTTGCCGCCAGCGCCCGGTCGGTTTTCCACCACCACGGCCTGGCCCAATGCTTGCGACAAAGGCTCAGCCAACATGCGCGCTTGCACATCGGGAGAGGACCCGCTGGCATAACCCACAATGATGCGCAGCGGCTTGGAGGGCCAAGCGTCTTCGGCCAGGCTGGGCCCGGCCGCGATCAGGCTCAGGCAGGCCAGTGCCCAGCTCCATAAAGAGCGGCAGCCTTGGGGCAGGCGCAATGGCGGCATGTGCATAGCGAAATCCTAGTCTTTGGGACGAAAGCTGATCACCATCACCGGCTGCACCCGACCATCGGTGTCGCGCGGCAGGGTTTCGGTTTTGTCAATGGCTTTGAGCACGGCTTCGTCCCAGGCCTTGTGGCCACTGGATTGAATGAGCTTGCGACTGACAATGGTGCCATCGGCGGCAACGCGCACTTCGACTTCGGCTTTGGGGTTGCCGTCCACGTCGTCGTTGAAGGTGATGTTCGGCTTGATGCGCGCGCGAATGCGGCCGGCATAGCTGGCGGAGGGACCAGAGGCTTTGAGCGCCGTGCCCTTGGCGTCATCACTGCCTGTTGCGCCTGCCAGGCCTTGCATGCGGCGGATGTTTTCTTGGCGTTGCGCTTCACTGCGCTTGTCGGCTTCGGCCTTGGCTTGGGCCTCTTTTTTGGCAATGTCCTCGGCGCGTTTTTTATCTTGCGCCAACTGCTTGGCCTTTTCTTCGGCCTTGGTTTTTTCAGCTTCTCTTTTCTTCTCGCGTTCTTTGTCTTCGCGCTCTTTGACTTCTTTGGCTTTGTCCGCTTTGCGTTTTTCAGCCTGTGCTTTGAGCGCTTGGTCTTTCAGCAGTTTGTCTTCGTGTTCTTTTTTTTCACGCAGCGCTTTGTCTTTTTGCAGCGCAATGTCGGCTTCGGCCCGGTCAGGTTGGACGGCAGCTTTGGGGGGGGGCGCAGGTTCGGGCGCTTTATCCGGCTCAGAAGGCGCTGGGGGTGTGGGTGGCGTTTGTGCGGATTGCGGTGCCTGCAAGGGTGGCGCGGCCTCTTGCGGCACGGCCGACCACAATTCGGCCGAGGCCGACAAATGGTCAGGTTGGTTGTTCCAGCGGATGCCCCAGGTCAAGGCCAACAACAGCAAACTGTGCGCCACCAGGGCCAGGGCGAACGAGCGCCCTTTGCCCCCGGGTTGCGGGGGTTGAAAGGTGGTGCGATCCGTGTTTTGCATCGACAGTGACCCAACGCTCAGGGCGCCAGTTGCACCGACAAGCCCACCCGCTGAACACCTGCGCGCTGCAAGGTGTCCATCACCTTGACCACGCTTTCGTATTTGACGCTGCGGTCGGCGCTGATGACCACTGCCGCATTCGCGGCCTGAGTGGGCTCGGCGCCGTTGGAGATCGCCGCTTTGACGGCATCGGCCAGGTTGGAAAGGGACTGTTTGCGGGTATTGCCGTCGCTGACCAGTTCAATGCTGTCGTCTTTTTGAATCACCACCTGCACCACTTTGTCAGGCTGCTTGGCGGCTTTGCCGACGCTGGGCAAGTCCACCATGCTGGGGGTGATCATGGGCGCGGTGACCATGAAAATAATCAACAGCACCAACATCACATCGATGAAGGGCACCATGTTGATTTCATTGATGGTGCGCCGGCCTCGGCCGCGTGATTGCATGGATGCCATGGGCTTGTCCTCTCAATGGCCCGAGGCCGTGGAGCTGCCAGACTGCGCGCCCAGGTTGCGTTGCAGGATGTTGGAGAACTCTTCAATGAAGGTTTCCAACTTGATGGCAATGCGGTCGACATCGTGGGCAAAGCGGTTGTAGCCAATCACCGCCGGAATCGCCGCGAACAAGCCAATGGCCGTGGCCACCAACGCCTCGGCGATGCCGGGGGCCACGGTGGCCAAGGTGACTTGTTGCAAGCTGGCCAAGCCAGTGAAGGCGTGCATGATGCCCCACACCGTGCCGAACAAACCGATGTAGGGCGAGATCGAACCGACAGTGGCCAAAAAGGCCAGTTGCGATTCGGCCATGTCCATCTCGCGCTGGAAGCTGGCGCGCATGGCGCGGCGAGCGCCGTCCAAGAGCGTGCCGGGGTCGGTGATGCGGCGCTCGCGCAGTTTTTGGTATTCGCGCATGCCACTGGCAAAAATACGTTCCATCGGGCCCGAGAGTTTGGCGTTTTGGTTGGCCCCGGCGAACAACTCGTTCAGGCTGGTGCCCGACCAAAAGACACGTTCAAACTCTTCGTTGAGTTCTTTGATGTGTTTGATCGCCATCAGCTTGCGGATGATGGCCGACCAACTGGCGATCGAGATGGTGAGCAAAATCACCATCACCACCTGGACCACAAAACTGGCGTGCAAGACCAGGGCAACTATCGACATGTCTGGGGTCATGGCTGGAGGGCTTTCAAAATCGTGGCCGGAATGCGGCCGGGTTTGAGTGTGTGGCTGTCAACCCAGCCAATGCGGATGGTGCCTTCGGCCAGCAATTGCGCTGGCTGGTCTTGGGGCGTGCGCCAGGCTTGCTGGTGCAGGGTCAGGGTGGCGCGGCCGGCATCGGCCAATTCAGCGCTGACCGTCAATAAGTCGTCGAGCTGCGCCGGGCGGTGGTATTTGAGGCTGGTTTCGCTCACCACAAACATGCCGCCGACTTCGGTTTTGAGGGCGTGTTGTTCAATGCCCAGCGCGCGCAGCCATTCGGTGCGGGCGCGTTCAAAGAACTTGAGGTAGTTGGCATAAAACACAATGCCGCCGGCGTCGGTGTCTTCCCAGTAGATCCGAATCGGAAATTGAAACGGCGTTTGCAATGGCGAGTGCGGGCTCATGTTGGCAACCAAGCGCGCAAACGCGCCATCGCAGTTTGCAGTTCTTGCATCGAGTTGGCGGTGGAAAAGCGCACAAAGTTCGCCGTCTCGGCCACGCCAAAGTCGCGCCCAGGGGTGATGGCGACATGGGCTTCGCGCAGGGCGGCGTAGGCAAAGTCCCAGCTGTCTTTCAGCCCCAGCTTTTGGCATGCGGCTGAGCAATCGGCCCAGGCGTAAAACGCGCCATCGGGCGCCACAGGGACCGTCAATCCCATGGCGTTCAAGGCGGGGATCACGAAGTCGCGCCGGGCTTTGAACTCGGCGCGCCGTGCCTCAAAGATGGCCAAGCTCTCGGGCTCAAAGCAGGCCAGCGCGGCCTGCTGGGCCACGGTGCTGGGGCAGATGAACAGGTTTTGTGCCAAGCGCTCGATCACCGGCACCAGCGGCTTGGGGACGACCAGCCAGCCCAGACGCCAACCGGTCATGTGAAAGTACTTGCTGAAGCTGTTGATGCTGATGATCTCGTCGCTGATGGCCAGCGCGCTGTGACCCAAGGCCTCCTCGTGGCTCAGGCCCAAGTAGATTTCGTCCACCATCGTGATGCCGCCCCGGGCTTGTACCACCG
>CANGEE010000073.1 GCA_947452635.1 Comamonadaceae bacterium | reverse complement strand
CCGCGAAAAAAGCAGCTCCCAAAGCAGCTGCTAAAAAAGCTGCGCCAGCCAAAAAAGCTGTAGCCGCCAAAAAGCCAGCTGCTAAAAAAGCAGCAGCCAAGAAACAAGCTGCTAAAAAACCAGCTGCCAAGAAAGCGGCTAAAAAGCCTGCCCCCAAAAAGGCGGCCAAAGCACCCGCTGCCCCTGCGGCACAAACCACTTTGAACCCCCAAGCTGCCTGGCCGTTTCCATCGGCCGCGAAGCCTTAAAGTTCAGCACCCTTAAAAGTGCAAAACAAAACCCGATGCGTCACCGCATCGGGTTTTTTTATGGGGCAAACACTTCAAGCGTCAGGGATAAAAACTGACCAATCGATACCCAGCGATCTCGGCCAATGCCGGTGTGGGCTCTACCGACCACGACCGCGCCCAAGTCTGGCCAGCAGCCAACTCAGTTGGCGCGCCCAGTTCAAGAGGACTGAGCACACGGCGCACCACTGCGCGATCTTGCTCGTCCGTCAAGGTCAGCTCGATGGCCGTCATGGCCAAAGTGACAGGTTGCGCATTTCTCAAAGTGACATTCAAGGTGTAGCCCGCCTCGCTACGCACCAAGGCAGAGCTGTCAATGACTATCCCATTCCAACGGCGCAAAGGCGCTGGTTGACAAGCCAACGCCCGACACAGAGCGGCCCATCCAGGCCGTAAGCTGGGCATTTGCGCGGCCAACTCATCTTTGAAAAAAATCAGAGCCTGAACCACAAGGCCTCCAGCCAAAAGGAAGGCCATGCAGCGGTGCACCCATAAGCTTGGCGCTGCTTGAAAAGCCGGCGCCTCACTGCGTCGAGAATCGACAGGAATAGAAACAGAGACGGGCTGCAAAGTTTGAGCGCTTGCCGTGGCAGCAAGAGGGATTGCCGCCTTGGACGCCAAAGGCAAAGGCATGGCAGCCGCCTCCACGGCCTCAGGTTCAACAGGCACATCTTTGCGGCGCAGCAAGGCCTCCACATCCACCCTTGGAGAATCCGACACGGGCTCAGACAGCAAAGGCGCATCCAGGACAGGTGCCTTGATGGCAAAAACCTCGCCTTCAAAATGATGGTGACATTGCCCGCAACGCACCCAGCCCTGCGCTTGCGCCAGCAGATCGTGGGGCACCTGAAACAGCAGCGCACATTGGGGGCACTGTGTGACCAAACTCATGCGCCGTTCACCTTTAGTTGCGCGCCGCGCGGGCGTGGGCAGTCATCAAAATCCAGCCCTCTTGCGCGTCACTGACCTGGAGATCCATGTAGGGCGCATAGGCCTGCTGGAGCTCTTCGGCTTGGCGATCCAAAATACCGGCCAAAACCAACGAGCCCCCTGCGGCCACATGGGCACATAACAAGGGCGCCAGAACTTTCAAAGGGGTCGCCAAAATATTGGCCAAAACGGTGTCGTAAACACCTTGTGCCAAATCGGGCAATCCTGCGTTCAGGGTCACATGATTGGCTTGCGCGTTCAACCGGCTGGACGCCACGGCGGCTGTATCGATGTCCACGGCATCAATGGTTTGCGCACCGTATTTGGCCGCACCGATGGCCAAAATACCTGAACCACAACCGTAGTCCAACACGCGCTGGCCGTTCAAGGCGTGTGCAGCGATCCAGCGCAAACACATGCGGGTGGTGGGATGAGTGCCTGTGCCAAAAGCCAGGCCGGGATCGAGCCGAATGATGGTGCGCGCTTGCGCCGGCGGCTCATGCCAAGTCGGCACAATCCAAAAATCGGGTGTGATGTCCACAGGCGTGAATTGCGACTGGGTCAAACGCACCCAATCTTGCTCCACCACGGCGACCACGGCCACGATCTGACAGCCTTCAAAAAACGCTTGCGCCGACAGCAACTGCGCCGCTTCGCGCGCGCCGGCTTCGTCCTGGAACAGCGCCACCACGCGCGAGCGCAGCCAGCCGTCTTTGGGCGCTGGCATGCCGGGCTCACCAAACAAGGCCTGCTCGGCGGCAGTTTCGGCGTCGGCGTCTTCCACCGACACGCTCAAAGCCTCAAGGGCATCCAGCGCATCGCTCATGACCTCCACACGGTCTTCAGGACACAGGAGACACAGCTCAAACATGGTCATCGTTTGTGGTTGCTCAACCACTCTTCCAAATAGTGAATATTGGTACCGCCGGCCATGAACTTGGCATCGACCATCAACTCGCGGTGCAGCGGGATGTTGGTGTTGATGCCTTCGACCACGGTTTCAGCCAATGCGGTTTGCATACGGGCAATGGCTTGCTCACGGGTATCACCGTGGACAATGATTTTGCCGATCATTGAATCGTAGTTGGGCGGCACAAAATAATTGTTGTACACATGCGAGTCGACCCTTACCCCAGGGCCACCCGGCGCGTGCCAGGTGGTGATGCGGCCCGGTGAAGGCGTGAACTTGAAAGGGTCTTCGGCGTTCACCCGGCACTCGATGGAGTGACCGCGGATCTGGATCTGCCTTTGTGCAAAAGGCAACTTCTCACCCGCCGCCACCATGATCTGGGTTTTGACGATGTCCACCCCCGTGATCCACTCGGTCACAGGATGCTCGACCTGAACGCGTGTGTTCATTTCAATGAAATAGAACTCACCGTTTTCGTACAAAAACTCAAACGTGCCGGCGCCGCGGTAATTGATTTTTTTGCATGCCGCGACACAACGCTCACCAATTTTTTCAATCAATTTACGCGGGATGCCGGGTGCGGGCGCTTCTTCAATCACTTTTTGGTGACGTCGCTGCATAGAGCAATCGCGCTCGCCCAGATACACCACATTGCGGTGCTTGTCAGCCAAAATCTGAATCTCAATGTGACGCGGGTTTTGCAGGTACTTTTCCATGTACACCGCCGGGTTGTTGAAGGCAGCACCCGCCTCGGCCTTGGTCATTTGCACCGCATTGATCAAGGCCGCCTCGGTGTGCACCACACGCATACCGCGTCCACCGCCACCGCCAGCGGCCTTGATGATGACCGGGTAGCCAACGCTTTTGGCGATGCGGCGAATTTGCGCGGGATCATCGGGCAACTCCCCTTCTGAACCCGGCACGCAAGGCACCCCGGCACGAATCATGGCCTGCTTGGCCGAGACTTTGTCGCCCATGATGCGGATCGATTCGGGGGTCGGGCCAATGAATTGAAAACCACTCTTTTCCACCCGCTCGGCAAAGTCAGCGTTCTCACTCAAAAAGCCATAACCTGGGTGAATCGCCTCGGCATCGGTCACTTCGGCGGCCGAAATGATGGCCGGCATGTTGAGGTAACTCAAACCCGAGGGGGCAGGTCCGATGCACACTGCTTCCTCGGCCAGCTTCACATATTTGGCCTCGCGATCGGCTTCGGAATACACCATGACCGCTTTGATACCCAATTCACGGCAAGCGCGTTGGATGCGTAAAGCAATTTCGCCACGGTTGGCCACCAATATTTTCTTGAACATGCAATCCTCGGGGTGGCTTATTCGATGATGAACATGGGTTGACCGTATTCCACGGCCTGACCGTTTTCGCACAAAATTTGGCTCACTTTGCCCGATTTGTCCGCTTCAATCTCGTTCAAAATCTTCATCGCCTCGATGATGCACAAGGTGTCGCCCTCTTTGACTTCACTGCCGATTTCGACAAACGAAGCGGCACCTGGGCTGGAAGAGCGGTAAAAAGTTCCCACCATAGGGGACTTGACCGTGTGGCCGGCGGCCACCACGGGCTCGGCGGCCAGGGTTTCGGCCACGGCAACCGGTGCTGCTGACGCGGCAGCAACCGCCGGAGCGGCTGCATACTGAACCGCATTCATGGCCATCGGTGCGGCTTGAGGACTGCTCTTGACGATGCGCACTTTGCCTTCAGCTTCGGTGATTTCCAATTCCGACACATTCGAGTCAGACACCAAGTCAATCAACGTTTTAAGTTTTCGCAAATCCATAAGACCTCCCGCATAAGCAAACGTAAAAGCCGTAATTTACACCAAATACATGCCATTTAACGGGTATTTGTCGGGATTTTACTTTTAATGCGGGCCTTGTCATCCTTTGCAATCGACCTGTGCAGGTGCTGTCAGGCAGATTTCACAAGGGTCAGCCATGCCGGCAGATCACCCGACTCCAATTTGCCCATTTTTTGTGCAACCACCTGGCCGCGGGCATTGAATAACACACTGAAAGGCAAGGCCGCCATGGTATTGCCCAAACTTCGAGCCAACTCGGTTCCGGTCAAACCCGCCAAACCAATGGGGAAAGTGAGCTTGTTTTGTGTCAAAAATCGACGCACAGAACTGGGCTGATCAATTGCCAAACCGAGAAGTTGGAGATTGTTCTCAGAATTTTGACGCCAAATAGACTCCAATAAAGGCAATTCTTCAATACAAGGGGGGCACCAAGTGGCCCAAAAATTAAGCAGCAAAGGCTTGCCCTTGAAGTCGTGCATGCGCAGGGGCACACCGTCCACTTGGTCGAAACTGAGTTGCCAAAAGGCGTCAGAGTCGTTAGGGTCAGCAGCCTGAGGCGTCAATCGCCACCAAGCGACGCCTGCGCCAGCCAAGCCCGCGGCACAGGCCGCGCCAAGCAGCCACATTCTTTTCGAGGGCGAGTCTGTTTCATTCATTTTGTTCTCTTTCGCCGGCTTGATGCTCGCATTTGCGCTCAATGAGTTTCTTTAAGGCCTTGACATCACCTCGCAAACTGCGCCCTTGCGCATCGGGTTTCAAAGCGCCGCGCAAGTCGTCATGGTCATAGATCAGGAGGTGAACCCCAATGTCTTCGCCCAATTCAGAACAAAAACTGTGCAAACTCAAAGCATCGACCGCTTCGCCATGAAAGCCTTTCACGGTGCGCACATCGTAGCTCAGGTTCATGTTGATGAGGGCAATTTCAGTCGATTTGGAGTCATCGCAAAACAATTGCAGGTAAATATCAGAAAGTCGGGTGGCGGTGCCGCGCCAAACCGCACCGCCCAGATGCGGTCGAAACACGTCTAAACGGTCCATCCACTGCAATGCGTGGGCACGCAGGGCGGCCAGTTCTTGGGGTTGCGTCTCGCTGCAGAACAAGGCGATGTATTCATAGACCTGTGCTTCCATCTGCTCATTGGAGGGTAAGGCCGTGCGCAGCGGCAAGCCCAAAGTTTTAACCGCTCGGCGTTTCGCGGCACCATATTCCAAACCCTCTTCGACCACCAGACGGGCGGCACAAGCGGCAATTTCTTGCATTGATTCATCCATGCGGTCATTGTGCACTGCACCTGCGGACTGCGCCTAAAATCGATGCCCATGCACATTCATATTTTGGGTATTTGCGGCACCTTCATGGGGGGGTTGGCCGCCTTGGCGCGTGAAGCGGGGCACACCGTCACAGGCTGCGACGCCGGGGTCTACCCGCCCATGAGCGACCAGTTGCGCGCCTTGGGCATCGAGTTGATCGAAGGCTTTTCAGCCGATCAACTGGCTTTGCAAGCCGATATCTATGTGGTGGGCAATGTGGTCAGTCGCGCACGCCTGAGTGACGGCAGCCCCAAATTCCCGCTGATGGAAGCCATTTTGGATGCCGGTCTGCCCTACACCAGCGGCCCCCAGTGGTTGGCCGAGCATGTATTGCAAGGACGCCATGTCTTGGCAGTAGCTGGCACCCACGGCAAAACCACCACCACCTCCATGCTGGCCTGGATTTTGGAACACGCGGGCAAAGCGCCAGGTTTTTTGGTGGGCGGCGTGCCTTTGAACTTTGGCGTCTCGGCCCGATTGGGTCAGCCTGCCCAGCCCGATGCGACTTCATGGTTTGTGATTGAGGCCGATGAATACGACACCGCCTTTTTTGACAAGCGCAGCAAGTTCGTTCACTACCGCCCGCGTACCACCGTTTTGAACAACCTGGAATTCGATCACGCCGATATCTTTGACGATTTGGCGGCGATTGAGCGTCAATTCCACCATTTGGTACGCACCGTGCCCAGCACCGGACGGGTGGTGGTGAATGGGCTGGAAGAAAGTCTGAGCCGCGTTTTAGCGCAAGGCTGCTGGAGTGAGGTGCGCAGCTTTGGCGCCGCAGTGAGTGATTTCACCGCAGAGGGTGAGCCTTCTGACTTTGCCGTGCTGCAAGCGGGTCAGGTGGTGGCGCAAGTGAAATGGCGACTGGGTGGGGTGCACAACCAGCTCAACGCATTGGCAGCCATCGCCGCCGCTGAGCATGCGGGGGTTCCCCCCCACATGGCGGCGCAGGCCTTGGCCAGTTTTGAAAATGTCAAACGCCGCATGGAAGTTCGAGGGAAGGTCAAGGAGGTGACGGTGTACGACGATTTCGCACACCATCCCACAGCCATTCGCACCACCGTCAACGGTTTGCGCCGCCAGGTTGGCTCCAAGGCCCGCATCCTGGCGATTTTTGAGCCGCGCAGCAACACCATGAAGCTGGGGGCCATGAAAGCGCAGCTGCCCTGGAGCTTGGAAGAAGCCGATTTGGCTTTTTGCCACAGCGGCGGCCTGGACTGGGATGCCCGCGCCGCACTCGCGCCCATGGGCGAGCGCGCGCAAGTCGGGGTCAGCATCGATGCGGTGTTGGCCCAAGTGCTGGCCCAAGTGCGGCCTGGCGACCATCTTCTGTGCATGAGCAACGGTGGCTTTGGCGGGATTCACGCCAAGTTGCTGTCGGCGCTGGCCAAGTAAATACCCAGCACAGCGCGCTCAGCAACGCACACAGATCAGCGCGAGCGACGCACCTTCACCGCATCTGACAAGACCTGCAACACACCCTCGCTGGCTTCCCAGCCAATGCAAGCATCGGTGATGCTCTGGCCATAAGTCAGTTGGCTGACATCGTCTTTGCCAGGGGTGAATTTTTGCGCGCCGTCATGCAAATGACTTTCCACCATCACGCCAAACACTTGGTGTGAGCCTGCTTTCATTTGCGCGGCGATGTCTTTGGCCACCTCGATTTGACGCAGATGTTGCTTGCTGCTGTTGGCGTGGCTGCAATCGACCATCAGGGTTGCCGGTAACTTAGCGGCTTCCAGCTCTTTGCAAGCAGCAGCCACACTGGCGGCGTCATAGTTGGGCGCCTTGCCACCGCGCAAAATCACATGGCAGTCGGGGTTGCCCTGGGTTTGCACAATCGCCACTTGGCCATTTTTATGCACCGACAAAAAGTGGTGTCCACGCGCCGCGGCTTGGATGGCGTCGGTGGCGATTTTGATATTGCCATCGGTGCCATTTTTGAATCCAATGGGTGCCGACAGGCCTGACGCCAATTCGCGGTGTACCTGGCTCTCGGTGGTGCGTGCACCAATCGCCCCCCAACTGATCAAGTCACCGATGTATTGCGGTGAAATCACATCCAAAAACTCGCTGGCCGCAGGCAAGCCCGTACGGTTGATCTCAATCAGCAGTTGGCGCGCGATACGCAGTCCTTCATCAATTCGGCAGCTTTCATCCAAGTAGGGGTCGTTGATCAAACCCTTCCAACCCACGGTGGTGCGAGGCTTTTCAAAGTAGACGCGCATCACAATTTCCAGGGTGTCTGCGTATTGGTCACGCAGCGGCTTCAGACGCCGGGCGTATTCCAGGGCCGCGGAAGGGTCGTGGATCGAGCAAGGGCCAATGATGACCAGCAAGCGGTCGTCTTGGCCATGCACGATGCGCTGGATTTTTTTACGCGTCTGTGCAATCAACTTTTCCACCGGTGTGTGGGCAATGGGGAAAAACCGAATCAAATGTTCTGGCGGAGGGAGCACGGTGATGTCCTTGATGCGTTCGTCGTCGGTTTGGCCGGTCTTGTCGACTTGGCTCGCATACCAGGCTTCGCTTTGCGCTTTGGCTTTATCGGTCATCGTGAAACTCCTTGAAAATGGAAAGAATGCAGAAATAAAAAAACCGCCGGGCTGGAGGCACCGGCGGTTTTGACTGAGTGGGTTTGCTTACGCGTTCGCCTCTCGTCCGCCGGGGACTGAGAATCCAAAATAAAAATAAAAAGCAATGCGCGAAGTCATGAAGTCAATGTAGCACAAGTTGCTGACGCCAGCTGACAGCCTTTGTCGCGCAGGTGCAGGCCAGCACGCTCGAGTTGCTGACTCATGCGGTCCCACCCACGGTCAAGCCGTCAATACGCAAAGTGGGCTGTCCCACGCCCACCGGCACGCTTTGGCCTTCTTTGCCGCAAGTACCCACGCCGCTATCGAGGCGCATGTCGTTGCCGATCAAAGTGATTTTTTTCAGTGACTCCGGTCCGCTGCCCACCAAGGTCGCGCCTTTGACCGGGTACAAAATTTTGCCGTTCTCCACCCAATAGGCTTCGCTGGCCGAGAAAACAAACTTGCCGCTGGTGATGTCCACCTGACCGCCACCAAAGTTGGTGGCATACAGGCCTTTTTTGATGCTGGCCACGATTTCCTGCGGGTCTTTGTCACCGCCCAACATATAGGTATTGGTCATGCGCGGCATGGGAATGTGCGCATAGCTTTCACGTCGGCCATTGCCCGTGGGTTTGACGCCCATCAGGCGCGCATTCATCGCGTCTTGGATGTAGCCCTTCAAAATGCCGTCTTCGATCAGCACATTGCGCTGGCTGGCATGGCCTTCATCGTCCACATTGAGCGAGCCACGGCGATCGGCCAAGGTGCCGTCGTCCAGCACGGTGACGCCTTTGGCGGCGACGCGCTGGCCAATACGGCCACTGAAGGCGCTGGAGCCTTTGCGGTTGAAGTCCCCCTCCAAACCGTGGCCAATGGCCTCGTGCAGCAGCACACCGGGCCAGCCCGGGCCCAGAACCACCGTCATTTCACCGGCGGGGGCGGGGCGGGCATCGAGATTGGTCACGGCCGCATGCACCGCGTCGTTGACGTAACCGTTGACCATCTCGTCGTCAAAATAAGCCAGGCCAAAGCGGCCGCCACCGCCGCCACTGCCCGATTCGCGGCGTTGGCCCTGCTGGGCGATCACCGACACCGACAAACGCACCAAGGGCCGCACATCGGCGGCCAAAGTGCCGTCCGCGCGCGCCACCATCACAACATCGTATTCGGTGGCCAAACCGGCCATGACCTGCACCACGCGCGCATCTTTGGCACGGGCCAGTTGTTCGACTTTTTCCAGCAGTTTGACTTTGGCCGCGCTGTCCATGCTGCCCATCGGGTCCATGGCGGGGTACAGCGTGCGGCTGGCGGCCACTTTGCGCGCGGGCACTTGGATGCGGCGGGTGCTGCCCGCACTGGCAATGCTGCGCACGGTCACGGCCGCGTCCATCAAGGACGCCATAGAAATATCGTCCGAGTAGGCAAACGCGGTTTTCTCGCCCGCCACCGCGCGCACACCGACGCCTTGGTCGATGCTGAAACTGCCGGTTTTGACAATGCCTTCTTCCAGGCTCCACCCTTCTGAACGGGTGTACTGAAAATACAAATCCGCGTCGTCGATTTGGTGCGCCTTGATCGCCGACAGGGCTTGCGTCAAATGCGTTTCGTCCAAACCAAAGGGTTCGAGCAACAAAGAGCGGGCCGTGGCCAGGCGTTCGAGGGTGGGTTCGCGAGAGATCATGGGTCGATTGTAGAGAAAGACCCCGCGCCGCGCCGCTGGACCCGATGATTGACTTGGTGCCAGATGGGCTTAGGCCGCCCAAGGGCAGTGGCTAGTGGCTAAGGCTCAGGTTTGCACCAATCGTTTGGCTTTGGCCACCGACATCAAAATGCCCAGCCCCAGACCCAAGGTCACCATCGCCGTGCCGCCATAGCTGATGAAAGGCAAGGGCACGCCCACGACCGGCAAAATCCCGCTGACCATGCCCATGTTGACGAAGGCGTAGGTGAAGAAAATCATGGTCACACTGCCCGCCAGCAAGCGGGTGAACAGGGTCGGGGCGTCCAGCGCGATCATCAGCCCGCGGTAGACCAAAAAAAGAAAACCGGAGATCAACAGCACATTGCCGAACAACCCAAACTCTTCAGAGAAGGCGGCAAAAATGAAATCGGTGGTGCGCTCAGGGATGAACTCCAAATGCGTCTGCGTGCCCTGCATAAAGCCCTTGCCCCAAAAGCCACCCGCACCGATGGCGATCATGCCTTGGATGATGTGGAAACCCTTGCCCAAGGGGTCACGCGTCGGATCCAAAAGGGTGCAAATGCGTTGGCGCTGGTATTCGTGCAGCACCTGCCAGTTCACCCCGTCGGCGCACAAAGTGGGCTCGAACACCACCAACAACACAATGCCAACCAAGCCGAGCAGCATCGGCGGCACGATCAGACGCCAACTTAAGCCGGCAAAGAAAATCACCGACAAGCCCGCAGACAACACCAGCATGGCAGTGCCCAGGTCCGGCTGCTTCAAAATCAAGCCCACGGGCAAGGCCAGCAGGACGGCAGCCACCGCAAAGTCCAATGGCCGCAACTGACCCTCGCGTTTTTGAAACCACCAGGCCAGCATCAAAGGCATGGCGATTTTTAAAATCTCGCTGGGCTGAATGATCACACCCACATTCACCCAACGGCGCGCGCCTTTTTTGGTGATGCCAAAAATGGCCACTGCAATCAGCAGCAACACCCCAAAGGTGTACAAGGGCACGGCCAAACTCATCCAACGCTGCGGGGGGATTTGCGCCGCGGCAAACATGATCACCGCGGCGATCAGCATGTTGCGGGCATGGTCGACAAAGCGGGTGCCATGGTCGTACCCCGAAGAAAACATGATCAGCAAGCCCGCACCAGCCAACAGCAATACGGCCGTCGCCAAGGGGCCGTCAAAGCCCTCGAACCAGATCAGCAGGCGCTGACTCAGGGTCTGTTTTTGAATCACGGTTTGCATGCGCGCATTATCCCCGCTCTGGTGGCGCGCCCAGTGCTTGCGCCCATAATATGAAGCATGCAAGTCGCCTCGACCACCACCCATGTGCTGTACCTGCACGGTTTTCGCTCCTCGCCGATGTCGATGAAAGCGCAAACCATGGCGCAATGGATCGGCCAAGACCATCCCCGCGTGCATTGGTGGTGCCCCCAGTTGCCGCCCTCACCGCAGGCGGCGATGGCCCTGGTGCTGCAAGGCACGGCCGACTGGCCTTGGGCACACACGGCGGTGATTGGCTCCTCGTTGGGTGGCTTTTACGCCCAATGCTTTGCAGCCGTGACGGGTTGCCGTGCCGTTTTGCTCAACCCGGCGGTCGAACCCGCCCGCGATCTGGCGCAGCATGTAGGCCGGCATCAAGCATGGCACGACCCCCTTCAGTCCTTCTACTTTGAGCCGGTCTTCGTCACCCAGCTGGCCGAGTTGCAAACCCAATTGCAAGCACCCCAGCCTGAGACCTTGGCCATCGTGGCCAAGGGGGACGAAGTCCTAAGCTGGGAGGAAATGGTCAGCCACTTGCCGCATGCCCGTATCAAGTTGCTGGAGGGCAGCGACCACGCCTTGTCTGATTTCGACGCGCACCGGTCCGATATTCTGGATTTCTTGCACCTGGCCTGAAGCCAGGGCATGGGACAATTGGGCCTATGTTTGCATTGTTTGAAGAAGCCGGAAAATTCATGGCCGGCCGCATCTTGTCCCAAGCCGAGGCCTCCAGCCAGGTGGAGCTGGACAGCGGAAAACGCGTCAAAGTCAAAGCCGCCCATCTGCTGCTCAGCTTTGACAAGCCCGCCCCGGCCGAGCTGTTGGCCCAGGCACAAGCGCTGAGCGCAACCATCGACTTGAATTTGGCCTGGGAATTCGCCCCCGAGTCCGAATTTGGCTTTGCCGATCTGGCGCACGACTATTTCAGCGACAGTGCCAGCACCACCGAGTTGGTGGCCGCGCTGATCACCCTGTTCGAAGCACCGCATTACTTTCGCCGCGCGGGCAAAGGCCGCTTTCGCAAGGCGTCGGCCGAGACCCTGGCACTGGCCTTGGCCGGAATCGAAAAGAAAAAACAGGTGCTGGCGCAAATCGCGACCTGGGCTGGCGAATTGGCGCAGCACCGCTGCCCGGCACCGGTGCGCGAGCAGTTGTACAAAATTTTGTTTCGCCCGGACAAAAACGCACCCGAATACAAAGCGGTGGTCGAGGCCAGTCGCGCCACCCAAACCGCACCTCTTGATTTGCTGCAACAAGCGGGCGCGATCGAATCGGCCTACGACTTTCATTGGCAGCGTTTTCTGTTTGACAACTTCCCCAAGGGCACCGGCTTTCCGGCGCTGACGGCACCGGCCATCACCGACGACTTGCCGCTGTCTTCGGTACGGGCCTACTCGATTGACGACTCGCAAACCACCGAAATTGACGACGCCTTGTCGCTGCAGGGCTTGGGCAGCGGTACGGTCACCGTCGGCATCCACATTGCAGCGCCCGGTTTGGCGGTCTTGCCGGACAGCCCCATCGATCAGCTGGGCCGTCAGCGGTTGTCCACTGTCTACATGCCGGGTTACAAAATCACCATGTTGCCCGACGAGGTGGTCAAGCACTACACCTTGGCGCAAGGCCAAGACTGCCCGGCCTTGTCGCTGTATGTGCGCTTCGATGAGGCCAGCCTGAGCGTATTGGGCAGCGAAACCCGCATCGAAAAAGTGCACATCGCAGCCAATTTGCGGCACGACCAACTGGATGCTTGGGTCACCGCCGAGTGGCTGGAGAACCCAGCCTTTAAGCATGCCGATGCGCAGCCCGATCTGCCCATGCCGCGCAGCGAACTGGCCTTTTTTTGGCGCTTGGCGCAGCACCTCAAAGCGGGGCGCGAAGTGGTGCGCGGCAAACCCGAAACCTTCAACCGGCCGGATTACACCTTCCGCTTGGCGCGCGATGACCAGCGCCTGCCCCCGTCTGGCCAAGAGCGGGTCAGCATCGGCACACGCCAGCGCGGCGCCCCCTTGGACTTGATCGTCGCCGAGGCCATGATTTTGGCCAACAGCACCTGGGGCCAGTGGCTGGCCAGCCTGGGCGTGCCGGCGATTTACCGCAGCCAGGCCAGTTTG
>CANGEE010000072.1 GCA_947452635.1 Comamonadaceae bacterium | reverse complement strand
GATGTCCTAGGCCTCTAGACGATAGGGTCATAACCTGGACTGATTCTTGCGAATCTTTGTTCTCAACACTTTGGTGGAGGTAAGCGGGATCGAACCGCTGACCTCTTGCATGCCATGCAAGCGCTCTCCCAGCTGAGCTATACCCCCTTCGGTTTGACGCTTGAACTTGCCAGTTAAAGCGTTATCCCTCGTTGGTGTCGAGTCTTAGATTATAGACAGGAATTTAAGGCTTTTGCAAGAGGGCCAAAATTTTTTCTCTGGAACTCAGGGCCAAAACAGCATCGAGCGAAGGCGTTTGTGCTGTGCCCAAAACCAGGACACGCACCGGCATGGCCAGTTGCGGCATCTTCAAACCCAGACTGGTCAAGACCTCTTTGAGCGCGGCCGCAATCGCCGCTTTGTCCCAGGCGCAGGTGGCCAATTTCTCGGCCAACAAGGCCAAAGCGGGGCGCACCGCATCGGTCACATGCTGCGCCAACTCCTCAGGGTTGGGCGTGACCTCGGTGTAAAACTTGGCCACCCAATCGGCCAGCATCACCGTGGTGTCGCAGCGGTCTTTGAACAAGCCGCACAGAGCGCTCAATCGCGCATCGGTCGTGACGCCGCGCTTGTGCAACTGGGCTTGCACCAATTCGGCCAGCGCTGCATCGTCCATGACTTTCAGGTGCTGGGCATTGACCCAGGCGAGTTTGGCCGCATCCCACTGGGCCGGACTTTTGGACAAATGTGTGCCGTCAAACCACTGCACCATTTGATCAAGGCTGAACAGCTCTTCATCGCCATGGCTCCAGCCCAGTCGGGCCAGGTAGTTGTTCATGGCTGCGGGCAAATAACCCGCTTCTTCGTAATTGGACACGGCGACCGCGCCCCGGCGCTTAGACAGTTTTTGCCCGTCGTCCCCCAAAATGACCGGCAAATGGCCAAACTGCGGCAGGGCCGCACCCAGCGCACGGTACATGTTGATCTGCCAGGGCGTGTTGTTGATGTGCTCGTCACCCCGGAACACATGGCTGATGGCCATGTCCCAATCGTCCACCACCACGGCGAAGTTGTAGGTAGGCACACCGGGCGCGCCTTCGGGTGCACCCTCTTCTGATGCCCGCTGAATGATCAGGTCATCGATCTCGGTGTTGCTGATGCTGATCGGGCCTTTGACCAGATCGTCCCAAGTGACCATGCCGTCCACCGGGTTGGCGAAACGGATCACCGGTTTGACGCCTGCAGGCACAGGCGGCAGCACCTTGCCCGGTTGCGGGCGCCAGGTGCGGTCGTACAGGCGCTTTTCGCCCCGGGCTTCCTGCGCGGCCTTCATGGCCTCCAGGTCTTCGGGCGTGCAGTAACAGCGGTAGGCGGTACCCACAGCCAGCATCTGATCGATCACAGCTTGGTAACGCTCCAGGCGTTGCATCTGGTAAATCGGGCCTTCGTCATAACCCAGTCCCAGCCAGTGCATGGATTGCAGGATCTGGTCGACCGAGTCCTGCGTCGAGCGGGCCACATCGGTGTCTTCGATGCGCAGCACAAACTCGCCGCCGTGATGGCGGGCATAAGCCCAGGAATACAAGGCGGTGCGGGCGGTGCCCAAATGCAAAAAGCCTGTGGGGGAGGGGGCGATGCGGGTGCGGATGGTGGTCATGCAGAAATCAAATTCAAAGAGTGTCCAGGCCGCGCAGCAGGTCGACCTGCATATCGCCCACGTGCTCCAAGCCCACCGCCATCCGAATCAAGCCCTGGCCAATGCCTGCAGCTTGGCGCTGGTCTTCACTCAGTTTGCCGTGCGAGGTGCTGGCCGGATGGGTCAGCAAGGTTTTGGTATCGCCCAAATTGGTACACAGCGACAACACCCGCAAACTGTCGAGCACATGAAAAGCACGTGTACGCGCAGTTTGGGGGTCAGGTGCCTTGACGTCAAAAGACAGCACCGCACCGCCCATATGGGACATTTGTTTCATCGCCAGCGCATGCTGGGGGTGACTGACCAAGCCGGGGTAATGCACGCGCGACACCATGGGGTGCTGCTCCAACCAGGTCGCCATCTCGTGCGCACGGGCGCTTTGCGCACGCATGCGAATGTCCAAAGTTTCCAAGCCCTTGAGCACCACCCAGGCATTGAAGGGTGACAACACCATGCCGCCGTTTTTCATGACGGGCAGGCATTTGCCGGTGATCAAAGCTTCGCTGGCGCACAGTGCGCCGGCCATGACGCGGCCTTGGCCGTCCAAATACTTGGTGCCTGAATGCATCACAATGTCAGCGCCCATGTCGACAGGCCGCTGCAAAATCGGCGTGGCAAAACAATTGTCGACCGCCAACCATGCGCCGGCGTTGTGCGCCAGGTCGGCCAACGCTTGGATGTCGCAAACTTCGGTCAAAGGATTGGTCGGTGTTTCGGCAAACAAGATTTTGGTGTTGGGGCGAATCGCTGCTGTCCATGCCGCCAGATCGGTTTGCGGCACCACCGTGGACTCCACACCAAAACGGGCAAACTCAGAACCGATCAGTTTGAGGGTGGAGCCAAACATGGACTGCGAATACACCACATGGTCGCCCGATTTGAGCAAGCTGAACAACATCAACAGGATCGACGACATGCCCGACGAGGTGGCCAAAGCCGCTTCGGTGCCCTCCATGGCGGCCAGGCGCATTTCAAAACTGCTGACGGTGGGGTTGCCCGAGCGGCCATAGGTGTAGCCCTCTTCCTCGCCAGCAAAGCGTCGCGCCGAAGCCTCCGCAGAGGGTTGCACATAGCCGCTGGTGAGGTACAGCGCTTCAGAGTTTTCGCCATACTGGCTGCGGTCCATTGCAGCGCGCACGGCCAGCGTGTCCAGATGCAAATTTTCAGGTAAAGGGTGTTGGCTCATAAAGTCACTCTCAAGATCATGCTCAGGTTCACGCATGGGGTCAAGCTCAAGGGCCTTAGCACTCACTCGGAGGCGTTGGGCAGCGCCAAGCGCGAGTTGTCCTCAGCGCCTTCCTCTTGCCCGACACGTTGCGCATTCAAGCGTTCAATGTCTTGCGGCGAAATATCGCCCGTCACGTAGACCCCATCGAAACAAGACGCATCAAAGCCCTGCAAGCGCGGCGCGTTTGGCGCCAAGGCACTGAGCACCGCTTGTTTCATCGCATCAACGTCTTGGTAAATGAGGGCGTCACAGCCGATCAACTCGCGCACTTGTTCGGCTGTGCGGTTGTGCGCCACCAACTCTTCGGGGGTGGGCATGTCAATGCCGTACACATTGGGGTAACGCACCGGCGGCGCGGCGCTGGCCATGTAAACCTTGCGCGCACCGGCGTCACGGGCCATTTGCACGATTTCCCTGCTGGTGGTGCCGCGCACAATGGAGTCGTCGACCAAGAGCACATTGCGGCCCTTGAATTCGCTGGCGATCACATTGAGTTTTTGACGCACCGATTTTTTGCGCACCGATTGACCCGGCATGATGAAGGTGCGCCCCACATAACGGTTTTTCACAAAGCCTTCGCGGTACGGCAAGCCCAACAGCTGGGCCAATTGGGCAGCACTGGGGCGGCTGGACTCTGGAATGGGGATCACCACATCAATCTCGTTGGGTGGCACGGTGGAGATCACCCGTTTGGCCAGGGTCTCGCCCAAATTCAAACGCGCTTGGTAGACCGAGATGCCGTCCATGGTGGAGTCCGGCCGGGCCAAATACACATACTCAAAAATGCAGGGGCTCAGCTGCGGCGCATCGGCGCATTGCTGGGCATGCAACTGCCCATCCAGGTCGATATAGATGGCTTCACCGGGTTGCACATCGCGCACATAGTGGTGTGACGTGCCTTCCAAGGCCACGGACTCGCTGGCCAACATCCAAGTGCCATCTTGGCTTTGGCCAATGCACATTGGGCGAATGCCAAAGGGGTCGCGAAAGGCCAAGAGTCCATGACCAGCCACCATGGCGATCACAGCATAGGAGCCGCGCACGCGCCGGTGCACGCCTTGCACAGCGGCAAACACATCGCGCGAGGCCAGGGGCAAACCGCGGGTGGTTTTTTCCAGCTCGTGTGCCAGCACATTGAGCAAGACTTCCGAATCACTTTCGGTGTTGATATGGCGGTGATCGGTCGAAAACAATTCAGCTTTCAGCGCGTGCGCATTGGTCAAGTTGCCGTTGTGTACCAGCACCAAGCCAAACGGGGCATTCACGTAAAAAGGCTGGGCCTCTTCTTCACTGAACGCATTGCCTGCTGTGGGGTAACGCACTTGGCCCAAGCCACAAAGGCCGGGCAGAGCCCGCATGTTGCGCGTGCGAAACACATCGCGCACCATGCCCTTGGCTTTGTGCATATAGAACTTGCGATCCAGCTGCGTGACGATGCCCGCCGCGTCCTGGCCGCGGTGTTGCAGCAATAGCAAAGCGTCATAGATCAGTTGATTGACCGGCGCGCTACTGACGACACCCACAATTCCACACATAGATTCATCCAGTCCAAGAAAGGAAATTCAATCGGGCAAATACGCCCCAAAATGCGCCGGCAAAATGGGTTTGAGCCCTTTGAGCAGCGCCGACAACAAAGGCCCGCCCTGAGAGTTTTGCCACCAGTCGCTTTGGGCCATTGACGTCAAGTGCAAAACCACCGTCACAGCCAACAACACAATCACACCGCGAAACAGGCCAAAGCCCCCACCCAACAAGCGGTCGACCGGCCGCAGCCCAATCACTGAAATCAGTTTGCGCAGCAGTGCAGAGATCAAACCGGCCACAAAGACACTGGCCACAAACACCAAAATAAAACCTGCTGCATAGCGCAAGGACTCACCCGCACTTTGCATGGGCAGGCGCACGGCCACATCCGCTGCAAACCATTGGGCCAGGACAAACGCGGCCAGCCAACCGATCACCGACATGACTTCGTACACCAAGCCTCGCCAAACGCCCATCAGCAAGGAAGCCAATAAGACGGCAGACAAAATCCAATCGGTGGCCGTGATGGTTGCCATGGCCTCAGAGCTTCAAAATCGCGGCATCCAACTGCAGCTTGCGGATTTTTTGCGCACTCTTGTCGGCCTCAGCTTTGCTGTCAAAAGGCCCCACCCGCACGCGGGTGCGTTTGCCGTCTTTGCCGTCGATGACCTGGGTATAAGTTTTAAAGCCTGCGGCCTCCAGCTTTTGCCGAGCTTCGCGCACTTTGTTGGCATCGTTATACGCACCGACTTGAATCACCATGCGCTCCTCGTTGGGCTTGGCGCTTTTGGCAGGCTCTTTGCCCTCGAGCAAGGCGCGGGCCTTGGCCCCCTCGTCGGGTGCTTTGTCTGGAGCCTTGTCCGGTGAAGCTGCTGTTTTGGTTTCTGCTTTGGGCTCGGGCTTGCGCTCGACTTTGGCTTCAACCTTGACCTCCGACTTCTGGGCAGGTTGAGGTTCGGCAGGTTTGGCCGTGAGCTGCACTTTGGGCTCAGTTTTGGTCTCTGAAGGCGCCCCAGCAGCGCCACCTGTTTTGCCAAAATCCACTTTGAAACCGCTCGCAGTGGCGGAAGGTGCAGGCGCCTGTACGGCAGTGGGGGCTTTGTCTGGCGCGCGAGGCGAGGCTTGCACCACCTCCTCATTGGCATCCAGCACCCCTGCAGGGGGCAATGGGCCGGTCGCTTGTGGGCTGGCCGAGGCAGGCGCAGGGCTGACGGCACCGGCGACCGCGGTCACGGCTGCCGGTTTCGCCACTGGCACAGCTGCGCTCGACACAGCGGCATTGCGCTCGGGAATCACAATCGGCGTGTCCACGGACATGGGCCGTGGCTGGGTGTCAAATAACAAGGGAAAACCGATCACCGCGGCCAACACCAAAACGACCGAACCGATCAGGCGATGACGGGCGCGCTTTCGCAACACCTCCAAGCTTTCGGCGGGGGTCGTGTGAAGCGTCTCAGATGCGCCGTCCGAGGCGGTCTGACCGGGTAGCCGAAAATTGAAAAAAGCCATGAAGCGGGTACTCACGTGCTCAGGTGTTTGGCATGCAGACGGGGGATCCCGTCTTTCAAAACCCCGCCCACCGTGTAAAACGATCCGAAGACGACGATTCTATCAGCGGGGTTGGCTGCTTGGATGGCCGCTTGCAGGGCCGCTTCGGGGCTGGCGTGGGTGGAACTGGTCGCGTCACCGCGTCGATTAGAAGCCTGCCATTGCTGCTGCAACTGCGCCGCCGTGGCTGCACGGGGTACCGGTAAATCGGTGAAATACCAGCGGTCCATCACCGGACCGACCCGCTCCATCATGACTTGCAGGTCCTTGTCGGCCATGGCCCCAAACACCGCGTGGGTGGTCGGGTAAAAGCCCATGGCATCCAAATTTGCAGCCAAAGCCGCCACCGAATGCGGGTTGTGCGCCACGTCCAATACCAACACAGGCTCGCCCGGCACGATTTGAAAACGCCCAGGCAACTCCACCATGGCCAAGCCGTTGCGCACGGCCTGCGCCGTCACCGGCAGGCGTGGTCGCAGCACCTCCAAAGCCGCCAACACGCCCGAGGCGTTGACCAGCTGATTGGCGCCACGCAGCGCTGGATACGCCATGCCGCTGTAACGCCGCCCTCGTCCGGCCCAAGCCCACTGCAACTTGTCGCCCGAGAAATTAAAGTCTTGGCCAAAGCGCCACAAATCTGCACCCAGGGCAGCGGCATGGGCGATCACGCTGTCCGGCGGCACCGGGTCACTCACCACCACAGGGCGGCCAGCACGCATGATGCCGGCTTTTTCCAAACCAATTTGCTCCCGGTCGGTGCCTAAAAAGCTGGTGTGGTCGATGTCGATGCTGGTGATGACCGCGCAGTCCGGGTCCATGATGTTGACCGCGTCCAGCCGCCCGCCCAGACCCACTTCCAAAATCGCCACGTCCAAACCGGCTTGCGCCATCACCTGCAAGATGGCCAGGGTGCTGAACTCGAAATAAGTAAGCGACACATCGCCTCGAGCGGCCTCCACCTGCGCAAAGGCCTGGGCCAAGATATCGGCCGAAACCGATTGGCCATGAATTCGGCAACGTTCTTCAAAGTGCACCAAATGCGGCGAGGTGTAAACCCCAGTGCGGTAGCCCGATTCGAGCAAAATAGCCTCCAACATGGCACAGGTCGAGCCCTTGCCATTGGTGCCGGCCACGGTGATGACCGGGCAATCCATGTGCAGCGCCATGCGCTGGGCCACGGCTTGCACCCGGCCCAAACCCATGTCGATCGCCTGAGGATGCAGTTGCTCACAGTGCGCGAGCCAGTCTTGTAATTGCTTCATAGGGTACCGATTGTCGCCGAGGCCCGATTGCGCGATGATGGCGCTTATGAATTCACCCACCTCCCCAAGCGCATGTGTCCAGGTTTATGGCATTCCCAATTGCGACACCGTGAAAAAAGCCCGCACCTGGCTGGCCGAGCAAGGCATCGCCTTTGCGTTCCACGACTTCAAAAAACAAGGTGTACCGCCCGCTGCCTTGGACCATTGGCTGCAAGCCTTGGGCTGGGAAACGGTGCTGAACCGCAAAGGCACGACCTGGCGCAAGCTGGACACCGCGCTGCAAGCCCAGGTCCAAGACGCCACCAGCGCCAAAGCCCTGATGCTGGCGCATGCCAGCGTGATCAAGCGCCCGGTGGTGGAGTGGCCCAACGCCAAAGGCGCCAGCTCGGTTTCTGTGGGTTTCAACGCCAGCGAATGGGCAAGCCAACGACGCCCACCGGCCTGAGATGGGCCCACGGTGGTCAGCAAGCACGTCCGGTTACCGAATCTTTACCTGAACAGACTTCACAGCCCGGTTGAAATGCCTAAAATTCAGGCATTGATTTCCAATTTGGAGAACCCCATGAACAAAATGGCCATCGCCCTCATCTGCGCCGCCTTCAGTGCCCTGAGCCTTGCCCAAAGCACGCCCCCGACCTCTGCGCCGAGCACCACGGCTGGCGAGCCTGCCAGCCCGGTTTTGGTGGGGCAAGTGATTTCTCGCACGGCTTTGTTCCAGCAAGTGGCTGTGCCCAGTCAAAACTGCACCAATACCCCGGTCACGGTGCAAGGCCCCAAATCGGGCGCCGGCGCGGCCATGGGTGCGATCGCGGGGGCCGCCATTGGCAGCCAAATCGGGGGGGGGCAGGGTCAGGTGCTGGCCACCATGGCGGGCCTGATGGGCGGCGCCATTTTGGGTGACAACATCGAAAAACCCGTGCCCGCATCCAGCTACAACGCAACCACCTGCACCGCCACTTCGGCTTATGAAAACCGCTTGGTCGGCTACCAAGTGGTCTACGAGTACGCAGGCAAGCAGTACACCGTGCAATTACCGCAAGATCCCGGCCCCACCATCGCGCTGCAGGTCTCGCCGGCCGCCATGGCCAATGCGCCTGTGGCACAACCCGCCCAGATCATAGCCCAGCCTGCCGTGAGTCAACCCCAAGTGATCTATGCAACACCGCCTACCGTGGTCTATGGCTCGCCCTACTACTATGGCAACCCCTACCCCTTTTCAACCTCCGTTCACCTGGGATGGGGCTATCGGGGCGGCTATGGACGCCGCTGGCACTGAGTCCGAATGGGGCTGCTGTGAGGACTGCGTTCAGGGCGGCGTGATCCCCGCCTGACCCAAGTCGCCTAAAATCACGGGTTTGTTCTCTCTTCCACGCCCAGTGGCGTGCAACTGCCGTGCTTGAAGCGGCTAGGAAATACAGCCCCATGACCACCGAAAAAATTGACGGCGCCATCGTCACCACCCAAGCCAATGTGTACTTTGACGGCAAATGCGTCAGCCACAATCTGACCCTGGCCGACGGCACCAAGCTCTCCGTGGGCGTGATCTTGCCTGCCAGCCTGACCTTCAACACCGGTGCGCCTGAGGTCATGGAATGCGTGGGCGGCTTTTGCGAATACAAACTCAATGGCAGCAACGACTGGGTCAAATCCAGCGCAGGCGAAAAATTCAGCGTCCCGGGCAACGCCAAGTTTGAGATTCGCGTGACCGCGCCCTACCACTACATCTGCCACTTCGGCTGAGCCGAAGGCACTTCGCAACACCATCGAACCCCATGAGCACCATCCTGCAAAACCTGCCCCAAGGGCAAAAAGTCGGTATCGCCTTTTCTGGCGGCCTCGACACCTCCGCCGCGCTGTTGTGGATGAAGCAAAAAGGCGCCCTGCCCTACGCCTACACCGCCAACCTGGGCCAGCCTGACGAGTCCGACTACAACGAAATTCCGCGCAAGGCGATGGAATACGGTGCTGAAAAAGCCCGTTTGGTGGACTGCCGCACCCAACTGGCGCACGAAGGCATTGCCGCCATCCAGTGCGGCGCTTTCCACATCAGCACGGGTGGCATCACCTACTTCAACACCACGCCGCTGGGCCGCGCTGTGACGGGCACCATGCTGGTAGCCGCCATGAAGCAAGACGACGTCCACATCTGGGGCGACGGCTCCACCTTCAAGGGCAACGACATTGAGCGTTTTTACCGCTACGGTTTGCTCACCAACCCCAGCCTGAAGATCTACAAGCCTTGGCTGGACCAGCTGTTCATTGACGAGCTGGGTGGCCGCGCCGAAATGAGCGCCTTCATGACCGCCAACGGCTTTGGCTACAAGATGAGCGCTGAAAAAGCCTACTCCACTGACAGCAACATGCTGGGCGCAACGCACGAAGCCAAAGACCTGGAAAGCTTGCAAAGCGGCATGAAGATCGTCAACCCCATCATGGGGGTGGCGTTCTGGAAGCCCGAGGTGGACGTCAAGGCCGAACAGGTCAGCGTGCGCTTTGAAGAAGGCATGCCCGTGGCCCTGAACGGCGTCGAATACGCCGACCCGGTCGAGTTGTTCCTCAAAGCCAACGAAATCGGTGGTCGCCACGGCCTGGGCATGAGCGACCAGATCGAGAACCGCATCATCGAAGCCAAGAGCCGTGGCATCTACGAAGCCCCCGGCATGGCGCTGTTGCACATCGCCTACGAGCGCTTGGTCACCGGCATCCACAACGAAGACACCATCGAGCAGTACCGCATGAACGGCCTCAAGCTGGGCCGCTTGCTGTACCAAGGCCGCTGGTTTGACCCGCAGTCCATCATGCTGCGCGAAACCGCTCAGCGCTGGGTGGCGCGTGCCGTGACCGGCACCGTGACGCTGGAGCTGCGCCGTGGCAACGACTACAGCATCTTGAACACCGACAGCCCTAACCTGACGTATGCGCCTGAGCGTCTGAGCATGGAAAAAGTCGAAGACGCGCCATTCAGCCCGCTGGACCGCATCGGTCAGCTGACCATGCGCAACCTGGACATTACCGACACCCGCGCCAAACTGGGCATCTATGCCCACACCGGCTTGCTGTCAACCGGCGACGGCCCGCACATCTACAAGCTCGAAGGCAGCGGCAAGAAGTGAGGCTTTTGCTGCCCCAATGAAAAACGGCCTGCGGGCCGTTTTTCATTGTGTGCTTGGTTTTGTGGGTGTTTTCCGCCTTGTCAGGGCGGGCAACCGGCCAACCTCATAACTCGCTTCGCTCGCCAAATCGGCTGGTCCGGCTGCCCGCCCTGACAAGGCTACGCCGGTTGAAACCCAGCACTATGGGGGTGACTCCACCTGTGCAGCGCCAGGTTGGGGTCTGAGCGGATCGGCCGATTTGGCGAGCGAAGCGAGTATGAGGCAGACCGCTCAGGCCTCAACACGGCGCGGAAAAACCCAAAAATGCAAAGCCTCAAATCACCACCGGCTCAGGCTCCAGCAAAAGCCCAAAACGCTCGTACACGCTGGTCTGAATGGCCTTGGCCAGGGTCATGACTTCGCCACCGGTGCAGGGGTTGTCGCGCCCGCCGGTGTTGACCAAGACCAGGGCTTGCTTTTCGTAGACCCCGGCGTGGCCCACGGTTTTACCTTTCCAGCCGCAAGCGTCGATCAACCAACCTGCGGCCAGTTTGATGCGGCCGTCGTCCAAGCGGTAGTGCACCACCTTGGGCTCGCGGGCGATGATGTCGGCGCATTGCTCGGTCGTGACGGTGGGGTTTTTGAAGAAGCTGCCCGCGTTGCCAATCACCTGCGGGTCGGGCAGTTTGGCGCGGCGAATCGCCACAACCCAGTCAAAAATCTGCCGCGCATCCGGGTTTTGGATACCGGTCTCGGCCATTTTTCGCACCAAGTCGGCATAACCCAGCTCGGGCTTCCATCGTTTGGGCAGGGCAAAGCGCACCCGCAAAATCACGGCGCGGCCGGCCAAACCCAAATCATCCGGCCCGCCCGAGCTGTGTTTGAACACCGAGTCGCGGTAGCTAAAGCCGCATTGTGCAGCGTTCAAAGTGAACAGCTCGCCGGTCAGCAAATCCATCGCGTCGAGTGAATCAAAGCGGTCTTGCAGCTCCACCCCATAAGCGCCGATGTTTTGCACCGGCGATGCGCCCACGGTGCCGGGAATCAGCGCCAAGTTTTCCAAACCCGGATAACCTTGGTCCAAGCTCCAGACCACCAGATCGTGCCAGTCCACGCCAGCGCCCGCTTCAATAATCCAGTGTTTCTCAGTCTCCAAGGCCAGGCGCAGTCCGGGGACTTCGATTTTCAAGACCAGCGCTTTGACGTCGCCCGTCAGCACAATGTTGCTGCCGCCGCCCAGCACTTGCCGGGGCAAGGTGGTCAGTTGCGGGTCGGCCAGCACGGCGCGCAGATCGCTTTCTTCACGCACCCGCACCAAGGCCAAGGCTTTGGCGGCAATGCCAAAGGTGTTGTAGGGCTGCAGAGGGACGTTTTTCTCCAAGTTCATGGGAGAATTGTCGCATTGACAACCACTGGATTTCAGCACCATGCCTACTTTTGACACCGTTTGCGAACCGAATCTGGTCGAAGTGAAAAACGCCGTGGACACCACGGCGAAAGAAATCGGCACACGCTTTGATTTCAAAGGCACCTCCGCCGCTATCGAACTCAAGGACAAAGAGATCACCTTGTTTGGCGATGCCGACTTTCAACTCACCCAAGTCGAAGACGTGCTGCACAGCAAACTGGCCAAGCGCGGCGTGGACATTCGCTTTTTGGACAAAGGCGATGTGCAGAAAATGGGCGGCGACAAGGTCAAACAAGTGATCAAGGTGCGCAACGGCATCAGCACCGAGGACGCCAAGAAGATTCAGCGCATCATCAAAGACAGCAAAATCAAAGTTCAAGCCTCTATCCAAGGCGACGCGGTGCGGGTGACGGGCGCCAAGCGCGATGACTTGCAGGCGGCAATGGCCTTGCTGCGCAAAGACATCACCGATTTGCCGATCAGCTTTGACAACTTCCGTGACTGATTTGTGCGCAAGGCTTATTTGAAAGCGTTCGGGAAGAACAGCTGTTCGCCGCCAATTTTGTAGTCCGCGATGTTCGCCTGACCCGCAGCCGAGGTCACCCATTCGACAAACTTCTGTCCATCCGCTAGTTTGACGTGCGGGTGTTTGGCGGGGTTCACTGCCATCACACCGTACTGATTGAACAGCCGTTGGTCACCTTCCACCAAGACAGCCAAGTCGGCGCGGTTTTTGAAGTTCAGCCAAGTACCCCGATCGGCCAGCACGTAGGCGCCGGTGGATGCCGCGATGTTCAGCGCCGGCCCCATGCCGCAGCCACATTCTTTGTAGCCGCTGCCTTTGTGAGCCTCCAAGCCCGCCATCTTCCAAAAGCGCAACTCGGCAGCGTGGGTGCCGCTTTTGTCGCCCCGCGAAACAAAAGCGCCATTGGTTTTAGACACCTTGGCCAAGGCCGCCACGATGTCTTTGCCCTTGACACCCAGGGGGTCGGCCTTGGGGCCAATCATGACAAAGTCGTTGTACATGACAGGCAACCGTTTGAGGCCAAAACCTTCGGCGACAAACTTGTCTTCAGCGTCTTGGTCATGCACAAACACCACATCGGCGTCACCGCGCCGAGCCATGTCCAGCGCTTGCCCCGTGCCCAGGGCCACCACTTTCACGTCCAACCCGCTGGCTTTTTTGAAGGCGGGCAGCAAGTGCGCAAACAAGCCCGATTGCTCGGTCGAGGTGGTGGACGCCATCACCAGCGCTTGCGCCTGCACGCCTGCAGCGCAGGCGACCCACACTGCGCACACAAGCGCGCTGCG
>CANGEE010000071.1 GCA_947452635.1 Comamonadaceae bacterium | reverse complement strand
TTGAACAACCCCGCCGGCCATTTGGACCCTTCGGAGTCCCTGGTGGATGGCTGCCGACGTGAAGCCCTCGAAGAGACCACGCGCAGCTTTGAGCCCGAGGCCCTGGTGGGGATTTACATGTCCCGCTTTCAACGCGCCGCCACGGGTGAAGACATCACCTACTTGCGTTTCGCGTTTTGCGGCAAGGTAGGCCCTGCCAACCCGGCTTTGCGCCTGGACAAGGGCATTGAGCGCACGCTGTGGATGACGCTGGAAGAACTCCGCGCCAGTGTCGATCGCCACCGCAGCCCCTTGGTGCTGCGCTGCATCGAAGACCATCGGGCAGGCCAGCGCTTCCCTCTGGCAACGCTGTACACCGACCCCACCGTCACTGGCCTGAAGCCCTGATTCGCCAGCCCAGGCCTCTTTCAAGCAGGTCAGGGCGGCGTCAGACCGAGGGCCTTGGCGTCCCAGCCCATGTCCTGGGCAAACTGGTTGGCCAGTTGCTGATAACCGGGCACAGTGAAGTGAATCAAATCCCGCGCCATCAAAGGCGGCGACTGACGCGCCCAGCGGTAAGCGCCGCCCTGCCCCCCCATGGCCTGCAACATGCTCCACACCGCGCAACCGTGTTGCTGCGCCACAGCTTCCTGAATCTGACCAATCTCTTCATGGATGCGGGTGTACTGCAACAGATTTCGGGCCGGACCGGGGCCGGTCTCGGGCGCCGGGGAGCGCTCGGTCACTGGCGCTACAGGCGTGCGTTTGGCTTTGTGTAGACCGGCTTTAGAGGCCGCGCCTGTTGTCGATTCTTTGCCCGCTTTTTTACCTGTTTTTTTCGATTTTTTGTCACTCACTCCCTGCGAACTGGCCGGCATGCGTTTCCACTTTTCAGAGCGGCGCACCAGCACGCCCCGGTCACCCGGGGTAATCAAGACGCAAGCGGCTTGGGGAAACACCGCACGCAGGCGTTGCACCGATTCACGCAAAGTGGCTTGGTACGCTGACGCATCAAAAGGTTTGACATTGCCCTCGTTGGTGCCGTATTCCATCATCACCAGGTTGTAGGGCGTCTGAGTGAACCAGGCACTCAGATAGTCGGTGGCGGCCTGCTTCCAACCCGCCACGGTGGCGCCCGGGTAGCCAAATACATCGATTTGCAAGGCCGTCTGGCTGGGTACCGGCAGCGCCAGGCCCTGCACACGCAACTCACCCGCGATCAAGCGCACCTGAACAAGCGACAAGGGGCCGTCTGCCGCCAGCTCCAAAGCGGCGGGGCCTGCCGCGCCTGACAACTCCAATTCCACCTCAGCGCCACCATCCACACTCACCGCCAAGCGCACAGGACTCGCGGTTTGCTGGTACAGCAAACGCACTTGTCGCGACTCGGCGAGGCCGGCCGGATGTCGCAGGTCCCAGGCCAAGGTCGCACCGGCTTGCGTGCTGAACAAGCTCACCAAACCAGGGCCCGGCGCTGCCGCGCTGGCGGCGTTGGCATGTGCCGGCTCGTAACGCCACTGGGGTGAAATACAAGTTTGTCGCAAGGGCAATCGCACGCCCGGCCGGTTCATGCTGGCCGGCAGAAACGCTGCGCGCACCTGCGCAGGCGGGAGATTGAGAATTTTCACCAACTCTTGGGTGAAAAAACCTGCAGCCAAATGGCTGTCACCCCAGATGGCCACTCGGTAAGGCTCGCCGGGTCGCGCACGCCCCAAACTGCCCGCAGTTTGGCGGCCCGCAGCAGCGTGCATCCTGGCCTCGCCCGCTTGTTGCAAGGCAGCTTGCACTTCGTCATCGTCCGGTATTTCGCGCGGATCTTGCACCATGGCCGCCGCGGGCGCTGCACCTTTGGGCAAGCTGGCGCATTGCAACTCGGGCACCGCCGGGTGCGCCAGCACGCGCAATGTTGTCAAAGCAGGCGGTGCTGCTGCAGCAGCGTTCACGCCCCCCATCAAGGACAGCCACCCGGTCAAAACCGCCAGGGTCAAGCTGTGCCAGTATCTTTGTAATGTCATGGTTGAACCGCTTTCTCCATGTGTTGCACCAGCGCTTGGGTGATTTTGTGCAACCCCGCTGGCGTGAAATGGGTGCCATCTTCGGTGCGCAAACTGACCGGTGGACCGGACGCCTCGGCTTGGAATTTTTGAAACGGCAAGGAGGCCACGCCGATCAATGGTTCGGTCGCCAGGTAGTCCGTGCCAAAGGCTTGGGCGCGGTCGTGAAACACCTGGTTCAACACCGACACGCCGCGCTGCAAACGATCCTCCCGCATCGCGGGCAGTCCCACCCAAAGCACCCGCACTTGACGCTGCACCGCATGGGCCAAGATCTCGTCCACGCGCGCGACGTAATTCTCCAGCCACTGCGGGGTGGCAAATGACACCCGCTTGTCGGGCAAAAGCATATCGCGCGGATCGTTGGGCCCTAAAAAAATCACCACCCAATTCAGTTGCTGCGTCTCGATGGTCTGCGCAATGGTGCTTGGCCAGTCAAAGTAACGCCGCGAGGTCAAACCCGTGCTTTGTTTACTCAGGTCGGTCAATTGCCAATCAGGGTGCAACAAGCTGAGCTCGCGCATCACCAAAGGGGCCACGCCTTGCATCATCGAGTCACCCGCAAACAAGATTTTTTGCGGCCCAGGCAGGGCTTTTTGCACGGCGATCGTGGGCCAAAACGCCCCCGCGGGCAAGACTTGCAAAGGCAAACGCATGGCCACAGGCGCTTGCCCGTAAGTCGATGGGGTCTTGCGAATCAGGTCTGACTCGCGTCGCATCCAGGTGGCCAATTGACGTGCGGGCAAGAAAGCGGCTTGCGGCAGCACGGCTTGCAAACGCCATTGCCAACGGGCCTCCAAATAGGTGTCCAGCGAATCGAGCCACAGCGCGGTGTTGAGCAGACCGACGGCGATCAACAGCCACCCCCACTGGCGAGGTGTCACGGGCGCGCGCTGGGCCGCAAACAAGGTGTTGGCCATGTTCAAAACCGGTAGTAAATGAAGGCGGGCACGCCGCTCGGGCCAAGGGCCACCACGCCCCAAAGGCACAGTGTCAAAACCACGCCCACAGCCCACACTGATGACGTTTCCATCCACGCCACCGCGTGCGTTTGCAGCACCGCGGCGTGGCGACTGAGACGGAGAAACAAGGCCCACAACGCCAGCAGCGCCAGCTTGGGCCCGATCGGGCCTTGCCAAAATGCGTGCTCATTGAAGAACACCCCTTGCAGCAAGCGCCAGGCCGACGCCAGCGAGTCCGCCCTGAAAAACACCCAGGCCAGCGCCACGAACATCAAGGTCATGGCTTGCGCCAAACCAGCAGGCAAGGCCGGCCCGTGGGCGCGCTTGTAAAGGTTGAACGCCACCACCCCCAGGCCATGCAACAAACCCCACACCGCAAAGGTCCAGTGAGGCCCATGCCACACCCCACTCAGGACCATGCCGAACAACACGTTGGCCTGGGTGCGTGCCAAACCCCGGCGGTTGCCGCCCATCGGAATGTAGATGTAGTCGCGAATGAAGCTTGACAACGAAACATGCCATCGCGTCCAAAAATCACTCAGATTGCGTGCCAGATAAGGCTGCCTGAAATTGAGGGGCAGTTCAAACCCTAGCAGCAGGGCCAAGCCGGTGACGATCAAGGTGTAGCCGCCAAAGTCCAGCATGATTTGCAAGGTGTAAGCCGCCATGGCGGCGATGAGGCTGAGGCCGCCATACTGCTCGGGCGACTTGAAGACCGGGTCCACCCAGGTGTCGGCCAACCAAGTGGCCAGGACCAATTTTTGTGCCGCACCCAACAAAATACTGTACAGCGCGACAGCTGTTTCGCGGGCCCGGCCCGGGGTGCCCGCATCCAGCTGTGCAAAAAAACGCTCCGCACGCAGAATCGGCCCGGCAAACAACGTGGGCCAAAAACACAAAAACAACAGCACCTGCGGCAGGGGCCGCACGCTGCGAGGTTGTCGTGCGACCATCACCAAGTAAGTGATGGCTTGGAAAGTCAAGAAAGAAATCCCCACCGGCGCCACCAGATCCCACACGGGCAGTGCCAGCTGCCAACCCCAGCCATGCGCCACGGCCATGAGACTGTCACGTAAAAAATCCGCGTATTTGAAAAAAACAAGGCAGCCGACACACAATAACAAGGCCACGCACACAGGCAGTCGCTCTTGGGGCCGACGAGCCAGCCATCCCCCCAAGGCCGCAATGCCTAAACTGTAGGCCAGCAGCTGCAAGCCAAACAGCCAGTCCCAGCTGGCATACAAGGCATAACCCGACAACAGCAACACAGCGCGCTGCACACGTGGACGCGAGGCCAAGCCCCAATAAAGTGGGAAAAACAGCAGGCACAGCAAGGCGAATTCAGGCGAGACAAAACTCATGCAGATCGCTTACTGAAAAGAAACCTGCTGCCCTGCGGCCACCGCGTCCATGTGCGCCTGTTCGGCTCGGACTTTGGCCACATAGCCGTCGCCGCCCACAGAGGTGGCGTCGCCACCCAAATAAAAGCGCAAACCATCGTCCACATTGCCCCCTTTGAGCTTGATGGAGTCCACCAGCACACTCACACCCACACGCAAATTGGTGACCGGGTCGAAGGCGGCCAATTTGCCACCAAACTCTTCATAGCGCTGTGCATGCACTTTGGGCATCACTTGCATCAGGCCCTGCGCGCCCACTTTGCTTTGGATGTAGGGATGAAAATTGGACTCGATGGCCATCACCGCCAAGATCAAATGCGCGGGCAATTTGGAACTGCGCGACAACACATGCGCCTCGGCCACCAAAGCGGCCAAGGGCTCGGGAGCGACGCGGTATTTTTGCGCCAACCAAGTTGCCACCAAGGCCTGCGACCGCGGCAAGGCGCTCAAATCCGTCGCCGTGACGCGTTCCACGACATTTTCGGGCAGCCACCACAAGCTCACATGGCGCTCGCGCAACCAGTTGTAGACATAGGCCTCGCCCTCGGCCAAATAGTCCGGGCGCAGTGACAGCACCAACACCGCCACGGTCACCAGCAGACCCACCATGGCCAAGCCGCTGTGGGTCACGGTCAAAACGCCATGCCCCATATCGGCAAGCAAAGTTTTGAGGCTGCGGCGAAATTGGGTGAATGCAGACATAGGCTTGCGGAGATTTTAAGCGCTGACCCTCGTTGCCAGGTATTCCAACCCCGGTTGAGGATAATAGGCCCATGACCCTACACCGTGTCGTCGTCGGACTGTCCGGCGGCGTGGACTCCGCCGTGACCGCCCATCTGCTGAAACAGCAGGGCCATGAGGTGGTCGGCATCTTCATGAAAAACTGGGAAGACGATGACGACAGCGAATACTGTTCGTCCAACATCGACTTCGTCGACGCCGCGGCCGTGGCCGATGTGCTGGGCATCGAGATCGAGCACGTCAACTTCGCCGCCGACTACAAAGACCGGGTGTTTGCAGAGTTCGTGCGCGAATACCAAGCCGGGCGCACACCGAATCCCGACATCTTGTGCAACGCCGAAATCAAGTTCAAATCCTTTCTCGACCACGCCATGCGCTTAGGGGCCGAGAAAATCGCCACCGGTCACTATGCACGGGTGCGGTTGAACGCGGCCACCGGTCGCCATGAACTGCTCAAAGGCTTGGACGCGAGCAAAGACCAAAGCTATTTCTTGCACCGTTTGCATCAAGCCCAACTGGCCAAAACCTTGTTCCCGGTGGGCGAGTTGCACAAGACCGAGGTGCGCCGCATCGCGCAAGAGATCGGCCTGCCGAACGCCAAAAAGAAAGACTCGACCGGCATCTGTTTCATTGGCGAGCGGCCGTTTCGCGAATTCTTAAACCGCTACATCGCCAAAGAGCCCGGGCCGATCAAAGACCCGACAGGTCGCACCATCGGTCAACACGTGGGCCTGAGTTTTTACACCCTGGGGCAGCGCCAAGGTTTGGGCATTGGCGGCATCAAGGCCCAGGGCGCCGAGATGAAAGAACTGCGAGCGCGCGGACTGCGTGGCGCTGGCGAACACACGCCTTGGTTTGTGGCGCGCAAAGACATGGTGAAGAATATTTTGTGGGTGGTGCAAGGGCATGACCACCCCTGGTTGTTGTCGCCGCAATTGCAGGCGCAAGACGCCAGTTGGTGTGCGGGCATACCGCCTGCACCCGGCGCATATGCGGCCAAAACACGCTACCGCCAAAGCGATGCCGCTTGCACTTTGGCGGACGCCCCTCAGACCGCCTTCGCCTTGGATTTCAGCCAAGCCCAGTGGGCGGTGACGCCAGGGCAAAGCGCGGTGCTGTACGACGGCGAGGTGTGCTTGGGCGGTGGCGTGATCTCTGCAGCCAGTGCGCTGCCTGAATAACAAGGATGTGACATGGAAACAGATGTGCTGGTCATCGGCGGAGGCAACGCGGCTTTGTGCGCCGCTTTGATGGCCACCGAAGCCGGAGCGCGCGTCACGCTGCTGGAAGCGGCGCCGCGTGAGTGGCGCGGCGGCAATTCAGGCCACACCCGCAACCTGCGCTGCATGCACGACGCACCGCAAGACGTGCTGGTCGACGCCTACCCCGAAGAAGAGTTTTGGCAAGACCTGCTCAAAGTCACCGGCGGCATCACCAACGAAAAACTGGCCCGCCTGACGATCCGGGCGTCCAGCACCTGCCGCGACTGGATGCGCCGCCACGGCGTGCATTTCCAGCCCCCACTCTCGGGTGCATTGCATGTGGCGCGCACCAACGCGTTTTTCATGGGCGGGGGCAAGGCCTTGGTCAACGCCTATTACCGCAGCGCCGAAAAACTGGGGGTGCAGATTCGCTATGACGCCCCGGTGGAGCGGCTGGAGATCGAGAACGGCCGCTTTGTCGCCGCCTGGGTTGGTCAAGAGCGCATCCGTGCCACAACCTGCGTCTTGGCCGCAGGCGGTTTTGAATCGAATATTGAATGGCTGCGCCAGGCCTGGGGTCAAAACGAGCGCGGCGAATGGCCGGCCGAGAACTTTTTGATCCGCGGCACCCGCTACAACCAGGGGGTGCTGCTGAAACACCTGCTGGACGACCACCAAGCCGACCGCATTGGCGACCCGACGCAAGCGCACATGGTGGCCATTGACGCACGCGCGCCCTTGTACGACGGCGGCATCTGCACCCGCATCGACTGCGTCTCGCTGGGGGTGGTGGTCAACACCCAAGCCCAGCGTTTTTACGACGAGGGCGAAGACTTTTGGCCCAAGCGCTACGCCATCTGGGGGCGCCTGGTGGCCCAGCAACCGGGCCAAACCGCTTACTCCATCATCGACAGCAAAGCCATTGGCCGCTTCATGCCACCGGTGTTTGAGGGCGTTCAGGCCGCCAGCCTGCCCGAACTGGCACAGAAAATCGGTCTGGATGTGGACACCTTCATGCAAACCCTCAACGACTACAACCACGCTTGCCGCAACGGCACCTTCGACCACACGGTGCTGGACGACTGCCACACCGAAGGGGTGACGCCCGCCAAAACCCACTGGGCCCGCACCATCGACACCGCGCCGTTTTATGCCTATGCCGTGCGACCCGGCGTGACGTTCACCTACCTGGGCCTGGAGACCGACGAGACCACCGCCGTGCGCTTTGGCGGTGTGCCCAGCGAGAACCTGTTTGTCGCCGGCGAGATGATGGCGGGCAATGTGCTGGGCAAGGGCTACACCGCCGGGGTGGGCATGTCGATCGGCACCGCATTTGGTCGCATTGCGGGCACCCAAGCGGCACGCGCGGCCTTATCGAAAGCTGCGCCATGATCCCGTTGACACAGCTCACCGATCAAGCCAAAGCCCTGGCCAACGGCCAATGGGTGCCGAGCGAGGCCGAAAGCGAAACCGCACGCCAATTGCAAATTTGCAATGCCTGCCGTTATTGCGAAGGCTTTTGTGCGGTCTTTCCGGCCATGACCCGGCGCTTGTCGTTTGCCCAGGCCGACATCCACTTTCTGGCCAATCTGTGCCACAACTGCGGCGCCTGCCTGCACGCTTGTCAGTACGCGCCGCCCCACGACTTTGCCGTCAACATCCCCAAAGTGATGGCGCAGGTGCGCGGTCAAACTTATGTGGATTACGCCTGGCCCGCCCCCTTGGGCCGACTGTACGCGCGCAATGGTTTGACGCTGAGTTTGGCGCTCGCCGCAGGCTTGGCGCTGTTCCTCTGGCTGGCCCAGAACCCCTCGGCGACGCCCAGCCCCGCCAACTTTTACAGCCTCTTCCCGCACCAGCTGATGGTGAGCCTGTTTGCACCGGTATTCTTGTTTGCCGTGCTGGCACTGGGCATGGGCGTGCGCAAGTTCTGGCAAGACATCACCCCCGCCACCAGCGGCGCGCCGCTGACCGCGCCCGCCGCCGCAGAAGCCAGCGACGCCGTGCTGCGCCTGAAGTACCTGGACGGTGGTCATGGCGAAGGTTGCAACAATGAGGACGACGCCTTCTCGCTGGCACGCCAACAGGCGCACCACCTGACCTTTTACGGCTTCATGCTGTGCTTTGCCGCCACCAGCGTGGCCACGCTGTACCACTACGCCTTCAACCTGCCCGCACCTTACGACCTGCCCAGCCTGCCCAAGTTATTGGGCGTGAGCGGCGGCGTGAGTTTGCTGCTGGGCACGGCAAGCCTGTTCAAGCTCAAGCTGCAGCGCCACCCCGAGCACGGCGACGCCGCGCAAAAACCCATGGACCTGGGCTTTATCGCCTTGCTGTTCCTGATCAGCGCAAGCGGCCTGGCCCTGTGGCTGGCACGCAGCCAGGCCAGCATGCCCGCTTGGCTGGTGGTGCATCTGGGTGCGGTCATGGCCTTGTTTGCCACCTTGCCTTACAACAAATTCGCGCATGGCATTTTCAGAACAGCGTCCTTGCTGCGCCATGCTGTGGAAAAACGCCAACCCAACCGCGTGGGTCTGGGCGGTGATTGACCTCACGCTTTTAAGTCTGGAGACCCTCATGCAAAAAAGATACTTTCTGCGCACCGCGCTTGTCTTGGCCAGCGCCTGCTGGGCGCTGGGCGCCCAAGCCCAAGAATTTCCGCCCAAGAAAACCATCTCGATGGTGGTCGGCTTTGCCGCAGGCGGCGCGGCCGATACAGGCGCGCGCATCATCGCCAAGAAACTGGGCGAGAACATCGGCGCCTCGGTGGTCATTGACAACCGACCAGGCGCCGGCGGCAATATTGCCCACCAATTTACAGCGCAAGGTCCATCCGATGGCAGCGTGATCTTGTTTGGCTCAGTGGGTCCTTTGAGCATTGCACAGCACATGATGAAGCTGCCCTACGACCCGGTGAAAGACCTCTCGCCCATCACCATGGGCGTGAACTTTCCGAATGTGTTGGTGGTCGGCGCGCACACCGGCATCAAGACTTTTGCGGACTTTATCGCCTATGCCAAAAAGAACCCTGGCAAACTCGACTTCGCATCCACCGGACCCGGCTCAGCCTCGCATCTGGCGGGCGAGTTGCTCAACGACATGGCCAAGATCGACACCGTGCACGTGCCCTACAAAGGGGGGGCGCCAGCCTTGCAAGACTTGCTCGGTGGTCGCGTCGCCTCTTATTACTCTACGCTCTCGACCTCGCTGCCGCACATCGAAACCGGCAAGCTCATTCCCCTGGCCAGCACCGGCAGCCAGCGCCTGACCGCCTTGCCCAAGATCCCGACCATAGCCGAGTCCGGCTACCCTGGTTTTTCGGCCACCAACTGGTACGCCTTTGTGGCTTCGGCCAAAGTGCCCAAGCCCGTGCTGGACCGCTGGAACGTGGAGTTGGTCAAAGTGCTCAAGTCGCCCGACGTGATGGAAGCCCTCAACAGCCACGGCCTCACACCTCTGCCGGGCACGCGCGACGAACTGGCCAAGTACATGGAAAAAGAAACCGCCACCTGGGGCCGCATCATCCGTGAACGCAAGATCACGATGGAATGAACAGCCCCTCACCAACCCACCGGAGACACCGTTTGAACACATTCACCCCCTTCGTCGTTCTCAGCTGCCGTGGTCTGTTGGCCAGCATGCTGCTGACCTGCGCCGCGCTGCTGGCCCACACCACCGCCCAAGCCGCCGAGATCCGCGTCATCACCTCCGGCGCTTTCACAGAGGCTTATAAAAAATTGGTGCCCATTTTCGAAGCCGCCAGCGGCCACACCGTGATCAGCGCTTTTGGCGCCTCGATCGGCAACGCGCCCGACTCGATCCCCAGCCGCTTTGCCCGGGGTGAAAAGTTCGACCTGGTGATCCTGTCCGAAGGCGGACTGGAAGCCTTGATGCAAGAAGGCAAACTGGTGCCGGGCAGCCGTGTCGACTTGGCCCGCTCGCAAATCGGCGTGGCCGTGCGCAAAGGCACGCCGCACCCAGACATCAGCACGGTGCAAGCGCTCAAGCAATCGCTGCTGAACGCCAAGTCCGTGGCCTACTCGGCCAGCGCCAGCGGCACCTATTTATCGACCGAGCTGTTTCCCAAACTGGGCATTACAGAACAGATGAAAGTCACTGCCAAGCGCATCATGAGCGAGCGCGTGGGCGCGGTGGTGGCGCGCGGTGAAGCCGAGCTCGGCTTTCAGCAAGTGAGCGAGCTGATCTACTTCAAAGAGCTGGACCTGGTGGGCACCCTGCCGGATGCGGTGCAGCAAACCATCTTTTTCTCAGCGGCGCTGGTGAAAGGGTCCGAACAAGCCGAAGCCGCCAAGCACCTGGTGCGGTTTTTCATTTCGCCCTCGGTCGCAGAGTTGGTGCGCGCCACGGGCTTGGATCCGGCCAGCAAATAAAAAACCCGCAGGCTTGAAAAGCTGCGGGTTGAATGACTTGGGCGACCGGGGTCAGAACGGGATGTCGTCGTCCATGTCGTCGAATCCGCTGGACGCCGCCGGTTTAGCCGCTGGCGCGGGTGCACGGGGTGCGGCGGCGGGGCGCCCGGCAGGCGCGGCCGCTGGGCGGCGCGGGGCGCTGTCGTAGCCATCATCGCCGCCACCCGAGGGTGCGCCGCCACCTTCACGGCCGCCGAGCAATTGCATTTCGGTGGCGATGATGTCCACGGTGTTCTTTTCCACGCCCGCTTGGTCGGTGTACTTGCCGTATTTCAGGCGGCCTTCGACGTAAATGGGGCGGCCTTTTTTGACGTATTCACCGGCGATTTCGGCCAAGCGGTCGTAAAAAGTGACGCGGTGCCACTGGGTGTCTTCGACCGTTTCGCCCGAGGTGCGGTCTTTGCGGCGGCTGGTGGTGGCGATGCTCACATTGGCCACGGCCTGACCCGAGGGCAGGTAACGGATTTCGGGGTCACGGCCACAATTGCCGATCAGGATGACTTTGTTGACGGATGCCATGAAACGATTCCTCTGAAATAAGGCCCAATTATGGGGCCACAGCGCGCCGCGGGACAAGCGCGGCGACAAGGCCGATAATCGAGGGTTTTGTCCAACGGCACCGATTTTGAACCCCTCTGATGCAACCTTGGCGCTGGTCTCTGGTGATCGCCCTGAAGATTCTCCTGAAGATCGCGCCACACTGCGCGCCGAACTTCGCGCTGAGCTGCGCGCCGAGTTGGCGGGCGAAGACGCCGCCTACCTGGCCACAGCCTTGCGGCAAACGCACATCAGCGTGCGGGGTGCGCGCACGCATAACCTGAAAAACATCGACCTGGACATTCCGCGCAACCAGTTGGTGGTCATCACCGGCCTGTCGGGCTCGGGCAAATCCAGCCTGGCCTTTGACACCTTGTACGCCGAAGGCCAGCGCCGCTATGTGGAAAGCCTGTCGACCTACGCGCGGCAGTTTTTGCAGCTGATGGACAAACCCGATATGGATTTGATCGAGGGCTTGTCACCGGCCATCAGCATCGAGCAAAAAGCCACCAGCCACAACCCGCGCTCGACCGTGGGCACGGTGACCGAGATTCACGACTACCTGCGCCTGTTGTTTGCGCGGGCCGGCACGCCCTACTGCCCGGACCACCAACAGCCCTTGCAAGCGCAAACCGTGAGCCAGATGGTGGACGCGGTACTGGCCCTGCCCGAAGACACCCGCTTGATGATCCTGGCGCCCATCGCCCGCGAGCGCAAAGGCGAGTTTGAGAAAGTGTTTGAGCAGATGCAGGCGCTGGGCTATGTGCGCTTTCGCATCAACGGCCAGACGGTGGAGGTTGAAGACCTGCCGACCTTGAAGAAAACCGAAAAGCACGACATCGACGTGGTGGTGGACCGCTTGAAGGTGCGCAACGAAGCCGATGCCCCGGCACGCGACGCCCTGCGTCAGCGCCTGGCCGAGAGCTTTGAAGCCGCGCTGGGCTTGGCCGAAGGGCGCGCCCTGGTGGTCGAGATGGACAGCGGCAAAGCGCATTTGTTCAACGCCAAATTCGCCTGCCCAGTCTGCAACTACGCCATCAGCGAATTGGAGCCGCGCCTGTTCTCATTCAACTCGCCCATGGGCGCGTGCACCACCTGCGACGGCATTGGCACCATGGAGTTCTTTGACCCGGCGCGGGTCGTGGCCTTCCCGACCTTGAGCTTGGCCAGTGGCGCCATCAAAGGCTGGGACCGGCGCAACGGCTTTTACTTCAACATGCTGGAGAGTCTGGCCAAGCACTACAAGTTCGATCTGGAAGCACCTTTTGAAAGCCTGCCCGAGGCGGTGCGCCAGGTCATCTTGTTCGGCTCGGGCGAGGAGAACATCAAGTTCAGCTACATCTCGGATTCCGGCAAAGCCATCAACGACTCCGGCGTCGTGCCAGGTAAAAAGGTGAGCAAGAAGCACCCCTTTGAAGGCATCATCCCGAACATGACGCGACGCTACCGCGAGACCGACTCGTCGGTGGTGCGCGAAGACCTGGCGCGATTGCGCAACCACCAGCCGTGTACCGACTGCCTGGGCTCACGCCTGCGCCGCGAGGCGCGCCATGTGTTGATCGGTCAAGGCGATCAAGCCCGCGCCATCTTCCAAATCAGCCACGTGACCTTGGGCGAAGCGCAAGCGTATTTTCAAAATTTGCAGATCGATGGCGCCAAGGGCGAAATCGCCAGCAAAGTGGTGCGCGAGATTGGCTTGCGGCTGAAGTTTTTGAACGATGTGGGGCTGAATTATTTGAGCCTGGACCGCAGCGCCGAAACCCTGTCGGGCGGCGAATCGCAACGCATCCGCTTGGCCAGCCAAATCGGCTCCGGCCTGACCGGCGTGATGTACGTGCTGGACGAGCCCAGCATCGGCCTGCACCAGCGCGACAACGACCGCTTGATCGGCACGCTGCAACACCTGCGCGACATTGGCAACAGCGTGCTGGTGGTCGAGCATGACG
>CANGEE010000070.1 GCA_947452635.1 Comamonadaceae bacterium | reverse complement strand
GCGGTGGTGATTGTGGGCGGCGGCATCACCGGGCTGACGCTGGCGTGTTCGCTGGCCAACCAAGGCATCAAAGCCGTTGTGCTGGACGAAGACAACACCGTGGGCGTCAAAGGCGCTTCGTCGCGCGGCATTTGCTATACGCAAAAATCGCTGGAGATTTTTGACCGCCTGGGCATTTACCAGCGCATTGCGCGCAAGGGCATTCAGTGGAGCGTGGGCCGCACCTTTGCCGGCCAAGACGAGGTGTATTCATTCGACTTGGGCCAGCAAAGCAACTTCAACTTGTCGGCCCAGCCGCCCTTCGTCAACATCCAGCAGTTCTACATCGAAGGCTATCTGGTCGAACGCATCATGGAGCTCGGCGGTGTGGACTTGCGCTGGAGTTCACGGGTCACGGGCTTTGAGCAAAAAGATGCGTTTGCCACCCTGACCGTGCAAACCGCCGAAGGCAGCTACCGTATCCAGGCTGACCATGTGATCGACGCCAGCGGCTCGCACACCCCGTTCCATGCCTGGACCGGCGTGAGCATGCAAAGCACCAAAGGCGATGACCGCTGGTGCATTGCCGATGTGCGCTTTGGCAGCCACCCGCCCAAGGAGCGTCATACCTGGATCGAAGCACCCTTTAACGAGAACCGCGCTGTGTGGCAACACCTGATGGCCGATGATGTGTGGCGCATCGACTACCAAATGGCACCCAATGCCGATGCGGCCTATGTGAGCCGTGAAGACGTGGTGCGCGAACGACTGCAGCGCCAGTTTGGCCAAGACGTGCAAGTGGAGATCGTTTGGGTCGGCCCTTACGCCTACAAAAGCCAATGCCTGGACACGCTGCGCATGGGGCGTGTGTTTTTCATCGGCGATACGGCCAAAGTGGTCAGCCCTTTTGGCGCACGCGGCGGCAACACGGGCGTGGCCGACGCCGACAATCTGGCCTGGAAGCTGGGCGCTGTGCTCAAAGGCTGGGCCAGCGCTGAGTTGCTGGACAGCTACAACGCCGAACGGCTTGAAGCCGCGCAAGAAAACGTGCGCGTCACCAACCGCACCGCCCGCTTCTTGCGCGCCCCCGAAGGCATGGAGCGCAGCTTGCGCAACGCCACCATCAGCCTGGCCAAGCAATACCCTTTTGCCCGCAGCTTGGTCAACACCGGCCGCATGGCGGTGGCCAACACCTACACCCGCTCGCCCATTTGTGGTGACACAGGCGGTGTGTCTTTGCAAAACGTCGCCTTTCAGTGGCGCAAAGGCAAAACCGGCGTGGTCAACGAGCTGCTCAACTGGGCCGAGGGCCGTTTGCTCTTGCTGGTGTTTGGCACGCAAAGCCAAGCCAGCCTGAAACGCTTGAAAACCTTGACCGAAGGCACACCGCTGCGCTGCGTGCAGGTGTTGGGCAAAAACACCCCCGCCCAAGCGCGTGAGCATCTGCTCGACACCCCTCTGCGACTGCGCGCCGCCTGCCAGTTGCAAGCCGACGGCTGGGCCCTGGTGCGCCCTGACGGCTACCTGGCCGCCCACGGCCAACGGGTAGACGGCAGCTTGGTTGAAGCCATCGTCGACACCTTGGCCCTGTGAACTCCAGATGAACGACACCATGCAAACCCAAGCCAACTTCCAAGACGCCGACGGCTTTTACGAACAGCTGATCAACGCCCACGCCGGCCTGAGCGCCGAACAATCCGAGCTGCTCAATCACCGCCTGATCCTGATCCTGGCCAACCAGATTGGCGACGCGGCGGTGCTGCGCGAATGTGTTGAGGCGGCGCAAGACCTGCCGCATTAAAAGAGCAGCCCTGCGGCGAGACCACGGGCTGCCCAAGCGCGCCACGCGACAGAAGGCACAGGCGGCACCCAAAGGCGGCACCGGGGCTGGGTAAAATCGGCGCATTCGTCTTATTGCCACCCACAACGGCGCCCCTGTGACCGTTGATTTTGAAAAGCCTCATGAGCAACGCCCCCACGCCTCTCGATCAGCCCGGACTGCAGTCCCTGTCCAAATCGTTCGAACCCGCCGCTTTAGAAGCCCATTGGGGCCCCGAGTGGGAAAAGCGCGGTTACGGCGTGGCCGGTTTTCGCGGCACCGGCGCCCCGGTGCCTGAGGCTGCGGCGTTTGCCATCCAGCTGCCGCCGCCGAATGTGACCGGCACGCTGCACATGGGCCACGCCTTCAACCAAACCATCATGGACAGCCTGACGCGTTACCACCGCATGTCGGGCTTTAACACCGCCTGGATTCCAGGCACCGACCACGCCGGCATTGCCACGCAAATCGTGGTGGAGCGCCAGCTGCAAGGCCAAGGCATCAGCCGCCACGACATGGGGCCCACGCCGGCCGAGGCGCGCAAGAACTTTGTCAGCAAGGTCTGGGAGTGGAAAGAACAATCGGGCAACACCATCACCAGCCAAATGCGCCGCATGGGCGACAGCGTGGACTGGAGCCGCGAATACTTCACCATGGACCCCAAACTGTCCAAGACGGTGACCGAAACCTTTGTGCAGCTCTATGAGCAAGGCCTGATCTACCGCGGCAAGCGCCTGGTGAACTGGGACCCGGTGCTGCAAAGCGCGGTGTCGGACCTGGAGGTGGAAAGCGCCGAAGAAGACGGCCACATGTGGCACATTCGTTACGACTTGGCCGATGGCAGTGGCTCACTGACCGTGGCCACCACCCGCCCCGAAACCCTCTTGGGTGACGTGGCCGTGATGGTGCACCCCGAAGATGAGCGTTACAGCGCCCTGATCGGCAAACAGGTGAACCTGCCGCTGTGCGACCGCACCATCCCCGTGATCGCCGACGACTATGTGGACAAGGCCTTTGGCACCGGCGTGGTCAAGGTCACGCCCGCGCACGACACCAACGACTACGCAGTCGGTCAACGCCACAATCTGGACATGATCTGCGTGCTGAATCTGGATGCGACCGTCAACGCCAACGCGCCCGAAAAGTACCGGGGCCTGGACCGCTTCGTCGCCCGCAAAGCCGTGGTGGCCGACCTCGAAGCCGCAGGCCATTTGGTGGAGGTCAAAAAGCACAAACTCATGGTGCCGCGCTGTGCCCGCACAGGCCAGGTGATTGAACCCATGCTGACGGACCAGTGGTTCATCGCCATGAACAAGGTCAGTGACCAAGACACCACCGGCAAAAGCATCGCCCAAAAAGCCATCGACGCGGTGCACTCGGGCGAAGTCAAGTTTGTGCCCGAGAACTGGGTCAACACCTACAACCAGTGGATGAACAACATCCAGGACTGGTGCATCTCGCGCCAACTGTGGTGGGGCCACCAGATCCCGGCTTGGTACGACGAAGACGGCAATGTGTACGTGGCCCGCAACGAAGCCGAAGCACAGGCCAAAGCCCTTGGCAAGACGCTCAAGCGCGACGAAGACGTGCTCGACACTTGGTACTCGAGCGCTCTGGTCCCCTTCAGCACAATGGGTTGGAGCAGCAACAACGCAGCTGGCGGCAGTGATGCCGCCGGATCGGGCGATTTGGCGAGCGCAGCGAGTATGAGCACGACCGGCGGTGCCACTGCCACCAGCGCAACAGACTACGACCTCTACCTCCCCTCCAGCGTCCTCGTGACAGGCTACGACATCATCTTCTTCTGGGTCGCCCGGATGATCATGATGACCACCCACTTCACCGGACGAGTGCCGTTCAAACACGTCTACATCCACGGCCTGGTGCTCGACGCCCAAGGCAAGAAGATGAGCAAGTCCGAGGGCAATGTACTGGACCCGGTGGACCTGATCGACGGCATCGCACTCGCGCCCCTGCTGGACAAACGCACCCAAGGCCTGCGCAAACCCGAGACCGCACCCAAGGTGCGCAAGCAAACCGAAAAAGAATTCCCCGATGGCATCCCCGCCTACGGTGCCGACGCGCTGCGCTTTACCTTTGCCGCCCTGGCCAGCCTGGGCCGCAGCGTCAACTTTGACAGCAAGCGCTGCGAGGGCTACCGCAACTTTTGCAACAAGCTGTGGAACGCCACCCGCTTTGTGCTGATGAACTGCGAAGGCCAAGACTGCGGTTTGAAAGAACACACCAAGGCCGAATGCGCACCACCGCGCACCGGTGACAACGGCGAAGCCATTGCGGCCGGCCCGTTTTACCAGTACATGAAGTTCAGCCAGGCCGACCGCTGGATCGCCTCGGTGCTGCAGCAAACCGAGGCCGAAGTCGCCAAAGGCTTTGCCGAATACCGCTTGGACAACGTGGCCAGCGCCCTCTATGAATTCGTCTGGAACGAGTACTGCGACTGGTACCTGGAAATTGCCAAGGTGCAAATCCAAACCGGCGACGCCGCACAGCAGCGCGCCACCCGCCGCACCTTGATCCGTACACTGGAAGCGATTTTGCGTTTGGCGCACCCCATCATCCCGTTCATCACCGAAGAACTCTGGCAAAAAGTCGCGCCGGTGGCTGGCCTGGCCGGCCCCTCGGTCAGCGTGGCCCGCTACCCCGAGGCGCAGCTGAACAAGATCGACGAACAAGCCATTGCCAACGTGGTGCAACTCAAGTCGTTGGTGGACGCGTGCCGCAATCTGCGCGGCGAGATGAATGTGCCCGCCTCCACCAAAATGCCGTTGTTCGCTTTGGGCAATGCCGAATTCATGCGTGCCAACGCGGCGGTACTGCAGTCGATGGCCAAGCTGAGCGAAGTCAAAATTTTTGACGACGAAGCCGCTTGGCAAGCCGCTGCCCAATCGGCCCCAGTGGCCATGGTGGGCGGCACGCGCATGTGCTTGTTCATCGAGGTCGATGTGGCGGCCGAGAAAATCCGCCTCACCAAAGAAATCACCCGCCTGGAAGGCGAGATCGCCAAAGCCCAAAACAAGCTGAGCAACGAGGCCTTTGTCGCCAAAGCACCGCCCGCCGTCATCGCGCTGGAGAACCAGCGTGTCACGGACTTTTCAGACACCGTGCTTAAGATGCGCGAGCAACTCAGCCGTTTGGCTTGATACCCCTTTGAAAGTCACGCCATGGCCCTGAACACCATCCGCAAAGCCGTTTTCCCCGTCGCCGGTTTGGGCACGCGCTTTTTACCGGCCACCAAAGCCGCGCCCAAAGAAATGCTGCCGGTGGTGGACAAGCCGCTGATTCAGTATGCGGTGGAAGAAGCGTATGCGGCCGGTGTGCGCCACATGATCTTTGTCACCGGGCGCAGCAAACGTGCGATCGAAGACCACTTTGACACCGCCTACGAGTTGGAAACCGAACTCGAAGCCGCGCATAAAGACGAGCTCTTGGCCTTGGTGCGCTCGGTGCAGCCCGACGACATGGTCTGCGCCTATGTGCGGCAAAACCGCATGCTGGGCTTAGGCCACGCGGTGCTGTGCGCCGAACCTTTGGTGGGCAACGAGCCTTTTGCGGTGCTGTTGGCCGACGACTTGATGGTCAGCTTGCCCGGTGGCCCCAGTGTCTTGAGCCAAATGGCCCACGCCTTTCGCCAACAAGGCCGCTCGGTGCTGGCGGTGCAAGAAGTGCCACTGGACCAAACCCGCCGCTACGGCATTGTGGCCGGCGAGTCAGCGGGCAAGCAACTGATCCGCGTCGAACACATTGTGGAAAAGCCCGCCCCCGAAAAAGCCCCCTCGCGCATGGGTGTGGCCGGACGCTACATTTTGACGCCAGGTATTTTTGACGAAATCCGCAACCAACCTACCGGTGTGGGCGGCGAGATCCAACTCACCGACGCGATTGCCCGGCTGATGACCCGCGAAGCAGTCTACGCTTTTCAGTACGAAGGCAAGCGCTACGACTGCGGCAGCAAAGAAGGCTTTTTAGAAGCCACGGTGGAGCTGGCTTTGCAGCACCCGCAAGTGGGTGACGCGTTTCGCGCTTACCTCAAAGGCTTGGCGCTGTAAGCAACGCTGGGATCAGCCCGGCCCCGCACAACGCCGCCGGCCAGCGGTTCAACGCCTGCGCATCCTAAAGACGAACTGTTCGCCCTCGGTTGTGCTGGACACCAGCTCGTTGCCGGTCTGGCGTGCAAAGGCTTCAAAGTCGCGCACCGCGCCCGGGTCGGTGGCCCGCACCTGCAGCACCTGGCCTGAAGTCATGTCGGTCAGTGCTTTTTTGGCCTTCAAAATAGGCAGCGGGCAGTTCAGGCCGCAGGTGTCGATTTCTTTGTCAAAGCTCATGCCGGTTTGTCCTGATTGCCGTAGCGCTCTTCCCAACTCATGAAGCGCGGCTCAATGCCGATGCTGCGCAACCAGTCGCCCACGGCGTAGCCGGTGCCCGCAGGCCAGCAAATGATGTCCTCGGGTTTGTACATTTTGTATTCGGCCAACTCGGGCGACAAGCGCACCTCGCCCTCGGCCATGGCGTGGTAGGCGATGATGACCTGGTTCATGCGCTTGAACTCGTAAGCGCCCACCAGTTTGAGCGCGCTCACCGTCAAATTGGTTTCTTCGGCAATCTCGCGCGCAATGCCTTCTTCAGGCGACTCGCCCGCTTCCATGAAGCCGGTGATCAACGCAAAGCGGCGCCCCGGCCAGGCGGCGTTGCGCGCCAGCAAAATTTCGTCACCCACTTGCACAATGCCCGCCAGCACAGGCGTGGGGTTGTTCCAGTGCGTGTAGCCGCAAGACGGGCAACGCAGGCGCAGCTTTTCGCCGCCATCTTCCATTTGGGGTATCCAAGCCAAGGGCTCGGCGCACATGGGGCAAAACCGAAATTCAGACATGAAGCACTTTCTGCAAAAACAAGGGCGGCGCGCGATCGCGCTCAGGCGGGGAAGACACCGGTGGACAAATAACGATCGCCGCGATCGCAGACGATGAAGACAATCACCGCATCGCGCGCGGTGCGTGAAATTTGCTGCGCCACCCAGCAGGCACCGGCGGCCGAGATGCCGGCAAAAATGCCTTCGGTACGCGCCATTTGGCGGCAGGTTTCTTCGGCGTCGCCCTGGCTCACCAGCACCAGTTCGTCCACGGCTGTGGGGTCGTAAATTTTCGGCAAATATTCCTCGGGCCATTTGCGAATGCCGGGAATGCGCGAGCCCTCAGAAGGCTGCGCGCCAATGATGCGGATCGCCGGGTTCTTTTCTTTGAGATAACGCGACACCCCGGTGATGGTGCCGGTGGTGCCCATGGCGCTGACAAAGTGGGTGACCTTGCCACCGGTCTGCTGCCAGATCTCGGGGCCGGTGGTTTCATAGTGGATGCGCGGGTTATCGGGGTTGGCGAACTGGTCCAAAATCCGCCCCTTGCCCTGCGCGGCCATGCTGTCGGCCAGGTCGCGCGCGTACTCCATGCCGCCGCTCTTGGGCGTCAAGATCAACTCGGCACCGAAGGCTTTCATGGTCTGGGCGCGCTCGATCGACAAGTCCTCGGGCATGATCAAGATCATGCGGTAGCCCTTGATGGCGGCCGCCATGGCCAGGGCGATGCCGGTGTTGCCGGAGGTGGCCTCGATCAAGGTGTCGCCGGGTTGGATTTCGCCGCGCTCCTGGGCGCGCTGGATCATGGACAGGGCTGGGCGGTCTTTGACCGAGCCGGCCGGGTTGTTGCCCTCGAGCTTGCCCAAGATCACGTTGCCATGGGCGGCGGCGTCGGCCGCGCCCAGACGCTGCAAGGCGACCAGCGGTGTGTGGCCGATCGCGTCTTCAATGGTGGGGAATTTCATGGGCTCCACTGTGCCATATTTCAAAGTGCGGGGCTGACACCCGCGTGCAAGCGCAGGGTTTTGAGTTCCGACTTGCAATACTGTGTTTTTAAACAGTATCATTGCGACATGTCAGTTTTCTCATTTTCATCCGGTCTGCCTGCGCCTTTGGCCAGCAGCCCCCTGGTGCTGGACTTGTGCGGTTGGGCGGTGCCCGCCGGTTTCCCCTCGCCCGCCGCAGACCACACGCAAAAACGCATCGACCTGAACGAGCAGCTGATTCGCAACAAAGAGGCGACCTATTTGTTTCGGGTCAAAGGCGACTCCATGACCGGGGCAGGCATTTACGAGGGCGACACCTTGTTGGTCGACCGCAGCATGGACCCCAAGCACAACCACATTGTGTTGGCCCTGCTGAACAACGAGTTCACTGTGAAACGCTTTTACCGTCGTGGCGGCGTGGTCAAGTTGGTCGCCGAAAACCCCATCTACCCCACGCGCCTGATCAAAGGCGAGGACGACCTGACCGTGTGGGGCGTGGTGACCTACAACCTGCACAAGCTGTGCTGAATCCAGGTCCGCCCCATGTCTGCGCCCGTGCAACAACTCGCCTTGGTCGACTGCAATAACTTTTATGTGTCCTGCGAGCGCGTCTTTCGCCCCGACCTGCGGCACACGCCGGTGGTGGTGCTGTCGAACAACGACGGCTGCGTGGTCTCGCGCTCGAACGAGGCCAAGGCCTTGGGCGTAAAGATGGGGCAACCCTGGTTTGAGGTCCAGGCCTTGGCCGAGACACACGGCATTTTGGCGCTCAGCTCCAACTACGCGCTGTACGCCGACATGTCGAATCGGGTGATGCAGATCTTGAGCGATTTCTCGCCCCGACAAGAGGTGTATTCGATTGACGAATGCTTTGTCGACCTGAGCGGCACGCCGCAACTCAAAGCGGTGAGTTACCAAATCCGTGAGCGCGTCAGCGCCTGGACCGGCATCCCGGTGTGTGTGGGCATTGGCCCCACCAAGACCTTGGCCAAATTGGCCAACCACATTGCCAAAAAACACCCGCGCTCCCTGGGCGTGTTCAACTACAACGCACTGACCCAGGCCCAACAAGAGCGGCTGCTCGGGCAAATCGAGGTGAGCGAAGTCTGGGGTGTGGGCCGCCGCCTGACGGCGCAGTTGCAAGCGCAAGGCGTTCAGACCGTGCAAGACCTGCGCATGGCGCACACGCCCACGCTGCGCAGCGCCTTTGGCGTGGTGATGGAAAAAACACAGCGCGAGCTGCAAGGCACCGCCTGCATGGATTTGCAAGAAGCAGCCAGCGCCAAAAAACAAATCATCGCCAGCCGATCCTTCGGCCAACCCGTCAAAGACCTGCCCGTGCTGCAAGACGCTGTCAGCAGTTTTGTCGCCACCGCCTGCGCCAAATTGCGCGGCCAAGACTCACAAACCGCCATGATCCAGGTGTTTTTACACACCAACCGCTTTCGCAAAGACCAACCCCAATACAGCCCCTGCCTGGCCGTGCCGCTGCCGCAAGCCACCAGCGACAGCTTGGTCGTGAACCGCTGGGCCGCAGCGCTGACCGAGCGCATGTACCGGCCCGACTATCTGTACAAAAAAGCCGGCGTGATGCTCAGCTGCATCACAGCGCGCGGGCTGCAGCAAACCGATTGGCTGGAACCTGCCGCGCCCACGCAGACCCCGCTGATGAACGCGCTGGACCACTTGAACCAACGCTACGGCCGAGGCACGGTGAAAGTGTCAGGTCAAGGCGCCTACAGCGCCTGGCAAATGAAACAAGAAAGGAAATCACCCCACTACACCACCGACTGGGCAGGCTTGCCTTGTGTGTGACTTGAGGTTGACTGACTTTCATCTCCCCCCAATATGATTTTTGTCGGTTTCATGTAGCATTCGCGCATTGCCATTGACCTGTTGAACCCTATGAAAAAAATCATCGCCGCTTTGACCCTGCTGAGCCTGGGCACACTGACCAACGCCCAAGAAGTGGGCAAAGTCCTTTCCGCCGTACAAGTCATTCAACAAGTGGCCGTGCCACGCCAAGTGTGCGCACAAGAGCAAGTGGCTGTGCAAGCCAATAAGAGCGGTGCAGGTGCGGCGATGGGGGCGATTGCCGGGGGCGTGTTGGGCAATCAAATCGGCGGCGGCAATGGCAAAACCCTGGCGACCGCATTGGGTATGTTTGGTGGCGCGATTTTGGGTAACAACATCGAAGGCGCACCCGCACCTCAAACCCAAACCGTGCAAAACTGCACCACCCAAAACGTGTTTGAAAATCGCGTGAGTGGCTACAACGTCACCTACGAATTCAACGGCAAGCAATACACCGTTCAACTGCCGCGCGATCCAGGCCCGACGATCAAGCTGAACGTCACGCCGGCCGCTTATTGAGTCTGGGCTTGGCTTGGGGGCGCACGCCGTGCTTTGTGCACGTCTGGCCTACTTGGATGGCCGTATTCATCTCCATGAAAACAGCAATAATTTGGATTGAAGTGAAACTGGATTTTGTCATGAGAGACTCCGATGGGTGGAGTTCTCCATTCACGCTGGCCAGGGTGTACGAGAGCCTTCAGAGACCGTTATATTTTCAGAATCTCGAGTCGCTTGCGAAATATTTTCTCCTGAGGATCGGTCAAAGGATGCTGTTCTAAATATATTTTAAGTATAGATTTTTGTTTTTTGAGCTCATCTGCTTTATCTTGAATTTCCAAAGTCTCTGCGAGACCGATGAGTGCGTGTAATCTTGATTTTGGATCTTCTTGAAATTGCCTGTACAAGCTTTCAGCAGAAAGAAAAAGCTTCGATTGCTGCATCGTGTCAGCGTAGGCCAGGCCGAGTCCAGAGTGATCTCTGTAGCGACTGACACCGACGCGAAAGGCATCCGTTGCGTGCTCAAGGTCAGATTGATTAGCGAAGAAACGCCCGGCAATAAGATACGACGATGGAGAGTCAGGCTTCATCGCCATCAATTTCAAGTAAGCCTTCGCAGCCTCTTCATTACGTTTGAGCCCTTGCAAGGAAAGTGCTCTAGATTGATAACCCCACCATTTTTCTGGTGCCCGTTTGATTTGTTCATCCGCCAATTGCAAGCTCTGAGAAAAATCTCCCTTCTCTCGGGCCAACCAACTTTTGGACGAAATTAATGGCACAAAATCAGGTGCAATTTTTTCCAATTTTTCGATGTCCTGTTGCGCAGATTCGAAGCGTTTTTTAGTGATATCAATGTACGCTTTCAAATTCAGAGAGAACTTATCGTCATCAGGATTATTGTTACCCAACACCACGTCAATCATTCGTAATGCATTAACTTCATCACCTTTAGCCCAGTGAACAGCAGCAGCTATATGAGGGTCAGTTGCCTCCAAAATATTCAGAGCCGTAAGATCAATGAGGGTCTCGACCGTACCTGTTGTTTTAAAATCGACCAGGACAATATTGTCGGGTGATTTTCTAATTTTCACGTGGTAATTCGTCACTTCACCCACTTTGCTTGTGGTGATTTCTCCACTGATCTTTGAGGTTTGGATGCCTAGAGAATCACGAACATAGGACTGCACTGCTTTGACATCGACCCCGGAGCCTGCGAGTTCAATTTTGGTAGGTTGGTTTTGCTGATTTCCAAAAAAGGAAACTCGCTCTTTCGCTGAACCCGAAGACAGCTGGTATTTACTGATTTGGTCCAAAATTCGAACCGTTGTGATGTCCGACTTATAGCCTTGTTCTTCAAAAACTGCGGGGACTTTGATGTCATCTAAGGTCACCTCATCCGAACGAATTCCGTTGTAAACGCCAACTGAAGAAATTCCAATACCAAGCACAGACGCTAAGGCTAAAACGCCATTTTTAACTGCCTGCATCAGACTGTTTATTTGCTCCGTGAAAGTCATACAACTCCTATAGCCTTGGAATTAATTCGTTAAATTTGACAACTTTCATCAAATTTAACACAATGCCCAAATCTAAATAGGAGTCCCCGCATTGTTACGAAATCTTTTTATTTTCTTCTTTTCGATGGCGGCTGCGTTTGGCGCGCAAGCACAAACGGTTCCAGCACACGCGGAGGGTTTGACTGAAGAGTTGATCGAACTTGCTATGGATGGAGGAATGCAAAAAGGTGTTTTATCTAAAAGAAAAGATCAAACTTCTGCAACCAAACTCATAGTACTTCTTCCTGGCTATCCATCAGTTGTGCGACCAGAAATGGGCAATGGCGTGATGATGAGCAGCCCCTTAATTGGGAATTTTTTAATTCGAGCTCGACGCCATTTGCTTGATGGCAAGATCATGACACTCTTGGTTGATTGTCATACAGCAATAGGTGACATCTGCAAACCTGAATATCAAAGCACTGAAAATAGATTCCAACACGTAAAGGCTTTGATTGATGCAGCCAAAATAAAAGTACCTTCAATCAATCAGGTTTACCTGTATTCAACCAGTGCGGGCTCAATCTCGTCTGCATTTATAGCGAAGTACATGCAAAAAGAACTTGCTGGTGTTATTCACTCTGCGACGATTGATCCTACAGCACCCAAGTCTTACCCTCAGCTAACTGATTTCGACTACTCGGCGATCAAAGTTCCTCAGGCGTTTGTCCATCATGCAGATGACCCCTGTTCAATCACATCCTTTGGTTATATTCAAAAAATTTCTGAAAAATACAAACTCCCGCTGGTTAGTGTCTCAGGAGGTAGTGATTTCAGCGGGAATCCCTGTGGAGCTTTTACGCAGCATGGCTTCAGAAACAAGGAGGTGATTGTCATGAAGCACGTTCTCAAGATGATTCAATCTGACACATGGTCCTCAGAGAACCTGTGAAACAGAAGAATCTGGAACGGCCTATCTGCTGATGTGAGAATTACTTCCTACACTATCAACTGATTGGCCCCCACGCTGTGCATAACGATGCCCGGCATAGATCAAGCCGAGCCTCGGTGGGTGCTAGGATGCTCATGAAGCGACTCTGAACTGACAATGAAGCCATCCATTTTTCCAAATCGCTTCACGACCGTGATGGCTTTTGCTCTGACATATGGTCTGGCATACAGCATCAACAATGCCTTGACCGGCTTCATGTACCTGCTGCCCGGCGCGCACCTGGTCCACATACCCAGCGGTTTCAAGCTGCTGTTTGTCTTGATCGGCGGGCCTTTGGCCGCCGTCGGCATTGCCCTGGTGTGCTTGGCGGGAGGGCTTTTTTTCATGTTTCCAGGGCTGCTTGGTTTGTCTCTGACGCTGGCTGCCGTCAATGGCCTGGCCCCGCTGTTGGCCATCAAGTTGTTGATGGGCCGCACGTCTGCACCCTCTGACCTGAGCCAACTGACCGTGGTCAAGTTTCTTCAACTGGGCGGCCTGTTCGCTTTTGTGAACACGAGTTTGAACCAGATGGTGTTGTACTGGAACGGCATGACCGAAAACTTTGCCGGCGGCATGGCCGTCATGTTCTTAGGGGACCTGTCGGGCTGCTACATCGTCATGCTGCTGGTCAAAGGCGTCGGACGCGTCTTGCAACTGAAATCAGCAGCAGCAGAAAATCCACACGCCTAGCGAGTCCACGTCAAAAATATGCCATAATCATGGTCTTCACAAGTTACCCGCCCGGGTGGTGAAATTGGTAGACTCAGGGGACTCAAAATCCCCCGCCGCAAGGCGTGCCGGTTCGAGTCCGGCCCCGGGCACCAGCTAAGGGAACCCCGC
>CANGEE010000069.1 GCA_947452635.1 Comamonadaceae bacterium | reverse complement strand
GATGCCAAGGTCCCGGCTATTTCTGCCGCTTCAATTTTGGCCAAGGTGCATCGCGACCGTCTGTGCGCGCAGATGCACCAGGCATACCCCGCCTATGGCTTTGATCAACACAAAGGCTATGGCACGCAGGTGCATTTGGCGGCCCTGGCCCTGCACGGTGCCACACCCTTGCACCGTCGCAGTTTCGCGCCTGTGGCCAAGGTTTTGCGATGATCGAAATAACTTCCAAAGACAATCCCTTGCTGAAAACCATCCGCCGGTTGTCGCAAGACCCCTCAGGCTACCGCAAACAAGGGCGGGTGTGGTGCGAGGGCGATCATTTGTGCCGCGCGGCGCTGCACCGGGGCGTCAAGCCCCTGCAGGTGGTGATGACGCAGGCGGTTTGGCAAAGTGCATCTTGGGCGTGGACCGATGTTTGCGATCAGGTGTTCGTTGTGTCCGAAGCCCTGTTTGCATCCCTGAGCGGTTTGGAGTCGCCCGCGCAAATGGGCTTTGTATTGGACTATGTCAGTGAAGTGGCGGTTCAGGCCGGTCAACCCACCGTAGTTTTAGACCGCGTGCAGGATGCGGGCAATGTGGGCGCGATTTTGCGCAGCGCCTCGGCCTTTGGTTTCAAGCAAGTGGTGGCCATGCGCGGAACCGCCGCCTTGTGGTCGGCCAAAGTGTTGCGGGCAGGCATGGGCGCGCATTTCGGCATGAATTTAATTGAAAGTGCAAGCCCTGAGCTGTTGGCGCAATTGCATTTGCCTGTGGTCACCACCAGTTCGCACCAAGGCCCTTATCTGCACGACTTGCTGGCTCAGAATCAATTGCCGGGGCCTTGCGCCTGGGTCATGGGGCATGAAGGGCAGGGCGTGTGTGAGGAGATCATGGCCTTGTCCCAATGGCAAGTGCGCATTGCCCAGCCGGGCGGGGAAGAGTCGTTGAACGTCGCCAGCGCGGCGGCGATTTGCCTGCACGCCAGTGCCTCGGCAGCCCTGTTGACACCGCCTTAATTTCCTGATTTTGGCCGCCCTGGCCGGCCAAATGGATGCCGGCACGGCTATAATGAGAGGCTTTCCCGCATCAACCCGTACGCACCAGCTCGTCCAAGCCAACTCCCTACTGAAGCAGCCGCTCTGAGAGTCACACTTTCATGCGTCTGGGGCGTACCCGAAACTATTCCGGAGAACCCAGTGCTTTTGTCTCTTCAGGGAACCTTCCCGCCCGCCATCTTGGCGCTCGCAGACGGCACGGTCTTTATCGGCAATTCGATCGGAGCCACCGGCTCCACAGTCGGCGAAGTGGTGTTCAACACATCGCTCACCGGCTACCAAGAAATCCTCACCGACCCGAGCTATTGCCAACAGATCGTCACTCTGACGTACCCGCACATTGGCAACTATGGCGTCAACGTAGAGGACATCGAAGCCGATAAAGTTCATGCTGCAGGTTTGATCATCAAAGACCTGCCTTTGGTGGCGAGCAACTTTCGCTCCAATCAAACCTTGTCTTCCTACCTTGTCGATGCCGGCACGGTGGCGATTGCCAATATCGACACCCGTCAATTGACCCGCCTTCTGCGTACCAAGGGGGCTCAAAATGGTGCCATCTTGGGTCTGGCCCAGGGTCAGGCGGTGACCCAGGCGGTCATTGACCAGGCGATTGCGGCAGCCCAGGCCGCGCCCCACATGGCAGGCCTGGATCTGGCGCAAAAAGTCACGGTGGCCCAGTCCTACGCGTGGACGCAAACTGAATGGACATTGGGTTCGGGCTACGGCGAGCAATCGTCGCCACGTTTTCATGTGGTGGCCTATGACTTCGGTGTCAAGAAAAACATCTTGCGCATGTTGGCCGAGCGCGGCTGCAAAGTCACCGTGGTACCCGCCAAAACAGCGGCAGCCGAAGTGCTCCAGCACAAGCCCGATGGTATTTTCTTGTCCAACGGCCCTGGTGATCCTGAGCCTTGCGACTATGCCATCGCCGCTGCCGCCGAGCTGATCGAGACCGGCATTCCCACCTTTGGCATTTGCTTGGGACACCAAATCATGGCGCTGGCCAGTGGCGCCAAAACCTTCAAGATGAAGTTTGGCCACCACGGTGCCAACCACCCTGTGAAAGACCTCGATTCAGGTCGCGTGTCCATCACCAGCCAGAACCACGGTTTTGCGGTGGACGAAAAGTCTTTGCCGGCCAACCTGCGTGCCACCCACGTGTCCTTGTTTGACGGCACTTTGCAGGGTTTGGCGCGCACCGACAAACCCGCCTTCTGCTTCCAGGGCCACCCAGAAGCCTCTCCCGGTCCACACGATATTGCTTACCTCTTTGACCGCTTCATCAAATTGATGGAGGCCACGTCATGAGCCCTCACGTTCACGGCTTCGCCGTTTCTCTGCCCCCCGAGGGGGCCATTGCTCCCTTGGAGCTGTCCTGCGAGAGCAAACATGCCTAAGCGTACCGATATAAAAAGCATTCTCATCATTGGCGCAGGCCCGATCATCATTGGTCAGGCTTGCGAGTTCGACTACTCTGGCGTGCAGGCCTGCAAGGCTTTGCGTGAAGAGGGTTTCAAGGTCATTTTGATCAACAGCAACCCCGCCACCATCATGACCGATCCGGCCACGGCCGACGTGACCTACATCGAGCCTATCACCTGGCAAACGGTGGAGAAGATCATTGCCAAAGAGCGCCCCGATGCCATTTTGCCCACCATGGGTGGCCAAACAGCGCTGAACTGTGCCCTCGATTTGTGGCACCACGGCGTGCTTGAAAAATACAAAGTCGAGCTGATTGGCGCAACGCCTGAAGCCATCGACAAAGCCGAAGACCGCTTGAAGTTCAAAGACGCCATGACCAAGATCGGTCTGGGGTCGGCGCGCTCCGGCATTGCCCACAGCATGGAAGAGGCTTGGGACGTGCAAAAAACCTTGGGTTTTCCCACGGTCATTCGCCCCAGCTTCACGCTGGGCGGCACCGGCGGCGGCATTGCCTATAACCCCGAAGAGTTCGAAGTCATTTGCAAACGCGGCCTGGAGGCTTCGCCCACCACCGAGTTGCTGATCGAAGAATCCCTCTTGGGCTGGAAAGAGTACGAGATGGAAGTGGTGCGCGACAAAGCGGACAACTGCATCATCGTGTGCTCGATCGAAAACTTGGACCCCATGGGCGTGCACACTGGTGACTCGATCACGGTGGCCCCAGCCCAGACGCTGACCGACAAGGAATACCAAATTTTGCGCAATGCCTCCTTGGCGGTTTTGCGTGAGATCGGTGTGGACACGGGCGGCTCCAATGTGCAGTTCTCGATCAACCCCAAAGACGGCCGCATGGTTGTCATTGAGATGAACCCCCGTGTGTCGCGTTCATCGGCGCTGGCGTCCAAAGCCACAGGTTTCCCGATTGCCAAAGTCGCGGCCAAGTTGGCGGTGGGCTACACCCTGGACGAGTTGCGCAACGACATCACGGGCGGTGCAACACCTGCTTCATTTGAGCCTTCGATCGACTACGTGGTCACCAAGATTCCGCGTTTCGCCTTTGAAAAATTCCCGACGGCTGACAGCCGCTTGACGACCCAAATGAAGTCGGTGGGCGAGGTCATGGCGATGGGCCGTACTTTCCAAGAGTCCTTCCAAAAAGCCTTGCGCGGTCTGGAAGTCGGCGTGGACGGTATGAACGAAAAAACCCAAGACCGTGAAGTGCTGGAGAAAGAACTGGGCGAGCCCGGGCCTGAGCGCATTTGGTACGTGGGTGACGCTTTCGCCATGGGCTTGAGCGTGGACGAGGTGTTTGCCTTGACCAAGATCGACCCTTGGTTCTTGGTGCAGATCGAAGAGATTGTGAAGATCGAGCTGGAGCTGGAAACCACCTCACTCGATGCCATCACGGCTGAAGAGCTGCGCGCGCTCAAAAAGAAAGGCTTTTCGGACCGCCGCTTGGCCAAGTTGCTTAAAACCACCGAGCATGTGGTGCGCGCGCGCCGTCACGAACTGAACATTCGCCCGGTTTACAAGCGCGTGGACACCTGCGCGGCCGAGTTTGCGACCGATACCGCTTACATGTACTCCTGTTATGAAGGCCATGGAGACGGTGAATGCGAAGCCGAACCCACGGCCAATAAGAAAATCATGGTCTTGGGTGGTGGCCCCAACCGCATTGGCCAGGGCATTGAGTTCGATTACTGCTGCGTGCATGCCGCCTTGGCCATGCGTGAAGACGGCTATGAAACCATCATGGTCAACTGCAACCCCGAGACTGTGTCGACCGACTACGACACCTCCGACCGTTTGTACTTCGAGCCCGTCACCTTGGAAGATGTCCTTGAAATTGTCGCTAAAGAAAAACCCACTGGCGTCATTGTGCAATACGGCGGTCAAACACCTTTGAAATTGGCCCTCGACTTGGAAGCCGCAGGTGTGCCCATCATCGGCACCAGCCCCGACATGATCGATGCGGCCGAAGACCGCGAGCGTTTCCAAAAGCTTTTGCAAGACCTGGGCCTGCGTCAACCCCCTAACGCCACAGCGCGCACCGAACCCGAAGCCTTGGAAAAAGCCGCTGCCTTGGGCTATCCCTTGGTGGTGCGCCCCAGCTATGTGCTGGGCGGTCGTGCCATGGAAATCGTGCACGAACAACGCGACCTGGAGCGCTACATGCGCGAAGCGGTCAAGGTCTCGCACGACTCGCCCGTGTTGCTGGACCGTTTCTTGAATGATGCGATCGAATGCGATGTGGATTGCCTGCGCGACCCCGAAGGCAAAACCTTCATTGGTGGCGTGATGGAGCATATTGAACAAGCCGGTGTGCACAGTGGCGACTCGGCTTGCTCATTGCCGCCTTATTCATTGTCAGCCGACACCGTGACCGAACTCAAACGCCAATCGTCTGCCATGGCAGGCGCTTTGAATGTGGTGGGCTTGATGAACGTGCAGTTTGCGATTCAACACGTCGACGGCCAAGATGTGATCTACGTGCTCGAAGTCAATCCGCGTGCCTCGCGCACCGTGCCTTATGTCTCCAAAGCCACTGGCATTCAGTTGGCCAAAGTGGCGGCGCGCTGCATGGCCGGGCAAAGCCTGGCCTCCCAAGGCATCACCAAAGAAGTCACGCCGCCTTATTTCAGCGTCAAAGAAGCGGTGTTCCCGTTTGTGAAGTTCCCTGGTGTCGACACCATTCTCGGCCCTGAGATGAAGTCCACCGGTGAAGTCATGGGCGTGGGCAAAACCTTTGGCGAAGCCTTTGTCAAGAGCCAACTCGGTGCGGGCACCAAGTTGCCACGCGCCGCCAAGCCCGATGGCAGCCCTGCAGGCAAGGTGTTCATTTCGGTGAAGAACAATGACAAACCACGGGCCATTGAAGTGGCCCGTCAATTGGTGGCGCAAGGCTTTGCCCTGATCGCCACCAAGGGCACGGCCAGCGCCATCAACGCCGCTGGCGTGGCTTGCGCCACGGTCAACAAGGTCACCGAAGGACGGCCGCACATTGTTGATATGATCAAAAACAACGAGGTCGTGTTGGTCATCAACACGGTGGAAGAGCGGCGCAATGCGATTGCCGATTCACGCCATATCCGCACCTCTGCACTGCTCAACCTAGTGACGACCTTCACCACCATCGCTGGCGCAGAGGCGGCTGTGGAAGGCATGAAATACATGGATCAACTGGACGTGATTTCAGTCCAAGAGATGCATGCGCAATTGATAGCCTGATGGCTTCAAGACGTTCACGGACGTTCTGAGGCCTGAAATTTTGAGTTTTACCGCCGAGGCCTTTCGCCCGGCGGTTTGTTTTTTGGAGAAATAACGATGGCGACCATTCCAATCACCAAAAGGGGCTCGGAGCTGCTCAAAGCCGAATTGCACCGTCTGAAAACCATAGACCGCCCGGCCGTCATCGCGGCCATCGCTGAAGCCCGTGCGCAGGGCGACCTGAGTGAGAACGCCGAATACGATGCGGCCAAAGACCGTCAAGGCTTTATCGAGGGTCGAATTCAGGAGGTGGAAGGCAAATTGTCTGCTGCTCAGGTGATCGATCCTGCCGCGGTGGATGCGGGGGGACGCGTGGTGTTTGGCGCTACGGTGGATCTGGAAGAAGAAAGCTCCGGTGAAAAGGTTACCTACCAAATTGTGGGCGAAGATGAGGCTGACTTGAAGCTGGGCTTGGTCAACATCAGCAGCCCCATCGCCAGGTCACTGATTGGCAAAGAAGAGGGCGATATCGCGGTGGTGCAAGCGCCAGGTGGTGCCAAGAGTTACGAGATTTTGGCGATTCGCTACACCTGAGTCAGAGTCGGTCCTCGGCGCTATTCGTGCCAGTGATCGGCCACCCAGCGGGCGGGTTGGATAAAACGAAAACGCCGGTTGCGCTTGCCCGCCAATGCATCCGGCGGGTTGCACTCGCCATGAAAAATCACAATGCGTGCATCTTGCGGGATGAACGGCGCTTGCCAGTAATTGCGGGGCCACTTCGGGATGCCGTGGTACTTGAAGCTGGGGCACCAAGCTGCATCCCAATAACTGAGCTTGCCTTGTTTGTGCAAAAAATCTGAGAGGTAGGCTTGCTCGTTTCGGAACTGATGGCGAATTTCTTCCACATGCGTGCGGAAATAATCCAACACATCGGGGTGCGCGCCCAATTCAAAACGATAGACCGATGAGTTGCCGGTGATGCGCCATGGCCGCTTGTAATCGTGGATGATCAAAAAATCACCGGGCTGTTTAAAGAAAACATCCAGGTTGCCCACAATCACCACATCGACATCCAGGAACAACGCTGTGCCCTTGAGGCCATGCAGATCGGCAGCAAAAGTCACCAGTTTGGTCCAGCCTCGCTCAGGAATGCCAGGGGGTAAATCCAAGGCGGGGATGGGCAGGCAGTCCACTTCGCTGCGGATGCCCTGTGCATCGTCTGTTAAACAGACCATATGAAAGTCGCCCGTCAGATGGCGTTTGACCATCGCATACAAACGGTTCACATACTCGGGGCCGTACTTGGATCCCCACTTCATGCAGAGGATGTGGCGCTGCTGTGAGGGGACGACGAGCGACATTTCAGGCGCCTTGGTTGCGCTTTTTCACTGACTTTTGTTTGACTTTGGCGCGTTTGACCTGGCCGCCCGAGGTCAGTCGCTGGTTACCCAAAACGCGCAAAGTTTTGACTTCAGGGCGTTGGCCGCCACGGGAGCTGTATTTCAAAACCTTGAAATCACGTGGACCGGACATCCGATCTTCGTCCACGGCTTTGACTTTTTCAGGCTGTGGCCGCCACAAAACAAAGAGCTTGCCAATGTGTTGTATCGGGGCTGCGCTGAGTTGGTTAGCCAGATCCAGGTACATGGCTTCGCGTGCCGCGCGGTCGTCGCCCAAGACCCTGATTTTGATCAGTCCGTGGGCGTTCAAAGCCGCATCGGCTTCTTTGATCACGGCGGGGGTGAGACCGCCGTTGCCAATCATGACAACGGGTGATAAGTGGTGCGCTTCAGCGCGGTGAACCTTGCGCTCGGCAATGGTGAGTTGAATTTGGGGCATGGCGCTATTATCCCCGCATGGAAGAGAGAATATGAAAGTCAAAACCAAAAGTAAAAAAGTCAACAAGTCGTGGCTCAATGACCACGTCAATGACACCTATGTCAAGTTGGCGCAACGGGAAGGCTTTCGGGCGCGTGCGGCTTACAAACTCAAGGAGATCGATGAAGCCTTGGGCTTGATCAAGCCGGGGCATTTGGTGGTTGATTTGGGCTCCACTCCAGGTGCCTGGAGCCAGTATGTACGCCGGCGCCTGTCGCCGCAGGGGGCTGCCTCGGGCACCTTGAACGGCACCATCATTGCCTTGGATTTGTTGCCCATGGAGCCGATTGAAGGGGTGCAATTTCTACAAGGTGATTTCCGCGAGGGCGAGCTCCTTGATCAGCTTGAGGCCTTGTTGGCGGGGCGTAAAGCCGACGTGGTGGTCTCCGACATGGCCCCCAATTTATCGGGCATCGCCTCGGCGGATGCTGCTCGGATCACCCATTTGGTCGAGTTGGCGGTAGAGTTTGCCAAAACGCACATGAAACCCCAAGGGGCCTTGGTGGTCAAATTGTTCCATGGTGGCAGCTACAGCCCTTTGGTGCAGTTGTTCAAAGAAAGCTTCAAGGTGGTTAAACCCATCAAGCCCAAGGCGTCGCGCGATAAGTCTTCAGAGACTTTTTTGGTGGGCATGGAACTCAAGGCCGCCGCGATACCCTGACGCTCGCAGTTGAATTTGGGCCATTTCCCTGTGTTTTTAAGGCTTAGCAGCGAATTTTTGTGCCATTTCACATGCCTGGAGCCTAGAATGTCACTTCATTTTGACGTTTTAGTGACTGGAGTCCTGCTTGAATAACCAGTGGTTTTCTAAGATTGCTGTTTGGCTGGTGATAGCCATGGTGCTGTTCACCGTGTTTAAACAGTTCGACACCCGCTCATCCTCTGGTGCCGGTTACGTCGGCTATTCCGACTTTTTGGAAGAGGTTCGTGCCAATCACATCAAGAGTGCGACGATTCAAGAAGGTCAGGGCGGCACCGAAATCGTGGCGACCACCAACGACGACCGTCGCTTGCGCACCACCGCCACCTATTTGGATCGTGGCCTGGTGGGCGATTTGATCGCCAACGGCGTCAAGTTCGATGTCAAACCCCGCGAGGAAGGCTCCTTGCTGATGACCTTGCTGGTCAGTTGGGGTCCGATGTTGCTCTTGATTGGCGTGTGGGTTTACTTCATGCGGCAAATGCAAGGCGGCGGCAAAGGCGGTGCTTTCAGTTTTGGTAAAAGCAAGGCCCGTTTGTTGGATGAAAACACCAACCCCGTGACGTTTGCCGATGTGGCCGGTTGCGACGAAGCCAAAGAAGAAGTCAAAGAAGTCGTGGACTTCTTGAAAGATCCATCCAAATTCCAAAAACTGGGCGGCCGTATCCCCCGTGGTTTGCTGCTGGTGGGCCCACCTGGAACCGGTAAAACCTTGCTGGCAAAAAGTATCGCGGGCGAAGCCAAGGTGCCATTTTTCAGCATTTCAGGTTCTGATTTTGTCGAAATGTTTGTCGGTGTTGGCGCGTCTCGGGTGCGCGATATGTTCGACAACGCCAAGAAAAATGCACCTTGCATTATTTTCATTGATGAGATCGATGCCGTGGGTCGCCAGCGCGGTGCTGGTTTGGGCGGCGGCAACGATGAGCGTGAACAAACTCTGAACCAGATGTTGGTGGAGATGGACGGCTTCGAAACCAACGTGGGCGTGATCGTGGTGGCGGCCACCAACCGCCCCGACATCTTGGATGCGGCTTTGTTGCGTCCTGGTCGTTTTGATCGTCAGGTCTATGTGACCTTGCCCGATATCCGTGGGCGTGAGCAAATTTTGGCTGTGCACATGCGCAAAATCCCCATCGGCCAGGACATGAATCCTGGCGTGATCGCCCGTGGCACACCCGGCATGAGCGGCGCGGATTTGGCCAACCTGTGCAATGAAGCCGCCTTGATGGCGGCGCGGCGCAACGCCCGTGTGGTGGAAATGCAGGATTTTGAAAAGGCCAAAGACAAAATCTTGATGGGGCCAGAGCGCAAGAGCATGGTCATGCCGGAAGAAGAGCGGCGCAACACGGCTTACCACGAGGCCGGTCACGCCCTGATCGGCAAGCTGCTGCCCAAGTGCGATCCGGTGCACAAAGTCACCATCATTCCGCGCGGCCGCGCCTTGGGCGTGACCATGAGCCTGCCCGAAAAAGACCGTTACAGTTACGACAGCGAATACATGCTCAACCAGATCAGCATGCTGTTTGGTGGGCGGATCGCTGAAGAAGTGTTCATGCACCAAATGACGACGGGTGCCAGCAATGACTTTGAGCGCGCCACCTCGATTGCCCGCGACATGGTCATGCGCTACGGCATGACCACTGCCCTAGGCCCGATGGTCTATGCCGAAAATGAGGGTGAGGTCTTTTTAGGCCGTTCTGTCACCAAGACCACCAATATGAGTGAGTCAACGATGCAAAAGGTCGACAGCGAGGTGCGCCGCATCATTGATGAACAGTACAGCTTGGCGCGCCGCTTGATCGAAGAAAACAGCGACAAAATGCACGCCATGGCCAAGGCTTTGCTCGAATGGGAAACCATTGACATGGAGCAACTCAATGCCATCATGGAAGGTCGTGAACCTCAGGCCTCCAAAGATTGGTCGCCCCGCACCCCCCCTTCGGGTGGCAGCGGCGGGGGTACGCCGCCTGCGGTGCAGCCTGATCCGGCGCCGACTGCGGCTTGATGGCCCTCATCAGCGGGTTGCGTTTTTGAACGGGGCTTCGGCCCCGTTTGTACGTTGGGCTGCCAGACGGGAGTGAGACATGTTGTGGCAGACCACGCGCTTTCAGATTGACTTATCCAAGCCCCAAGTGATGGGGATTTTGAATCTCACGCCCGATTCTTTTTCGGATGGTGGGCAGTTGCCCAGTGTGCGCGCGGCCTTGAGGCGCGCTGAACAGATGCTGGCGCAGGGCGCCCATATCTTGGATGTGGGCGGCGAGTCCACCCGTCCAGGTTCACCGACCGTAGCTTTGGATGTGGAGTTGTCACGTGTCTTGCCCGTGCTCAAAGAATTGGTCCTGTTGGGGGTGCCCATTTCCATTGACACCTACAAAGCGGCAACCATGCAGGCCGCTTTAGATTCGGGTGTCGATATCGTCAACGACATTTGGGCGCTGCGGCAACCCCGTGCGTTGAAGGTCGTGTCCTCGCACCCCGCTTGTGGCGTGTGTTTGATGCACATGCACCGAGACCCTCAAACCATGCAGCTGCTGCCCATGGAGGGGGATGTATTGCCTGAAGTGACTTCGTTCTTGCACTCGCGCTGTCAGGCCGTGGTGCAAGCGGGCGTGGCGCGTGACCGTATCGCGGTGGATCCGGGAATTGGATTTGGCAAGTCCGTGGCGCACAACTTCAGCCTGCTGTCCCGACAGGCAGAGATCTTGGCTTTGGGTTACCCCTTGCTGGCGGGGTGGTCACGCAAATCTTCGCTGGGCCACGCCATTGATGATCTGCACCAGCCCAGTTCGCCCGCTGACCGCACGGCCGCCAGTGTGGCTGCGGCGCTGCTGGCGGTAGAGCGCGGAGCCCGTGTGGTGCGGGTTCACGATGTGAAGGAAACGGTACAGGCTTTACGTGTTTATGAAGCCATGCAGGCGCATGCTTTGGTGTGAGTGCAGCTTAAAATACAGTTCTAAAAGATAGCAAGAAAGAGCCTTATGTCGCGCCAATATTTCGGTACCGATGGCATTCGCGGTACGGTCGGACAAGATCCCATCACCCCTGATTTTGTTTTGCGCTTGGCCCATGCGGTGGGCCGTGTGTTGAAAGCGCACGAGGCGCATCCGACCGTTTTGATTGGCAAAGACACCCGCATTTCAGGCTATATGCTGGAAAGCGCTTTGGAGTCGGGTTTTAATTCTGCGGGGGTGGATGTGGTTCTGTTGGGACCTGTGCCCACGCCGGCAGTGGCTTACCTGACCCGCGCCCAGCGTGCATCCCTGGGCGTGGTCATCAGCGCCAGTCACAATCCGTTTGCCGACAACGGGATTAAATTTTTCAACGCCCAAGGCAGCAAACTGCCTGACGCCTGGGAAATCGAGGTGGCGTCGGCCTTGTCCCAAGCGCCTGTCTGGTCCAGTTCGGCCCATTTGGGCAAAACCCGTCGCTTGGACGATGCCGCGGGGCGCTACATTGAATTTTGCAAAAGCACGTTTTCCAATGCGTTGTCGCTCAAGGGTTTGAAAATCGTGGTCGATGCTGCGCATGGCGCTGCTTACCAAATTGCCCCTAAGGTATTTCACGAACTAGGCGCCGAAGTGGTTGCCATCGGTTGCAGCCCGGATGGACTCAACATCAACAAAGACTGTGGCGCGACCCACCCTGAGGCCTTGATCCAGACTGTTCTCACCCAAGGCGCGACCCTGGGCATTGCGCTGGACGGTGATGCCGATCGGCTGTTGATGGTGGATGGTGAGGGACGCCTGTATAACGGTGACGAGCTTTTGTACCTCATGGTGGCCGATCGCCTGTCGCGCGACGAGGTGGTTCCCGGTGTGGTGGGCACTTTGATGACCAATATGGCGGTGGAGGTAGCGCTCAAGCACAAAGGCGTCGAGTTTGTGCGGGCTCAAGTGGGTGACCGCTACGTCCTGGAATTGCTCGGTCAAAAGGGTTGGTTGCTGGGTGGCGAAGGCTCCGGTCATTTGTTGGCTTTAGACAAGCACAGCACAGGCGACGGCTTGGTCAGTGCTTTGCAGATTGTGCAGGCCTGTGCTGCCAGCGGCAAAACCATGGGCCAGTTGCTTGAAGGCGTGACGCTGTTTCCTCAAACTTTGATCAACGTGCGTTTGCAACCCGGCCAAGACTGGGCGAACCATGCACCGCTGCAAGCGGCCACGGCGGCTGTGCAGACCGAATTGGGTGAAACGGGCAGGGTGCTGATTCGCGCCAGCGGCACCGAGCCCTTGGTGCGGGTGATGGTCGAGGCGCGCGATGCGGCGCAAGCCTTGGCTTGCGCGCAGCGACTGGCCGACGCCTTGCGCGTTTGAGCGCCTGTCAGTAGATGAGCCGCTCAGGTTTGATTTCTTGCAAGATGGTGGTGGCGATTTCTTCAATCGACTTGGTGGTGGTCGACAACCAGCGGATGCCGGAGCGGCGCATCATGGTTTCGGCCTCAGCGACTTCCATGCGGCAATTGTCCAAACTGGCGTAGCGTGAGTTGGGGCGGCGCTCGGCCCGAATCTCGGCCAGTCGCTCAGGCAAGATGGACAAGCCGAAAATCTTTTTGCAATGCGGCAGCAAGGCGGGTGGCAGTTGCTTGCGCTCAAAGTCCTCGGGAATCAAGGGATAGTTGGCGGCCTTGAGGCCATGCTGCATGGCCAGATACAAACTGGTGGGTGTCTTGCCGCTGCGACTGACGCCCACCAAAATCACATCGGCCACTTCTAAATTGCGGTTGGACTGTCCATCGTCGTGGGCCAGTGAATAATTGATGGCTTCTATGCGGTCGTGGTACTGCTGGCTTTTGCTGACATCGGAAAAGCGACCCACGCGGTGATGCGATTTGATGCCCAGTTCCTCTTCCAATGGGTGAACAAAAGTGCCGAACATGTCCAGCAGCATGCCTTTGCAACCCGCCCGAATGACCTGCAGCACCTCCATGTTCACCAAGGTGGTGAAGACGATGGGTTTGATGCCTTCGACTTCGGCTGTGTGGTTGATTTGCCGAACCGCTTGATGGGCTTTGTCCACCGAGTCTAAAAAGGGCAAACGGATATGCCTTGTCTTCATTTCAAACTGCGCCAAGATGGCGTTGCCGAAGGTCTCCGCGGTGATACCTGTGCCATCAGAAATGAAAAAAACAGTGCGGTTGGGCATGG
>CANGEE010000068.1 GCA_947452635.1 Comamonadaceae bacterium | reverse complement strand
GAAATGGCCGCGGCATTTTTCACTTGTTCACGCAGCGGCAACTCGATGTGCCACTCGTCCGCCAATACACGCTCCAGACTGGCCAAGTCCCATTGCTCTTCAACGCTCTCAACGGGCACGTACTGACGCACCAAGTCGGTGAAGCTGCCTTCACGCAAACCAGCGATTTGCGCATTCAAATCTTGCGCATCCAAGATGTCATTGCGCTGCTGGTAAATGACTTTGCGTTGGTCGTTGGAGACATCGTCGTATTCGAGCAATTGCTTGCGCACATCAAAGTTGCGTGCCTCGACTTTGCGCTGCGCGCTTTCAATGCTGCGCGTCACAATGCCCGCCTCAATGGCTTCGCCTTCGGGCATTTTCAGGCGGTCCATGATGGATCGCACGCGGTCGCCCGCAAAAATACGCATCAGCGAGTCGTCCAAGCTCAGGTAAAACCGTGACGAGCCTGGGTCACCCTGTCGGCCCGAGCGGCCACGCAGTTGGTTGTCAATGCGGCGCGATTCATGACGCTCGGTGGCGATGATGCGCAAGCCGCCGAGGGCTTTGACTTTTTCGTGCTCAAGCAACCAGGCTTGGCGCAAGGCCGTGATCTGTGCTTCTTTCTGTGCAGGGCTCAAAGCTTCATCCGCCTCCACCGCTTGGATGGATTTTTCGATGTTGCCACCCAGCACAATGTCGGTGCCGCGGCCCGCCATGTTGGTGGCAATCGTGATCATCCCCGGCCGGCCTGCTTGGGCCACGATGTCGGCCTCGCGCGCATGCTGCTTGGCATTGAGCACCTGGTGCGGCAGTTGCGCCTTGACCAGCAATTCGGCAATCAGTTCTGAATTTTCAATCGAGGTTGTCCCGACCAGCACCGGTTGACCACGTTCGTGACATTCGCGGATGTCAGCGGTGGCGGCGTCGTACTTTTCTTTGGGCGTTTTGTAGACGCGATCGAGCTGATCTTCACGCTGACTTTTGCGGTTAGGTGGTATGACCACGGTTTCCAGGCCGTAAATCTCTTGGAATTCATAGGCTTCGGTATCGGCCGTGCCCGTCATACCGCCCAGCTTGTTGTACAAGCGGAAGTAGTTTTGAAAGGTGATCGAGGCCATGGTCTGGTTCTCGGCCTGGATATTGACGCCCTCTTTGGCTTCCACCGCTTGGTGCAAGCCATCGCTCCAGCGGCGACCACTCATCAAGCGTCCTGTGAATTCGTCGACGATGATGATTTCACCGTCTTGCACCACATAGTGTTGGTCACGGTGATACAGGTGATTGGCGCGCAAGGCGGCCATCAGGTGGTGCATCAGGCTGATGTTGGCGGGGTCATACAGACTGGCGCCTTCAGGGATCAGGCCCATGCTGGACAACAGGCGTTCGGCGTTTTCGTGGCCGTCTTCGGTCAGGTAGATTTGGTGCGATTTTTCATCGACCGTGAAGTCACCGGGGGTGATGATGCCTTCACCGGTGCGCGGGTCGGCTTCGCCTTCTTGGCGCTTGAGCGAGGGCACGACCTGGTTCATGGCCAGGTACTGCGCCGTGTGGTCTTCGGCCTGACCGCTGATGATCAGCGGGGTGCGCGCTTCATCGATCAAAATCGAATCGACTTCGTCGACGATGGCGTAGTTCAGACCGCGTTGAACCCGATCGGCTGACTCATACACCATGTTGTCGCGCAGGTAATCAAAACCGTACTCGTTGTTGGTACCGTAGGTGATGTCTGAACGGTAAGCCGCTTGCTTTTCTTCGCGGGGCAACTGGGGCAAGTTGATACCCACGGTCAAACCTAAAAAGTTATACAAGCGCGCCATCCATTGCGCATCGCGATTGGCCAAATAATCGTTCACCGTCACCACGTGCACGCCTTGGCCCGTGAGTGCATTGAGGTAGACCGGCAAAGTCGCGGTCAAGGTTTTGCCCTCGCCGGTACCCATTTCGGCAATCTTGCCGTAATGCAAAGCAATACCGCCGATCAACTGCACGTCAAAATGACGCATTTTCATCACGCGCTTAGAGCCCTCGCGCACCACGGCAAAAGCCTCTGGCAATAAGGCGTCCAATGTTTCGCCTGCGGCGACACGGTCCTTGAATTCTTGTGTTTTGGCCCGCAGCTGATCATCGCTCAACAATTCCAGACCGGGTTCCAGCGCATTGATGCGCACTGCCGTCTTGCGGTATTGCTTGACCAAGCGGTCATTGCGACTGCCGAAAATTTGGGTGAGAAAGTTGGTAGCCATGTCTGCACGATCCGCAAAACCATCTGTGGCGAGTTGCGCAACCGGTAATCCTGTCTGTTGAGTGGGACTGAAGTTGAGGCTGACAGTCAACAAATACAAGGGCCTTGAAACCAATCCAAGTCACCTGTTTCTGGAACACCATCAATCCTTGGATTTTACCCCCTCCCACAGGGTCAGTTGGGCCACAAAACGAGTGCAGCGCCTGGGTACAAACTCCAAGTTTCAAGGGGTTCGTTGATAATCAACCTGAATGACATTTCCCCCCATGCGACGCCATAACCAATCTCAATCTTTGCTGCAAGCCGCGCAGGAATCACCGACCTTGGCGCAATGGAGCCAGCTGATGCAAGAGTCCACTCAACGCTTGCGTGCGCTGGACACTTTGATCGCGCCGGCTTTACGGGGCGCCATTCAAGCCGGCCCCATTGAAGGCTCTTCTTGGTGTCTGCTCGTCAGCAGCAATGCGGCCGCAGCCAAACTGCGGCAAATGCTGCCAGCGCTGCAAGCCCATCTGCAGAACCAAGGCTTTGAGGTGCAGACCATTCGATTGAAGGTTCTCCGCTGAGTCTGCGGACCGCTCATTGGGAAGCGTAAAAACAAAAAACCCGCAACATGCAAAATGTGCGGGTTTTGAAGACTTTCAGAGCCAATGACTGGTGCCGCTTGTCGGATTCGAACTGACGACCTACCGCTTACAAGGCGGGTGCTCTACCAACTGAGCTAAAGCGGCAACGGGTTGTATTCTAATTCAACTCCGCTTCATTTCTGAGTGGAAACGGCATTATTTGATTCGGGTTAGCGTCGGGCGTGGACCCGCCGTTGCGGTGGTCAAGGTATCGGGGTCCGTGGTTTTGGGAACGGCTGCCAACGCTGTGGCGCTGACGGGCTCCTGCAAGGCTGCATCCGGAGGGGACGACTCAAGCACCCGATCAGCACGGTTCACCGGAAAAGCCATGCCTTGGCCATTTTCACGCGCATAAATCGCCATGACCCGATTCATCGGCACCATGATTTCGCGCGGTTTACCACCAAATCGGGCTTTGAATTCAATGAACTCATTGCCCAGTTTGAGGGAACTGGTCGCATCGAAACTGACGTTCAGGACAATCTCACCGTCCTGAACATATTCGCGAGGCACCTGCACTGTCTCGTCCACCATCACGGCGACATATGGGGTCAGCCCATTGTCGGTACACCACTCATACAAGGCCCGCACCAAGTAGGGCCGGGTGGATGGCGATTCTTGTGCGTTCATGAAAACCTCTGTGTCGTGCGTATGTGAACAGTTTACTTGCGCATGACCTTCTCAGAAGGCGTTAATGCTTCTATGTAGGCAGGACGCGAAAAAATACGCTCGGCGTATTTCAACAAGGGCGCTGCATTTTTGCTCAAGTCGATCCCGTAATAATCCAGACGCCAGAGCAGAGGCGCGATCGCCACATCCAGCATTGAAAAGTTGTCACCCAACATGAACTTGTTCTTCAAAAACACAGGGGCCAATTGGGTCAAGCGATCGCGAATATGGGCGCGGGCTTTCTCCAAAGCTTTGTCATTGCCTTTGAGGGCTCGGTTTTCCAGAGTCACCACATGCACAAACAATTCTTTCTCAAAATTGAGCAAGAACAAACGCACGCGGGCGCGGTCCACAGGATCGCCGGGCATCAATTGTGGGTGCGGAAAACGCTCGTCAATGTACTCGTTGATGATGTTCGACTCGTACAAAATCAAGTCGCGCTCGACCAAAATAGGGACTTGGCCGTAGGGGTTCATCACATTGATGTCTTCCGGCTTGTTGTACAGATCGACGTCACGGATTTCAAAGTCCATGCCTTTTTCAAACAAAACAAAACGGCAGCGGTGAGAAAACGGACAGGTCGTTCCTGAATAAAGCACCATCATGGTGAAGACTCCTAAAATCAAAAAAGAGTGGGAAGCCATTTGGCTGGCTTGCCCACTCCATACTGCCCGAACTCTGATCAGTCGGGCAACGAAGGTTTACTTCACGTCTTTCCAGAAAGCGGCATTCAAGCGCCACGCAATGAAGCTGAAGAAAGACAAGAAAATCAACACCCAAACGCCAATGCGCACACGGCTGTTTTGCGCGGGCTCAGACATCCATTGCAGGTAATTGACCAGGTCACCGACGGCTTGATCGTATTGCAAAGGTGTCAGCGTACCGGGTTTGACTTGTTCCCAACCCTTGAAAACATGGGTTTCATGGCCATGCTCTTCCACCGTGTCATACACCGGGCGACGCTCGCCTTGCAATTCCCACAAGGGGTTGGGCATGCCCACATTGGGGAAGACCAGATTGTTCCAGCCTGTGGGTTTGGTTTCGTCACGGTAGTACGTGCGCAGGTAGGTGTACAGGTAGTCTGCACCGGTGCCGCCGTGACCTGAGCGTGAACGTGCGACCAGCGTCAAGTCGGGTGGATTAGCACCAAACCACAGAGCCGCTTGCTTGGGATCGATGGAGGCGCGCATGGTGTCACCCACCTTGTCGGTCGGGAACAGCAAGTTGTCTTTGATCTGCTGCTCGGTCAAGCCAATGTCTTTCAAGCGGTTGAAACGCATGAAGGCAGCAGAGTGGCAATTGAGGCAGTAATTGACAAACAATTTGGCGCCGTTTTGCAAAGACGCCAGGTCGTTGGTTTTGACGGGGGCTTTGTCCCAAGCGATACCGCCGGTAGAAGCTTGCACGCCGCCGATCAAACTCAGGGTCAGGGCCAATCCTGCAGTCAGTTTTTTCATCATTTTCATTTTCTAGACTCCCCAGGGCTTAGTGCGCAACAAAAGTCACGCGGTCTGGCACTTGCTTGGGTGTGCCCAACTGGCTCCACCAAGGCATGAGCAAGAAGAAACCGAAGTAGAACAAAGAGCCCACTTGCGACACACGCTCGCCGATCGGTGAGGGGGGCTGCACGCCAAGGTAGCCCAGGATCAAGAAGTTGATCACGAACACGCCGTACAGGTATTTGTGCCAGTCAGGACGGTAACGGATCGACTTGACCGGGCTGTTGTCCAGCCATGGCAAGAAAAACAAGATGATGACTGCACCACCCATCACGACCACGCCCCAGAATTTGGCGTCAATCGACAACATCAGCAAGCACATCACCACGGCGCCGCCGATCACGGCACCTTTGAACAAGGATGGCAGCTTGCCTTTGAGCACGGCCAAAGCGGCACCACCGACGACACAGGCGATCAAGGCATACATCATCTCACTGGTGATGGCACGCAGCATCGAGTAAAAGGGCGTGAAATACCAGACGGGTGCAATGTGCAATGGCGTCTTGAGCGGATCGGCAGGGATGAAGTTGTTGTACTCGAGGAAGTAACCACCCAGCTCAGGCGCAAAAAACACAATGGCAGAGAACACCATCAGGAACAAGCTCACCGAATAGATGTCATGCACCGTGTAGTAGGGATGGAAGGGGATACCGTCCAAAGGATGACCATGGGCGTCTTTAGGGGCATTCGGACCTTTGATTTCGACGCCATCCGGGTTGTTGGAGCCGACTTCGTGCAGGGCAATGATGTGCGCCACAACCAGGCCCAAAAGGACCAAAGGCACAGCGATCACGTGAAAGCTGAAGAAACGGTTCAAGGTGGCGTCGCCGACCACGAAGTCGCCACGAATCAGCAAAGCCAAGTCAGGCCCAATGAAGGGGATGGCCGAGAACAAGTTCACGATCACCTGCGCCCCCCAGTAAGACATTTGGCCCCAAGGCAAGAGATAGCCCATGAAGGCTTCGGCCATCAGGCACAAGAAAATCGCGCAACCAAAAATCCAGACCAGCTCGCGTGGCTTGCGGTAGCTGCCATACATCAAGCCACGGAACATGTGCAGATACACCACCACAAAGAACGCAGATGCGCCGGTGGAGTGCATGTAGCGGATCATCCAGCCCCACGGCACATCGCGCATGATGTACTCGACCGAAGCAAAGGCCACAGCTGGTGCGCCGATGATGCCACCCATGGGGTTGGCATCGGGCTTGTAGTGCATGACCAAGAAAATACCGGTCACAATTTGAATCACGAGAACCAACAAAGACAGGGCACCGAACACGTACCAAAAATTCAAATTTTTGGAGGCGTAGTACTCACTCATGTGGGCTTTGAACAGCTCGGTTGCTGGAAACCGGTTGTCTACCCAGTTCATCAGCTTGGCGCCCGCAGGCGCATTGGGGGAGATTTCTTTAAATTGAGCCATGGTGTTTTGCCTTAAGCCTTCTTGTCTTCACCCACCAACAATTTGGTGTCAGAGAGGTACATATGGGGAGGCACTTCCAGATTGTCTGGTGCGGGTTTGTTCTTGAAAACGCGCCCGGCCAAATCAAAGGTCGAGCCATGGCAAGCGCACAAGAAGCCGCCCTGCCAATCGTCAGGCAAAGAGGCTTGAGGACCTGCCGCGAATTTATCGCCTGGCGAGCAACCCAAATGTGTGCAAATACCCACAGCCACCATGAATTCGGGTTTGATCGAACGGTGGTCGTTTTTGGCGTATTCGGGAATCGGATAGGCCTTGCGGTTGGACTCAGGATCGGCCAATTGCCCTTCCACTTTTTTCAGTCCAGCAATTTGCTCAGGCGTGCGACGAATGATCCACACCGGCTTACCACGCCATTCCACGGTCTTTTTTTCACCGGGTTTGATGTCCGAAATATCAACCTCCACCGCAGCACCGGCGGCTTTGGCCCGCTCCGAGGGCTGGAAACTGCTGATGAAGGGGGTGGCGACAAAACCAGCGCCTACGGCGCCTGCGCCAACGGAGGCAATCAGCCACGTCCGTTTGCTGTTGTCGACTGGGGTGTCACTCATGGGAATCCTCTAGCGAGTCAGTATCAGGGTTAGCCATAGATTGTAGCCGAGTGAAATAGCCTTGGGACTGACGCCTTCACCATCACAAATGGACACCAATGTGCTACATTTTGGTTTTTTAACTCTTAATAACTCATTTATGTCCATTGCAAAAGAATTTAAAGAATTTGCTTTGAAAGGCCATGTGGTTGATTTGGCCGTCGGCGTGATCATCGGCGGCGCCTTCGGCAAAATCGTCGACTCGATCGTGGGCGACTTGATCATGCCCTTGGTCAGCCGAATTTTTGGCGGTCTGGATTTTTCCAACTACTACATCGGTTTGGCGGGGCAGGCTGCAGGCTTGACCTTGGCGGAGGCCAAAAAAACAGGTGCGGTATTTGCGTATGGTAATTTTCTGACGGTCGCCATCAACTTCATCATTTTGGCGTTCATCATTTTCTTGATGGTCAAACAGATGAACCGCATGAACCGCGCCGAAGCCCCAGTGCCAGCGGCACCTGCCGCGACGCCTGAAGACGTGTTGCTGCTGCGTGAAATTCGCGACAGCCTGCGCAAGCCCTGAACAACTAGGCGCTGTGCGCGGCCAGCACGCGCGCCATGCGCATCGCCTCCAGCATGCTGGAGGCGTCCGCCACGCCTTGGCCTGCAATGTCAAATGCGGTGCCATGATCAGGGCTGGTGCGCACCAGGGGCAAACCCAAAGTCACATTCACGCCCTGCTCAACCCCCATGTATTTCACCGGGATCAAGCCTTGATCGTGGTACATCGCGATCACCACGTCGAACTCCCCAAGTTGCCCAACAGGATTTCTGGCGCGCATGAACACCGTATCAGGCGCGATGGGCCCGCTCACATCCATGCCCGAGGCTTTGGCGCGCTGCACGGCGGGCGCGATGATCTCAATTTCCTCCGTGCCAAACAAACCGCCCTCGCCTGCATGCGGGTTCAAACCCGCCACGGCGATGCGTGGCGCTCGTCCCAAAATGGCGCTCAAAGCCTCATGAGTGATGCGCAAGGTCTGCTCTACATTGTCGAGCGTCACCGACTCAATGGCTTGACGCAAGGACATGTGGATGCTGACCAAAACCGTCCGCAACTCCTGATTGGCCAACATCATGCGCACCGGCACATCCTGCACTATTTTGTTCAAAAAAGCCGCAGATTCAGCTTGCAACAATTCAGTGTGACCGGGATAGCGGGCATAAGGCTCACCCGCGGCGGCCAAAGCCTCTTTGTGCAGCGGCGCTGTAACCAAGGCACCGACTTGGCCTCGCAGCGCGGCGCGGGCTGCCCAAAAAACGCCATCGCCTGCAGCGCGGCCCGCCTGGGCAGAAATCTGCCCCCATGGTAACTCAGGCATGACGGGGAACACCTGCAGCACAGGCAGGCAATGGGCGGGCAGGTCCAGCGCTTGCGCTGGCCGGGTGATTTCCACCACCGTGCATGCCGCCCCACCCGGCCACAGTTGGGCCGCGCGGCGCATCACCCCCACATCGCCGGCCACAAAAGCACCCTGCGTCGCCTGTGCATCTTGAACAAAAGATTTGGCAATGATTTCAGGTCCAATGCCACAAGGATCGCCCATGGTGATGACCCAAGGCAATGCGGACTTCAACGGCGAGGCCTCAAGCTGCATGGTCATTCAAGCCGGGTTATCAATGTCAACGAAGTGGTGCACCAGGCCCAAGTTCTGCGCCACATGGTCCGCCAAGGCCGGCGCACCGTAGCGTTCGGTGGCGTGGTGACCGCAGGCCAAAAAAGCCACGCCCATTTCGCGCGCGTAATGCATTTGCGGTTCAGAAATTTCGCCGGTTAAAAAAACATCCACGCCGGCCGCGATCGCTGCTTCAAAATAGCCTTGTGCGCCGCCCGAGCACCAACCGATCTTGCGCACTTCTCGCCCTGTCGGGTCAATGCAAGTCACGCGGCGCCCCAATTGAGTCGCCACATGATCGGCCAATGCCTGGGCGCTGGCCCGATGATGGAAGCTGTGACCCAAAAAACCAATGTCCTGATCCCCAAAGCAGCCTGTGGTCTCGAAACCCAAGACCTTGGCCAGTTGGGCGTTATTGCCCCATTCAGGATGCGCATCCAAGGGCAGGTGATAGGCCCAAACATTCAGGTCATGCGCCAACAAAAGCTGGAGCCGGTCCCGCATCCAGCCCACCACTCGGCCGTCTTGTCCGCGCCAAAAAAGCCCGTGATGCACAAAAAGGCCATCGGCTTTCAAATCGATTGCCGCCTCAATCAACGCTTTGCTGGCCGTCACGCCTGAGACCAAGGTGCGAATTTGCTCGCGGCCTTGCACTTGCAGGCCGTTCGGGCCGTAGTCTTTGAAACGTGCGGGTTGCAGCAAAGCATCAAAGGCCTGGGTGAGTTGTTGGGCGTCGGTCATGACTTGAGAAAAAAGAAACTGTCCCCATTGTGAGTGAAGTTGTGGCGCCTCTGTCGCAGGCTTCACAATTACCCGACAATGATCCCATGAAAAAGTATTGGCTTTTATTTTCTCAAAGCGTCACCGTGGTTCTGGCCCTGGTGTTTGTCGTGTCCACCCTCAAGCCGCAGTGGTTGAACAGCACGCCGCGCGGCGGGGGCCTGGCCACGCTCGAGCAAGCGGCCACGGCCGCACAGGTGCATCGCCCGGCAGGCAGTTTGAGCGAAGCGGCGCGCTTGGCCTCGCCTGCGGTGGTGAGCATCAACACCAGTCAGAAGCAACGCGCGCCACGCAAGGGGGACCATTGGTTCCGGTTTTTCAATGGCCAAGGGGACGAGCCGACGCAAGATGGCTTAGGCAGTGGCGTGATCGTCAGCCGCGAAGGCCACATCCTGACCAACCACCATGTCATTGAAGATGCTGACGACATCGAAGTCGTGCTGCAGGATGGTCGCTCCGCCGTCGCCAAAGTCATTGGCGTAGACCCCGACACCGACCTGGCCTTGCTGCAAATTCAGCTGGACAAATTGCCCTCCATCGTGATGGGCCAATTGGACAGCTTGCAGGTCGGCGATTTGGTACTGGCCATCGGCAACCCATTTGGCGTCGGGCAAACCGTCACCTCCGGCATTGTGAGCGCCTTGGGTCGCAATCACCTGGGTATCAACACCTTTGAAAACTTCATCCAAACCGATGCAGCGATCAATCCCGGCAACTCCGGCGGTGCTTTGGTGGATGTGAACGGCCATCTGATCGGCATCAATTCGGCCATCTATTCCCGCTCTGGCGGCAATATGGGCATTGGCTTTGCGATTCCAGTCTCGACCGCCAAGGCCATCATGGACAGTCTGCTCAAAGAAGGCAAAGTCACCCGCGGCTGGCTGGGCTTGGAGCCTACCGAGTTGACCGGCGAGTCAGCGCAAGCGTTTGGCATCACCCAACACGAACACAACGGTCAACTGCCAAGGGGAATCTTGGTCGCTGGGGTGTTGCACAACGGCCCAGCCGACAAGGCAGGCCTCAAACCCGGCGATGTGATCACCCATATGGCGGTGCAACCGGTGGGCAATGTCTCCGAACTGCTCAGCCAAGTTGCGGCTTTGCGGCCGGGACAAGCCTCACAGCTCAAGGTGCTGCGCGGTCAAAAGCGTTTGGAGCTCACCGTCCAGGCGGGTACGCGACCGCTACGCAAACCGTCCGAGCATCGGTAAATCAGGAGATGATGGCATTCACGTGGCGATGGCCACGCTACGTGATTCACTCCGTTTCGGCAGGCGGCTGGGTGTGCTTGATGAACATCTGCGCGGCCCAAATCCCCAACTCATACAAAATGCACATGGGAATGGCCAGGGCCAGTTGTGAAACCACATCAGGCGGGGTCACCACCGCCGCCACCACAAACGCCAGCACCACAAAGTAGCCGCGAAATTCCTTGAGTTTGGCTACGCTGACCAAGCCCAAACGCGCCAGCACGACGACGGCAATCGGCACTTCAAAGGTCAGTCCAAATGCCAGGAACATGGACAAAACAAAGTCCAAATAGGCCTCAATGTCTGGCGCGGCGGTGATGCTCTTGGGCGCAAAACCTTGGATGAATTGAAAAACCTGGCCAAACACAAAGAAGTAGCAAAACGCCACTCCAATGAAAAACAGCACCGTGCTGGACACCACCAAGGGCATCACCAGTTTCTTTTCATGCGCGTACAGCCCCGGTGCAATGAAGGCCCACAACTGGTACAGCACCACAGGCAAGGCCATTAAAAAAGCCGTCATCATCAAGATCTTGAGTGGCACCATGAAAGGTGAAATCACCGAGGTGGCGATCAAGGTTGCCCCTTTGGGCAGATTGGCCACCAAGGGATGGGCCAAGATGTCATACAACGCTGCAGGCCCTGGGTACAGTGCTAGAACGAGAGCCATCAGGCCCACCGCGATCAAGGCACGTACCAAGCGGTCGCGCAGCTCCATCAAGTGGGCGACAAAGGGTTGTTCAGTCCCGGCCAATTCGTCTTCGGGCGTTTTTGGAGATTCAGACATGGGTCAGCTCAGCGGCTTAGGCCGATAGCGCGCGACCCGAGCCGCACCAGACAAGGCCCGGGTTCGGGTGCCATTGCGAGACTTGTACCACTGCGGCATGGCCGTTTGCTTCAGGCGCCATTTCTTGCCGGGGTGCTTGTAGCTGGGGGCTGGGGGCTCCCAGGGGGTGTGGGGGACCGTTTCGCCGTTCAAACCAGCCGTGGTGTCGCTCCATTGCTTTTCAAAATCCAGCGCTGAAGTCTGGACCGACTGCTCCACCCCGCGCGCCGCGTCCTCCATCGTTTCTTTCATTTTTTTCAGTTCGTCCAGGTCCATCGAGCGATTGACCTCGGCCTTCACATCGGCCACATAACGCTGCGCTTTACCGAGCAAGGTGCCCACGGTGCGCGCCACTCGGGGCAACTTCTCTGGGCCAATGACGATCAACGCCACGGCACCAATGAGTGCAATTTTAGAAATCCCTAGATCGAGCACAGCATCCGTTCAGGCAAGTTCAGCTCAAGACTTGGTCTTGGCTTCCACATCGATCGTGGTTTTTTCTGCAGGGGCAGCATTGGTGACTTGGCCAGCCGGCTTGTCATCTGCAGGCGCAGCGCTACCGTCTTTCATGCCATCTTTGAAACCCTTGACCGCACCGCCCAAGTCAGAGCCCATGTTTTTGAGCTTTTTGGTGCCAAACACCATGACCACGATCAACAGAACAATCAGCCAATGCCAAATAGAAAATGAACCCATGAAACTCTCCTAACAATCTGCAGTGATTCTAAGTGCGAAGTCAGTGCCTCAGGACCAAGAGGCCGCATAGCTCGCTGTATATGAGGTCATTATCCCCGCAACCAAGGGCGCGGGCCGCCCATCACATGCCAATGCATGTGATGCACCTCTTGCCCGCCTTCAACGCCGGTGTTTGTCACGATGCGGTAACCGCCCTCCGGGTAAGGACGGCAACCCTGCGCCAGGGCCAACTGAGGCAGCAGGGTCATCAAATGCCCCATCAAGGGGGCATGCTCGGGCGTGAGCTGCGCCATGGATGGAATGTGCAATTTGGGCACCACCAAAAAATGCACCGGCGCCCAGGGGGCAATGTCATGGAAGGCATACAGATGCTCGTCCTCAAACACCTTGCGTGACGGGATCTGGCCCGCAATGATTTTGCAAAAAAGACAGTGGGTATCGGTCATATCGATGTCAAAGTTGAATCGGTTGCTGCCGGTTCAAGCACACCATGCCCCACACGATGCGGTAAAGAAACCAGACAGAAATGGCCAACCAGGCCAACCAACCGGGAAATAAAAACAAAAACCACAAAGGCGCGGTGAGCAGGTACAGGCCTGCGGCCCACAGCACAGAGCGGATGCGGTAACGAAAATGCGTTGCGTGCCAAGTGCCTTGCGCATCATGCCGCTTGACCATGTCCACAACCAAAGCCACCAGCAACAACACCGGCCCCATTTGCGCGCCTGGCACCACTGCGCTCACAGCCACGATCAAATGCAGGATGTAACTGATCAGGCTGACGGTTTTCAGCGCGTCATCTTCTTGCGGGGTCAATACAATTTCCATGGGTAATGTCTCCCGGGCTTTGCGGTAGCGTTTGGGGGCGGCGTTATTCACCCGAGCGTTCACGCGCTTGCACTTTGCGCATGGCTTTTTCATCCAAACCGCTCAGGCCTTCGCGGCGTGACAACTCGGCCACCACGTCAGCCGGGCTCAGGTCGTAATGCGCCAAGGCAATCATGCAGTGAAACCACAGGTCTGCCACCTCGCCCACCAGCTTGGCTTTGTCGCCGCCATGGTCCACGTCTTTGGCAGCCATCACAGTTTCTGTGGCCTCTTCGCCGATCTTTTTCAAAAACGCATCCGGCCCCTTGTGCAGCAAGCGCGCCACATAGCTTTTGTCGGGGTCGCCGCCTTGCGCGGGTTTGCGGCTTTCAATCACTTGCGCCAACCGCGCCAAAGCGTCCACTGCGTTCATGGTATTCACTTGTAAATGGTTTCAGGGTCTTTGAGAACCGGGTCCACCGCCTGCCAGCCCTCGGCCTGCAAACTCTGGAAAAAGCAGCTGTGGCGGCCGGTATGGCAAGCAATGCCGGGTTCATGACCCAGCTGCGTCACTTTGAGCAGCACCACATCGCTGTCGCAATCGATTCGAATGTCGTGCACGGTTTGCACATGGCCCGACTCCTCGCCCTTGAACCACAGCTTGTTGCGCGAACGGCTGAAATACACCGCCCGCTTAAGCTCGGCCGTCTTTTGCAAAGCCTCGCGGTTCATCCAAGCGAACATCAGCACGTCGCCTGTGTCTTTTTCTTGGGCAATGACCGGCACCAAGACTTTGTCGTCCCATTTGATGTTTTCGAGCCAATTCATGGGTTGAATTT
>CANGEE010000067.1 GCA_947452635.1 Comamonadaceae bacterium | reverse complement strand
GGAACTGCAGCAACTGGTCCAAAGTGGTTTGGCGCAAGACTTTGGGGTCTTGCTTGAGCACGGCTTTTTCCATTTGCTTTTGCAGCGCAGGCACATTGACCTGGTGGTAATGCATGGCGTGCAAAGCAGCAGCCGTGGGGCTGGGCACCCAAGCGGTGTTGGCACCGGACTGCGGGTGCCCGATTTTTTGTTTCAGCATGTCGGCCATCAAATCGGGCATGGCCCACATGCCTTTGCCGATCTGGGCGCGACCCCGCAAGCCGCACTGCAGGCCTACGGCCACGTTGGCTTTTTCGTAAGCGGCCAACCAGGTGCTGGACTTGATGTCGCCCTTGCGCATCACCGGCCCCGCCAACATGCAGGTGTGCATTTCATCACCGGTGCGGTCCAAGAAGCCGGTGTTGATGAAGGCCACACGGCTCTTGGCAGAGGCAATACACGCCTTCAAGTTGGCGCTGGTGCGACGCTCTTCGTCCATGATGCCCAGCTTGACGGTAGAGGCTTTGAGGCCCAGCACTTTTTCCACGCGGCCAAACAATTCGTCGGCAAAAGCGACTTCTTTGGGACCGTGCATTTTGGGCTTGACGATGTAGACGCTGCCGGTACGGCTGTTGCGCAAATCGGCACCTTTTTTCTTTTGCAAATCCACCATGGCGCAGGTGGTGGTGACCATGGCGTCCAGGATGCCTTCAGGAATCTCGTGTGCGCGGCCGTCTTTGCCGGTGTACAAAATCGCCGGGTTGGTCATCAAGTGCCCCACATTGCGCACAAACAACAGCGAACGGCCATGCAGTGTGACAGTGCCCTTTCCTGCTGGCTTGGTGTACACGCGGTCAGGGTTCAAGGTACGGCTGAATACTTTGCCGTTTTTCTCCACACGCTCGCTCAAAGTGCCTTGCAAAATGCCCAGCCAGTTGCTGTACGCCAGCACTTTGTCTTCAGCGTCCACCGCGGCCACCGAGTCTTCCAAATCCAAAATGGTGGACAGCGCCGCTTCCGCCACCAAGTCACTCACATGGGCAGGATCGGTTTTGCCGATGGAGTGGTTTTTGTTGATTTGCAAATCCAGGTGCAGCCCGTTGTGCACCAACAGCACCGAGCTGGGCGCTTTGGCATCGCCCTGAAAACCGACCAATTGCTTGGCATTGGCCAAAGTGGTTTTGCCGGTCTTGAGGGTGACCACCAGCTGGCCGCCCTGAATGGCGTAGCCAGTGCTGTCGATGTGCGAGCCTTTCTTCAAGGGCGCGCAACGGTCCAGTACATAACGGCAGTATTCAATGACCTTGGCGCCGCGTTTCGGGTTGTAGCCCGTGCCTTTGTCGCTGCCGTTGTCTTCGCTGATGGCATCGGTGCCGTACAAGGCGTCGTACAGCGAGCCCCAACGCGAGTTGGCAGCGTTCAAGGCATAACGGGCATTGAGAATGGGCACCACCAATTGGGGGCCGGCCAATTTGGCCAGCTCGGCGTCGACGTTTTGTGTCGTGGCTTTCACATTTTTGGGCTCAGGCACCAGGTAGCCGATTTGGCTCAAGAATTTTTGATAGGCCTTCATCGCCTTGCCTTCAGCCACCGGGCCCGGGTGGGCGGTGTGCCAAGCGTCCATGGCGGTCTGGATGCGTTCACGCTCGGCCAGCAGGGCGATATTGCGCGGAGCGAGGTCAGACACCAGGGCGTCAAAACCCTTCCAAAAAGTCGCGCTCTTCACGCCGGTAGCCGGCAGCACCTGGTCTTCAATGAAACGGTACAGCGTGGTGGCCACTTGCAGGCCATGGACTTGTGTGCGTAGGGTCATGTGCAACCTCGATTGGAAAATTGAAAAAATGACAGGGAATGGCCAGCCGTGGCGGCCCCACTTGGCGTATCGACTGTATTCGATGCGCGCAGGTTAATAAACAAGAGAAAAATTCATTAACCCATGACTTTAAGGCAAAAATCAAGGTCATCTCCTGTGGCCACCCCATCGCTTTTCAATGGCTAATGCGCTTGGGCTGCCAAATCAAGCGGGCTAATCCACGCTTTGCAAGCCTTGATTTTTGACAATCACTTGCATAATGAAGGCCTATGGACAAGCTCAAGGTTTTTGAATCCTTCGTCTCGGTCGCCACCAAAGGCAGCCTGACGGCCGCCGCGAGGGCCGAAGGCGTGGCCCCGGCCATCATGGGCCGTCGACTGGATGCGCTGGAAGAACACCTGGGGGTCAAGTTGCTGCTGCGCACCACACGGCGCATCAGCCTGACCCACGAGGGCACCGCTTTTTTAGAAGATTGCCAACGCCTGCTGGGCGAGGTGGCCAATGCCGAGGCCAGCGTCTCGGCCGGTGGTCTCAAAGCCAGCGGCCATTTGCGCATCACCGCGCCGGCCGGTTTTGGTCGCCGGCACGTAGCCCCCTTGATCCCGCGTTTTCGTGCGGTTCACCCGGATGTGTCGATTTCCTTGAATTTGAGCGATCGCGTGGTCGATTTGGCCGGTGAAGGCTTTGACTGCGCGGTGCGCGTTGGCGATCTGCCCGATTCTTCTTTGGTCAGTGTGCGCGTGGCCGATAACCGGCGATTGTGCGTGGCCTCGCCCGCCTATTTGGCGCTCAGGGGTATGCCGCAAAAACCCTCAGACTTGGTGCACCACGATTGCCTGACCTTGTCCAGTGACGCCTCACAAACCCGGGGCTGGGCGTTCACCGTGCCGCAAAAGAATGCCGAAGGCCGCGAGCTGATTCACCTCAAGCCAGCCGGCCCGATGGACTGCTCTGACGGGCAGGTGCTGCACGACTGGTGCTTGGCAGGCCTGGGCATTGCCTGGCGCAGCACCTGGGAGGTGGAGGCCCAAGTGCAAGCAGGCCAACTGGTACCGGTGCTGGAAGCGTTTGCCGCACCCGCCAACGGCATTCACGCGGTGTTTTCTCAGCGCAAACACCTGCCCCTGCGGGTGCGCTTGTGGATTGATTTTTTAAAGCAGCAATACAGCCAGCCACATTACTGGAAAGCGCTGACATGAGCAGCCCTCCCATTTCTGCGGCCCTGAAAAACCTGGTGCTGTGCGCTGACGATTTTGCCTTGAGCAAGCCCGTGTCAAAGGCCATTGTGCAATTGGCCCAAGCCCAACGCATCAGCGCCACCAGCGCCATGGTGCTGTCGCCGCATTGGGTCGAAGACGCGGCCAGTTTGAAAGAACTGCGTGGCCAGATCGATGTGGGCCTGCACCTGGACTGGACCAGCGAATTTGCCCTCGCCCGAGGCCACGGTCTGTCATTGGGCTGTGCCATGCTGCGCAGCGTGCTGCCTTCCCGTTGGGGTGGCCTGAACGCGCACACCGTTGAAGCCGAAATAGAGCATCAGCTCGATGCGTTTGAGTCAAGCTGGCAAGCGCCGCCCGACCACATTGACGGCCATCAGCACATCCAACAGTTCGGCACCCTTCGGCGAGCGCTGCTGCGGGTCATGGCCCGCCGCTACCCAGGACGACAGCCTTATTTGCGCGTCTCACGCCCGCCCACCGGGCAAGCCGATCTCAAAGGGCGGGTGATGGCCGCCTGGGGCAGCCAGGCCCTGACGTGCGAAGCGGCGCGGATGCACATCCCCTGCGCCCCGGCGCTGTCCGGCATTTACAACCTGTTTGACGACTCATTGGATTACGCCGCGTTGATGGCCGCCTGGCTGGCCCAAGTCCCTGAATCGACCTTGGTCATGTGCCACCCCGGCCTGCCAGCCGACCCAGGCGCAGGCCCCACTGGCGATCACGCCTATGCCCGCGTGGCGGAATGGCGGCATCTGTCAAGCGACTTGTTTGTGCAACAACTGCAGCAGCACGGCGTGCTGCTGGCGCGGGGTGCGCGCTTGTACCCTTCTCCATAAGCACAGATGCCTCGGCTGTCAAAGAAAAGCAGCGCAGACTCAGCGCTGAAAGGCCCAAAAGCGACTCAGCACAAAAGTCTGCGCCGAGGCCACCCCCAAAGCCACCCCCAAAGCCCAAAGGCCCCACCAGCCGTAATGCCGGGTCAGCAGCATGAACACCAACTCGTTGCAGGCCAATCCGGCCAGTGCAGTAACGCCAAAACGGCGCAGACTTTGGCGCATCGGTGTGGACGTACCTTTAAAGCTGAGCCAGCGATGTCCTCCAAAACTGACCCCAAAGGCGATCGCAAAACCCAGTGCGTTGGCGGCTTCGGGCCACAGCTCAGGCTGGACCTGTTGCAGCCATGCAAAGACAGCAATGTGGGTCAGTGCGGCACTGGCACCCGTAGCCAAAAACCAAAAGGCCGTCGACTTCATGCCTTGGGCGAACCGGCCAAACCCGCACCCACGCGCTTTTGCACCCAGAACACCGGGCGCTGTTTGACCTCTTCATAGATGCGTCCCACGTACTCCGCCAAGATGCCCATGCCCATGAGCTGGATGCCGCTGAGCAGCATCATGCCAACCACAATCGTGGCGTAACCCGAGACCGCAATGCCCAGGTAGAAATACTCCACCACCACCCACGCGCCGTAACCGAAAGCGGCCAATGCGAGGATCAATCCCAGCAAGCTCAAGAAACGCAACGGCACGGTAGAGAAAGCCACCACACCCGTGACCGCCAAACCGATGGAGCTGCGCCAACCAAAGCGTGAAACGCCTTCCAAGCGGGGCAGGGGTTGGTATTCAATCGCTGTGCTCTTGAAGCCGGCCCAAGCGTACAAGCCTTTCATGAAACGGTTGCGCTCGGGCAAAGCGTTGAGCGCTTTGACCACTTGCTGGTCCATCAAGCGAAAGTCCCCCGCATTGGGCGGAATCTTGACGCGGTTGCCGGCGTTGACCAGTTTGTAAAACCACTGCACCAACTGGCCATGAAAAGCGGTTTGATCGTCTCTGGTGGTGCGAATGGCGTAGACCACATCCAGCCCTTCACGCCACAAATCCAGCATTTGGGGTACCAAGTCGATCGGGTGCTGGCCGTCCGAATCCATGATCACCACCACGTCGCCGACAGCGCAAGACAAACCCGCGGTGATGGCCGCTTCTTTGCCAAAGTTGCGACTCAGTTGCAGCAACACGACTTCGGGGTACTGCGCGCACAACTGCTCGACCACCGCCACGGTCGCATCGCGACTGCCGTCATCCACGACGATCAACTCAAGCTGTGACGACAACCCCCGCAACGTGCCCAGCACCTGCGCCACCACCTGCGGCAAATTGGCGGCCTCATTGTGCGCGGGCATGACGCAAGAGATGGATGCCAGCGCGCGCGGCGTCTCGGACCGTGGGCGCACAGCCTGTTCAGCAACAAGGGACGTGGCAGGGAGGGCAGAAGGAGAATGCATGGTGGTTAATGGCGGTTTTGCCAATGCTAATGCATAGGCCTCGAATTGGGGGTGCTGCAGGACCCATTGCACCGCGCCGCCATGAAAAAACCCCGCCGGGACCAGGCCAGACGGGGTGTTTCAGGGTCATGGCCTGGATTTATTTGCTTTTCAGGCACTCGCTCATGAAGGCTTTGCGTTCATCGCCTTTTTTACCGGCGGCGTCCGCATTACAGGTTTTCATTTTGTTTTGCTGGGCACTTTTGGGGTCGGCTGCCGGTTCGGCTTTGGCGCTCAGGCAGGTTTTCATGAAGGCTTTGCGTTCTTCGCCTGTTTTGCCTTCGGCGTCTTTGTTGCAGGTCGCCATCTTGCTTTGCTGCGGTGTTTTCTCGGTCACAGGGGCCGGTGCTGCAGGCACCGCAGCCACAGCAGGGGCTGCGGCTTGGGCCACAGCAGGTGCGGCGGCTTTAGCGGGTTCTGCGGCCTGGGCCGTCGCCAATGTCAAACCCAGTGCAACGAGATAGAGGAATTTGCGCATGATGTATCTCCTTAAATACCGGAAATGTTGAAAAACCATCCTTGCAGTCGCGGAACCGCCCGGATGTCCTCATTAACGCCTTGGCCGCTCACCGCGTGCACACGTCGTCTGTCGTATTGTGTAACAGGCTGCAAAAGAGCGGTTTTCAAGCCAGTTGGCCAGACCCGTAAAATGGGTCCATGCTTTCAGCCAAACAAGAACTGCTCGCGGCTTTGGCCGCCGAGCTCGATCACATCCTTCCCGGCGCGGGCGCCAAAGCGGCGTTCGAGTCGCCCAAAGTGGCCGCCCATGGTGACTTTGCCTGCACCGCGGCCATGCAACTGGCCAAACCGCTGCAACGCAACCCACGCCAGCTGGGAGAGCAACTGCGCGATGCGCTGTTGGCCCATCCCGCTTATAGGCGCTGGGTGGAGGCGATCGACATCGCTGGTCCTGGCTTCATCAACATCCGCCTCAAAGCTGCTGCCAAGCAAGCCATCGTGCACGAAGTGCTGGCGGCAGGGTCCCAGTTCGGTCAGCAGCCTGACAAGGGCCAGCGCGTGTTGGTCGAGTTCGTCTCAGCCAACCCCACCGGCCCCTTGCATGTGGGCCACGGCCGCCAAGCGGCGCTGGGTGACGCGATTTGCAACTTGTTTGCAACGCAAGGTTTTGATGTTTACCGCGAGTTTTATTACAACGACGCAGGTGTGCAGATCAACACCTTGGCCACCAGCACCCAGCTGCGCGCGCAAGGCTTCAAGCCGGGCGACACCTGCTGGCCCACCGATCCGGACAACCCGGCCAGCAAAGCGTTTTACAACGGCGAGTACATCGCCGACATCGCGCAAGACTTTTTGGCGAAAAAGACGGTGCGCGCTGATGACCGCGCCTTCACCGGCAGTGGCGATGCGAATGACCTGGACGGCATGCGCCAGTTTGCCGTGGCCTATCTGCGCCACGAACAAGACTTGGACTTGCAGGCCTTTGACGTTCGCTTCGACAACTATTACCTGGAAAGCAGCCTGTACACCAGCGGCAAAGTGGCCGACGCCGTGAGCCGCCTCCAAGCCGCCGGCAAGACCTACGTGCAAGATGGCGCCCTGTGGCTCAAGTCCACCGACTACGGCGACGACAAAGACCGGGTCATGAAAAAGACCGATGGCACATACACCTACTTTGTGCCTGACGTGGCCTACCACATCACCAAGTGGGAACGCGGATTCACCAAGGTGGTCAACATCCAAGGCACCGACCACCACGGCACCATTGCCCGTGTGCGCGCCGGCCTGCAAGCGGCCAACGTGGGCATTCCTGAAGGCTACCCTGACTACGTGCTGCACACCATGGTGCGGGTGATGCGTGGCGGCGAAGAGGTGAAGATTTCCAAACGCGCGGGCAGCTACGTCACCCTGCGTGACCTGATCGAGTGGACCAGCAGCGATGCGGTGCGCTTCTTTTTGCTCAGCCGCAAGCCCGACACCGAGTACACCTTTGACGTCGACTTGGCGGTGCAAAAGAACAACGACAACCCGGTGTACTACGTGCAGTACGCCCATGCGCGCATTTGCTCGGTGCTGCGCAGCTGGGCCGAAACCGAGGGTGGCGAGCCCGCCACGCTGAAAAACGTGGACTTGTCCGCGCTCAGCAGCCCACAAGCCCAAGCCCTGATGCTGCAACTGGCCAAGTACCCGGCCATGCTCTCAGCAGCCTGCAGCGACTTTGCCCCACACGATGTGACTTTCTACCTGCGCGACCTGGCCGCCTGCTACCACAGCTACTATGATGCCGAACGCATCTTGGTCGACGATGTGGCCGTCAAACAAGCGCGATTGGCGCTGGTCGCCGCCACCGCGCAAGTGCTGCACAATGGGCTGCAAGTGTTGGGTGTGTCAGCGCCCGCCAAAATGTGATGAAGGTCCACAGATGAAACAGCATTCCCAACGAGGTGGCGCCGCCACGGGTTTTATCATCGGCTTGGTGATCGGCTTGGCCGTGGCCCTGGCCGTGGCCATTTATGTGACCAAGGTGCCGACCCCGTTCACCAACAAGAACCAGCCGCGCTCGGCCGACCAAGACGCCGCTGAAGCACAAAAGAACAAAGACTGGAATCCGAACGGCGCGCTGCAAACCAAACCGGCGGCCCCGGCCTCGGAAGCGCCCGATGCGCCCAAGGAAGGCAGCAGCGAGGCGACTAAAGCAGAAGTGAAAGAAGCCGTCAAAGAAGTCAACAAAACACCCGCCCCCAAAGAGCCGGCCAAAGAGCCCGCCAAAGAAGTGGCCAAGCCCGAAACCAAACCCGCGATCACCGCCGACCCGCTGGGCGAATTGGTCAAGTCCAAAGCTGTGCCAACCCCTGTGCCCGGCGCCGGTGACCCCTTCACTTACTTCGTTCAAGCCGGCGCTTTTCGCAGCCAAGCCGAAGCCGATGCCCAACGGGCCAAATTGACCATGATGGGGCTGGATGCCAAGATCAGCGAACGGGAACAAGCCGGCAGGCAGGTCTACCGTGTGCGCCTGGGGCCCTTTGACGACAAAGATGTGGCCGAACGTGCCAAGTCCAAATTGGACGCCGGTGGCATTGAAACCGCGTTGGTGCGCGTGCAGCGCTGACGCAGCCCCTGTATTGACCCCCTTACCGATTCCTGAATGGATGTGCCCATGAAACGTCGTGACTTCCACCTGACCTCCCTCAGCGCCAGCGTCAGCGCCATGACCCTGCCCGCGTGGGCCCAAGCCCCAGCCGCCAAGCCGGTGTCCGGCCCGCCGATCAAGCTCAGCGAAGGCAAGGACTACAACCGACTCGACAAAGCGCAAGCCAGCGATGGGGGTGCCGGAAAAATCGAGGTGATCGAATTCTTCTGGTACAGCTGCCCGCACTGCAATGCGTTCGAGCCGACCTTTGCCAACTGGGTCAAAAACGCACCCAAAGATGTGGTGGTGCACCGCATTCCGGTGGCGTTCAACGACAGCTTTGCGCCCCAGCAACGTCTGTTCTTCACCCTGGAAGCGCTGAATTTACTGGACACCTTGCACACCAAGGTGTTTCAAGCGATTCACGTCGACAAGCAATCCTTGAGCACCGACGCCAGCATCCAGGCCTGGGCCGAAAAGCAAGGCGTGGACAAAACCAAGTTCGCAGAGACGTACAAATCCTTTGGCATGGCCAGCAAATTGCGCCGCGCCGTGCAGTTGCAAAACGACTTCAAAGTCGAAGGCGTACCTGCTTTGGGCATCGCCGGGCGCTTTTACACCGACGGTTCGATGGCCGGCAGCATGGAGCGCGCACTGCAAGTCACCGAAGCCCTGTTGGCTCAAGTGCGCCAAGGCAAGTAGCAGGCCTGTGGCCATTGGCCAGCCCCACCAGTCCGCCAGAGCGGACTTTTTTATGTGCGCATGCGCGCGCGGACCTGGCTTGCACCTACAATCAAAGCAAGATTCGCGCCTTTATGAAATTTCCCATCGCCACGACCCTCTTGACCTTGTTTGCCCTTGGGGCTGGTTCGCTGGCGCTCGCCGAAAAGGCGGACAGCAGCAAGCCCATGTTCATCGAAGCCGATGCGCTGAAACACGATGAATCGAGCAGAACCACCACCTTCACTGGCCGCGTCAACGGCACCAAAGGCACGCTGGTGTTGCGTGCCGCCAAAATGGTGGTGGTGCAAGACACGGCGGGCAAACAAGTGGCCGATATGTGGGCAGCTCCTGGCGAGCGGGCTTTTTTCCGACAAAAGCGGGAAGGCTTGGACGAATTCACCGAAGGTGAAGCCGAAATGGTCAGCTACGACAGCGAAGCCGACAAAATCACCTTGACCGGGCGCAGTGAACTGCGCACCTACCAAGGCACACGCTTGTCGGACCGGGTGCAGGGCCACTTGATTGTGTACAACAACATCACCGAAATTTTCACAGTGGACCCCAAAGCCAGCACGCCAGGTACGGCCAGCGGCACTGCGCCCGGCCGCATCAAAGCCATGCTGACCCCACGCAACAACACCGAAGAGCCGCCAGCCAACAGCTTGGTGCCTTCGCTGCGCAGCAGCCCGCGCACGAGCACGCCGGCCGGAGCCAAGCCATGAACGCGCCAACCTGGGCCCACGCCATCCCCGAAGCGGCATCCCAGGTCAGCAGCCTGGAAGCCCTGCACTTGAAAAAAGCCTACGGCTCGCGCAAGGTGGTGCATGACGTGTCGGTCAAAGTCAACAAAGGCGAGGTGGTGGGCCTGCTCGGCCCTAACGGCGCAGGCAAAACCACTTCGTTCTACATGATCGTCGGCTTGGTGCGCACCGACGGCGGTCAAATTCTGATTGACGGCCAGGATGTGACGAGCATGCCCATCCACCGCCGCGCACGCATGGGTTTGTCTTACTTGCCGCAAGAAGCCTCGATCTTTCGCAAACTCAATGTGGCCGACAATGTGCGCGCGGTGCTGGAGTTGCAGCGTGACGAACACGACCAGCCATGGAGCGAAGAGGCGATTCAAAAACGCCTGCAAGCGTTGTTGCAAGATTTGCGGGTCGATCATCTGCATGACTCGCCCTCAGTCGCCTTGTCGGGCGGCGAGCGACGCCGGGTGGAAATTGCCCGCGCCCTGGCCACCAACCCGCGTTTCATTTTGCTGGACGAGCCCTTTGCCGGTATCGATCCGATCGCGGTGATCGAGATCCAGCGCATCATCGCTTTTTTGAAAGCCCGTGGCATCGGCGTCTTGATCACCGACCACAATGTGCGCGAGACCTTGGGCATCTGCGATCACGCCTTCATCATCAGCGAGGGCCGGGTGCTGGCCCAAGGCACGCCCGAACAAATTGTGCACAACGCCGACGTGCGCCGCGTCTACTTGGGCGAACATTTCCGCATGTGAGCATGAGCCACCCAGACGCCCTTTTCTCCACAAGCCGGCACGCCGCAGGCGCAACCCTCGCCGCTGGAGGACCTGCGCCATGAAGCAAAGTCTGTCCCTGCGCATGTCGCAGCACCTGGCGCTCACGCCCCAGCTGCAACAATCGATTCGCCTGCTGCAACTGTCCACCTTGGAGTTGAGTGCCGAAGTCGAGCAAATGCTCGACGAGAATCCTTTTTTAGAACGCACGGCTGAAGAGTCTTTGGCCGAAGAGTTCGGGCTGCCCGAAGCCGACACCCGGGTCAGCTTGGGCGATCGGGTCACCGAGGCCAGCACCGAGTCGGGCAGTGACACCCGTGATTCAGGCAACGACAACAGCAGCGAAGCCAGCGTGGCCAAAGACGAGGCCGTGCAGGACGTGGCCGAAAGCTGGGAGGGCGATGGCAGCGTCGACATGACGCCCGACGACAGCGAATGGGGCAACGATGCCGGTTCGCGCAAAACCGCCAGCAACGACAGTGACGCGCCCGATGCGGTGGAGCTGGCGCGCGGCCTGGGCTCCTTCACCGAGTTCTTGCATCGCCAGGCCTTGTCGCTGCGCCTGTCGGAGGTCGACCGCGCGGCCCTGCGCTACCTGATCGAGTCGCTCAACGACGACGGCTACTTAGAAGACTCTCTGCAGTCGCTGGCCGAAAATTTGGCGGGCACCGAAGACCTGGAGCAACTCGAAGAGTTGGTGCACCGCTTCACCATGGCCCTGAGTCTGTTGCAATCGCTCGAACCGGTGGGCGTGGGCGCGCGCCATTTGGCTGAATGCCTGAGCCTGCAGATCAAAGCCCAGCTGGAAGACGCACCGGACGACCGCGTCTGGCAAGCCGCCTTGAAAATCTGCGCGCAACCGCTGGAGTTGCTGGCCAAACGCGACGTCAAACGCCTGCTGGTGCTGTGCGGCGAAGACGATGTGACCATCAAATTGGCGATTGCCCAGATCGCCCGTTTGGAGCCCAAACCGGCGCGCCCCTTTGCCAATGCCGAACAGCATGTGATCATCCCCGATGTGCTGGTGATCAACACCCGGCCCAACGGCGAGCCGCGCTTCAAAGTGCAGCTCAACCCCGACGTCATGCCGCGCCTGCGGGTGCATGACATTTACGCCAACGCCCTGCGCGGCGGCAAGAGCGAAGCGCACCAAGGTTTGCAGCAACGCCTGCAAGAAGCGCGCTGGTTCATCAAGAACATTCAGCAACGCTTTGACACCATCTTGCGCGTCTCCACCGCGATTGTGGAGCGGCAAAAGAATTTCTTTGTGCATGGCGAACTGGCCATGCGGCCCCTGGTGCTGCGTGAAATTGCCGATGAACTCGGACTGCACGAATCCACCATCAGCCGGGTCACCACGGCCAAATACATGACCACGCCCATGGGCACTTTTGAGCTGAAGTATTTCTTTGGCTCGGGCTTGGGCACCGACAGCGGCAGCGCCGCGTCGAGCACTGCGGTGCGGGCGCTGATTCGCCAATTGGTGGCGGCCGAGAGCCCGGCCAAACCGCTGTCCGACAACCAATTGTCGGAAATGCTCAAAGAGCAAGGCATTGATTGCGCGCGGCGCACCGTGGCCAAATACCGCGAGGCGCTGAAGATCGCGCCCGCCAACCTGCGTAAAACCCTGTGAATTCATTGCAACTGTTCTTGCCCTGCGCCGCTGGCGTCGAGGGCTTTTTGGCCGGCGAGGTGCACGGTATCACCGGCTTGACCGGCAACGACCTGATGACCGGGCGCGGCGGCGTGATGGTGCGCGCCTCCTGGCGCGAAGCCATGCTGCTGAACCTGCACTGCCGCTTGGCCCAAAGGGTGCTGGTGCAACTGTCGCAAACCCTGTACAGGAGCGAGAACGACCTGTACCAAGCCGCCAGCGAAGTCGCCTGGGAGATTTGGTTCACCACGAAACAGACTTTCAAGATCGAAGTCACCGCGCAGCACAGCCCACTGACCAGCCTGAACTTTGCGGCTCTCAAAATCAAAGACGCGGTAGCCGATCGCTTTCGCGCCAAGCGCGGCGAACGCCCGGATGTCAACACCCAGTGGCCCGATGTGCGCATCTACGCCCACCTGACCACCGACCACGCCACGCTGTACATCGACACCTCGGGTGAGCCCTTGTTCAAGCGCGGCTGGCGCGCCGACAAAGGCGACGCCCCGTTGAAGGAAACCCTGGCCGCCGCCATGTTGGCCGCCAGCGGCTGGGACGCCGCCACACCCTTGTACGACCCGTGCTGCGGCAGTGGCACGATTGCCATAGAGGCAGCGCAAATCGCCTGCGGCATCGCCCCCGGCAGCCTGCGCCGTTTTGGTTTTGAAAAACTCCTGCCTTACCAAGCCCACGTGTGGCAAGGCCTGCTGGAACAAGCCCAAGCGGCAGAGCATGCGCCCACCGCACCGATTTTCGGCAGCGACGTGGCGCACAGGATGGTGGACTTTGCCGAACGCAATGCCGAGCGCGCGGGCGTGGCTGGGGTGATTGAGTTTCGCGGCGGCGACGCGCTGCAGCGCATGCCGCCCAGCGAGCTGCCCGGCCTGATGCTGCTCAACCCGCCTTACGGCGAGCGGATTGCTGCCGCCGGTGTGGCTGGACGCGGACGCGACGGCTTTGAGCCGGGCGCGCTGGCGGCCGAGCGTCGCCAAGATGGGCAGCCAGAAGGCCACCACCGCGAAACCGCGCACACCGACGACGGCGGTGACTTCTTCATGCAACTGGCCGCGCATTGGAAAAAGAACTACAGCGGCTGGACCGCTTGGATGCTGACCCCCGACTTGAAGTTGCCCAGCCGCATGCGCCTGAAAGAGACCCGCCGCGTGCCGATGTGGAACGGCCCGATCGAATGCCGGCTGTTTCGCTTTGACATGCTCAAGGGCTCGGTGCGTGACAAGCTCTGAGGCTTTGAAGACGGCGATGACCACGGTGCTGGACACCAACATCGTGCTGGACCTGTGGATCTTTAACGACCCGCGCACCCAGGGCCTGCGCCACGCTTTGCGCCAGGGCCGGCTGCACTGGATCGCCACCGCGGCTATGCGCGAAGAATTGCGCCGGGTGCTGAACTACCCCCATCTGGTGGCGCGCATGGCCGCATCGGCTCAGACCGGCCAAGCCGTGCTGGATGCCTTTGACCAGCAAGCCACCGTGCTGGAAGACGCGCCCAAAGCGTCTTGCACCTGCAAAGATGCGGACGACCAAAAATTCATCGACCTGGCCGTGGCGCACCGCGCCCTGCTGCTGAGCAAAGACGCGCAAGTGCTGTGCATGCGCCGACGCTTACAGCGCCT
>CANGEE010000066.1 GCA_947452635.1 Comamonadaceae bacterium | reverse complement strand
TGGTCAATCGCACTTTGGCCACTTTACGCAGCGCAGAGTTAGGCTTTTTAGGCGTCGTGGTGTAGACGCGGGTGCAGACGCCGCGGCGTTGCGGCGAGTTTTGCATCGCGGGGCTTTTTGACTTGGTCGTTTCGACCTCGCGCCCCTGACGCACCAATTGATTGATGGTTGGCATTGTTTAAAACGTCCCTAAACGTTTGGATGGGATAAAAAAATCTTCCCCGCTCCAATTGCGGAAAAGCTCTCCAGTATATACCGGTTCGTTCTGAAGGGCAAATATCAGCGGAAAGGCGCGCCTGAGCTCCTGAATCAACAGCCCAGCCACCCGTTAGTTAACGTTTATTGAATCCACAGGCGCAAGGCATCCCAGGCGCGACCCCACAAACCCGCCTGCTCGACCGTCTCCAGGGCCATTAAAGGTACATCCACCATCGGCTGGCCGGCGCGGGTCACCCTCAGGGTCCCCACCACCTGCCCCCTGATGAACGGGGCGACCAACGGATCCGGCCGATCCACCCTTGTTTTCAGCTGGGCCGCGCTGCCCGCTGGCACCGCGACCACAATGGCGTTGGGCTGGCCCAACTTCAGGTTGGCACTTTGGCCCTTCCACACAGCAGGGGTGACCACGGCTTGATTGGCCTCGAACAACTTGACCGCTTCATAGGCCGTGTAACCCCAATTGAGCAGTTTTTGCGACTCATTGGCGCGGGCATTGTCACTGACCGCCCCCAGCAGCACCGTCAGCAATCGGCGCGGGCCCACATTGGGGAAATCGCGTTTGGCTGTGGCCACCAAGCAGTAGCCAGCCGCGTCAGTGTGCCCAGTTTTCAGGCCGTCCACCGTCGGGTCGCGAAACAGCAACAAGTTGCGATTGCTGTCGTTGGCTGCAGGCGTGCCTTCGTACCGGTATTTTTTAAGCGCGTAATAGCCCACGTATTCGGGAAAATCCCGGATCAAGCGCGACGCCAGCTGGCTCAGGTCACGGGCGGTGGTCGTATGGCCTGGTTCGGTCAGACCTTCAGGATTTTTGTAGGTGGTGGCCTGCAGGCCCAGGATTTTGGCTTGGGCGTTCATCATGTCAACGAAATGCGCCACGCTGCCGCCCACGCCCTCGGCCAGCGCCACAGTGGCGTCATTGCCTGACTGCACGATCATGCCCTTGACCAAATCCTCGACCGGCACCTTCATCTGGGCGTCAATGAACATGCGGGAGCCCGCCATCTTGGCGGCACGCTCGCTGACCGAGAACGTTTGCTTCAAATCAATTTTGCGGGACTTCAAGGCCTCAAAGACCACATAGGCCGACATCAACTTGGTCAACGAAGCAGGCTCAACCGCCAGGTCGATGTCCTTGGCGGCCAAGATTTGGTTGGCCGTGATGTCCAGCACCACATAAGACCGCGCAGCCACTTCAGGTGGTTGTGGCATTTGTGCACTGGCGAAGGCACACAAGACCATCGAAAGCACGGCGGCTAAACCGAGGGTGCGCCAGGATTTGAATTTCGTTTTCATTTGGAAATTCACAAAAAAGGAATGGCCACGGTCTTCAAGCCCGTAAATGGCGAACCACCAAAGACTTCAACAAGGGCAATTGCCCATGAAAGAAGTGCTCAACCCCGGGAATCACCGTCACCGGCAAAGATTGCGGCCTGGCCCAGTCCATCACGCTTTGCAAGGGCACGGTGTCGTCACGCTCGCCATGAAGCACCAATGTCGCCGCGTGCGCCTCTAAAGGCAATGACGCCACGCTGAAGTTGGATGCGGCCGCACCGACCAAGACCACTTTGTCGACGGGTCGGTCTGACCAGATTTGCGCCAATGCATGGCTCGCGACAAAGGCACCAAAAGAAAAACCCGCCAAAGCCAAAGGCTGGTCTGTGGGGGCGGTTTGATTCGCCACGGCCAGCATATCGGCCAGTTCGCCTCGGCCTTCGTCATAAACCCCGGCGCTCGCGCCCACCCCGCGAAAATTGAAGCGCATTGCACGCCAGCCGCATTGCACAAAGGCCCGAGCCAGGGTTTGCACCACTTTGTTGTGCATCGTCCCACCAAACAAGGGGTGCGGGTGCGCAATCACCACCGTGCCGCGCTTGCCCTCCAAGGCCGTGTCGGGCAGGTCCAGCAACGCTTCGATCACCCCGGCCTCGCCTGCCAGACTCAACTTTTGTGTGCCCGCGTTCATCAGCGACCCAGATGCGCGGGCGTGACGAGTCGCTCCACCACCTGGCCCTGTTTCAAGTGGCGGTCCACAATCTCGTCGATATCGGTGACATCAACGTAGGTGTACCAAACCCCTTCGGGATAGACCACCGCCACCGGCCCGCCTGCGCAGCGGTCTAAGCAACCGGCCTTGTTGACGCGCACCTGGCCCGGGCCAGACAGGCCCAATGCTTTGATGCGATTTTTGCAATGGTCGAAACCGGCTTGGGCCTGGTGATGGGCGCATGCGTCTTCACCGTTTTTGCGCTCGTTCAAGCAGAAAAAAATGTGGCGTTGGTAGTAAGGGGCAGTGGGCTGGGTCATGCAGCTATTTTACGAATGGAACGCATGCTATTCGCCATCGGGATGCCCAGAGACCGACAGCCTTTGCATCAAATAAGCCAAATAAGCATAGGGCCACAGCCAACCAATCCATTGGATCAAACCGTGAAAGCGTATGAACTTGCCTTGCTCCCAGGTTTGCAAAGTCAGTGAAAAATAAGCATCTGTGGCCGCATTGTTCAACAGGGCCAATTGCCACATCAAGCAGACCAAGGCCGTGACCAAGCAAGCGCGCCTCGTCAGCAAAGACGAAAAGGCCGCCGCAAACAGCGTGGCCACCAGTCCAGCCCGCACCTCGGTATGCGTCCAATCCCAGGCGTGAACCGGTCCATAGGTGAGGGCTGCCGACAACGCGCTGGCCAAAAAACCCGCCAGCAGCAACACCAGCACAGCCACGACACGCTGCTGGAACGTGCGCACCACGCTGAACGCCAACAAACAAGGCAACAGCAAGCCCAACATCACACACACCACCTCGGACGCTTGCAGCAAAGGTTGCAACTCCACCTCGCGCATGGGCAGCCACTCCAACCACGGGGTTCCCTGTAACCAGTTGGCCACCGTATCTTCAACACGTTCGTAGACTTGGCCCAAACCAAAAGCAACCGGCGCGGGAAACAACAAGCCCATGGGCCACAAGGCCAACAGCACCAAGGCGCCGCGTGCATTGCGAATAAACCATTGGGCCCTGAAACGGCTCCAGCGTGCCAGCACACCCGCCCACATCAAGAACGCCGCGCTGGCGCCCCCGAGCCAAGCGCCCGCAACGTTGAGCAACCAATCGACATTGGACGGGACCCGCGCTGGCAAAAAGAACTGCAGCGACTCCAACGCCCAAGACAGTGCCATCGCCAAGGCAAAAGTCAGGGTCAAGGCCGGCAGGTGGGGCCAAGTGCGGCGAAAAGCCAGTGTCAAAAAGAAACCCAAAGGGGCATAGCCCAAAACATTGGAGATCACATCGAAAATAGTCCAGTAGCGCGGCCAGGGCGCCCACATAAAACCCCAAGGCGCAATCCCTTGAAGACGCCACCCCTCAAAGGGGTACAGGCTGGCATAGACAATCAAACAGACGTAGACCCACGTCAAGGGCCAGGCGGAGGTCTTTGGCATCCCGGCGCCCTCAAAACGGCTTGACCACCACCAGAACCACAATGACCAACATCAAGATCACCGGTGCCTCATTGAACCAACGGTACCAAACATGGCTGCGCTGGTTTTGCTGTGCGCCAAATTGACGCAGCAGACGGCCACATTGCCAGTGGTAAACGACCGCCAAAAGAACCAAGGCCAGCTTGGCATGCATCCAGCCATTGCCCGCAGCCAGACCGATGCCGTAATACAACCACAGCACCAAACCCAGACCCAGCGCGGGCACCGCCAGCAAAGTCGTGAAACGAAGCAGTTTGCGCGCCATCAACAACAAGCGCTCAAACTCGGCCACGGATTCAGGAGAGACCATGGCCAAATTGACGAAGATGCGGGGCAGGTAAAACAAGCCGGCAAACCAACTGGCCACCATGACAATGTGTAAAGCTTTGATCCAGAGCATGGTCACAGTGTATGCCCTTGCGGGCCTCCCGCCCAAATCAACCCGGGCAAAAAAAACCCCCGACCGTGGCCGAGGGTTGCAAGCCTTTTAGTTGTCACACATCAAGGCCCCGCTCAGGGAGGAAAAGCGGGGAGCGATTGAAAATCGCCCGAAGCGAATTTACCAAATACCAATCGTCATTTCAATAGTTTTGACAATTTTTCACCAAAAACAACATGGCGTTCAAACCCACGCCGCGCGGTGTCATTCACAGGTCAGGGCCTGACTTTAAATTCGGGCACAATTTTGGCCATGAATACCTTATTGCACGCTCAATTTCCCATGGGTCGTCCCCGGCGCCTGCGCCGTGACGAGTTCACGCGCAACTTGGTGCGCGAACACCAAGTCACCGCCCATGATTTGATCTACCCGGTGTTTGTGTTGGAAGGTCACAACCAGCGCCAAGCCGTGGCCTCCATGCCGGGCGTGGAGCGCCTGAGTTTGGACTTGTTGCTGCCCGTGGCCGAGGACTGCGTGAAACTCGGCATCCCGGTCATGGCCTTGTTTCCGGTCATCAGCGCGTCCCTCAAAGACCCCACCGGCAGTGAAGCCAAAAACCCTGAGGGCCTGGTGCCCACCGTGGTGCGTGAATTGAAAAAACGCTTTCCTGAACTGGGCATCATGACCGACGTGGCACTGGACCCGTTCACCAGCCACGGCCAAGACGGTTTGCTGGACGAGTCCGGCTACATCCTGAATGAGCCCACGGTCGAGGTCCTGGTTCAGCAAGCTTTGGTGCAAGCGGCAGCTGGCGTGGACATGGTGGCACCCAGCGACATGATGGACGGGCGCATTGGCGCGATTCGGCAAGCCCTGGAGGCGAATGGCCATATTCACACACGCATCATGGCTTACAGCGCCAAATACGCCAGTGCCTTTTACGGCCCGTTCCGCGACGCGGTGGGTTCGGCCGCCAATTTGGGCAAAGGCAACAAGAAGGCCTACCAAATGGACCCGGGCAACAGCAACGAAGCCTTGCGCGAAGTGGCCATCGACATTGCCGAAGGCGCTGACATGGTGATGGTCAAACCCGGCATGCCTTATTTGGACATCGTGCGCCGCGTCAAAGATGAATTTGGCGTGCCCACCTTTGCCTACCAAGTTTCAGGCGAATACGCCATGCTCAAAGCCGCCGCGCAAAACGGCTGGCTCGACCATGACGCGGTGATGATGGAGAGCCTGCTGGCCTTCAAACGCGCTGGCGCAGATGGCGTGCTGACTTACTTTGCACGCGACGCGGCCCGCTGGATCGCTGCGGCTTGATCGCTGCAAAAGCTGACACCCGCTTACTGCAAAGCCCCCGGGGCGGGCATCAATAACCCCAGAGGATTTACCTTCAGGCTAAATGCTGGGCAAAAAAAGCCAAGCTGCGTTCGCGTGCCAATGCCGCTGAGGGCGCATCCCAAGACCCGCGCTGGTCACAGTTGAAACCATGGTGAGCGGCGTAGTTGAACACCTGAACTTCGGGGTGCGCTTTTTTGAAAGCCGCCACGGTGTCCAGCGGTATCCACTTGTCTTCGTCGGCAAAGTGCGCCATCACGGGCACTTGAGGGTGACGCGCCATTTCGGCTTCGGTTGTGACCCCGCCACCGTAGTAAGGCACGGCAGCCGACAAACCCTTTAAAGTGCATGCCGAGCGCCAGGTGAGCAAGCCTCCCCAGCAATAGCCCACGATACCGACTTTGCCGCCACTGGCCTTGGCCGCATAGTCAATAGCGGCCTGAATGTCCTGCATCACGCCGGGAGCGGGCAAGGCCTCTACGGCGGTCTTGTAGCCAAAGCCTTCGCCCATGTCTGCTTCCGCATAGCCCAGTTCCACGCCGGGTTTGGCGCGATGAAAAGCCGCCGGTGCGATCGCCAAGTAGCCCTCAGCGGCATAGCCATCGGCCACGTTGCGAATATGGCTGTTGACGCCAAAAATTTCTTGAATGACCACCACCGCCCCTTTGGCGGTACCGTGCGGTGTGGCCACGTAGGCCGGAATCTGCTGGCCGTCTGCGGCGCTCAATTGAATCGTCTGTCCCATGCTGTTCACTCCTGAAATAAAAAATAATTCACGCCCTGGCGTGCAAAGCGCGTTCGAGAAAATCCAAACGGTCTTGGCCCCAGAACAACTCGCCATCGAGCACATAACTGGGTGCGCCAAACACGCCCGCGTCAATGGCGGCTTGCGTATAGGCTTCGTAACGCTCCTGCGCAGCCTGACTGTACGCCTGCTCCAAGCAGGCGGCGTCCAGGCCCTGCTCTTGCAGCAACTGCGCCAGGACTTTTTCATCGGCAATGTTACGCTCTTGCGCCCATACCGCCGACATGATGGCGCCCGTGATGGCCATGGCCTTCGCAGCGCCATGGTGCAAATCGACCGCAATGATCAAGCGCGAGGCGTCGTCACCGGCCACCGGAAAATAGGTCGGCTTGAGCACCAAGGGGATTTTTACCCATTCGCTGAAGCGCTTGAGCTCCACCAAACGGTAGGCCTGACGCTGTGGCGCGCGCTGCCCCAAAGGCAAGCCGCCCGAGATGGGAAACACTTTGCCGCCCAAGTCCATGGGCATGACACGCACATCGGTGTTGGTCGCTTGTAGCAAGCGGGCCAAGCGCTGGTGACCCAAATAGGCCCATGGCGATTGGGGGGCAAGATAGTAGTCTACTGTGCGACGCATGAAGGTCTCCTGACTGGTGTAACGTGAGGTCCAGAAATAACCCCCGCTGCAGTTGTAACCTGTCCGCGGTTTTTTTGCAGGAGACTCGTGATGGAAAAAGTACTTTTGGTGACAGGCGGCAGTCGAGGCATAGGCGCAGCCACATCGCTTCTGGCCGCCCAAAGGGGCTGGGCCGTGGCCGTCAATTACGCCTCCAACTCGCTGGCCGCTGACGAGGTGGTGCGGGACATCCGCGCAGCCGGGGGCAGCGCCATGGCCGTTCAAGCGCATGTGGAAGACGAAGCCCAGGTCTTGGCGATGTTCGACAAAATCACAGCCAAACTGGGTCCAATCACGGGTCTGGTCAACAACGCCGGCGTGGTCGACATGACTGCCCGACTCGACGAAATGAGCGTCGCGCGCTGGCGCAGGATGTTGGAGATCAATGTGATCGGCTCGCTGCTGTGCGCCCGCGAAGCGGTGCGCCGCATGAGCACCAAGCACGGCGGCGCAGGCGGCAGCATCGTCAACTTGTCCAGCGCGGCTTCGCGTTTGGGCGCACCAGGTCAGTACCTGGACTACGCCGTCTCTAAAGGCGCGATCGACACCCTCACCATCGGACTGGCCAAAGAGGTCGCCGCCGAAGGCATCCGCGTCAACGCGGTGCGCCCAGGCCTGATCGACACCGAAATTCATGCCTCGGGTGGTCTGCCAGACCGGGTGCGTGAGCTGGCTCACCAAGTACCCATTCAACGTGGCGGCAGCGCCGAAGAGGTGGCGCAAGCCATTGTTTGGCTTTTATCCGACGAAGCCAGCTACACCACCATGAGCTTTCTGGACGTTTCAGGGGGACGTTGATGGCGGAGATCACGGTCTACTGGGAAGACCTGCAACCCGAACAGGTGCTCGATCTGGGCAGCATCACGCCCACGCGTGAAGAGATCGTGGCCTTCGCCCAGCAGTTTGACCCCCAACCTTTTCACTTGGACGAGCAAGCCGCCAAGGCCTCGGTGTTTGGCGGCCTGTGCGCCAGCGGCTGGCACACCTGTTCCATGGCCATGCGCCTGATGGTGACGAATTTTTTGCAAACCGCCGCCAGCCTGGGCTCGCCTGGCCTCGAGAACGTGAAGTGGCTGAAACCGGTTTTCCCCAACGACACGCTGCGACTGCAACACCGTATCCTTGAAACACGCCCCATGCGCAGCCGGCCGGATGTGGGCCTGGTGCGCACCCATTGGGAAATGTTCAATCAACACGGTGAGCAGGTGCTGCACATGGAAGGCTGGGGCATGTTCCGCAGAAGGACGCCAGCCGCCTGAAACCGTCGCCTGAAGCATCACAATAGCGCGATGGACTTCAAACCGCTCGTCACCCTCATGGCCGTCGTCAACCCCTTGGCCTGTGTCCCTTTCTTTATCCACTACACCCAAGGTTTCAGCGTGTCGCAACGCCAGCGAACCATCGTGGTGTCCTCGGTCACGGCCTTTATCGTGATTGCCGTCAGTGCGCTGCTGGGTCTGCAGATTTTGGAATTTTTTGGCATCTCCTTGGCCAGCTTTCAGGTGGGCGGCGGCATGCTGCTGCTGACCTCGGCGCTGTCCATGTTGAACGCGCAGCCGGCTGAAGCCCGCGCCAACGCCGAGGAAGTGCAGGACGCCGAAACCAAAGCCGCCATGGGCGCCAGCATTGCCGTGGTGCCGCTCACCATCCCGCTGCTGACCGGCCCAGCCACCATGTCCACCGTGGTGATTTATGCGGACAAAGCCAAGAACTTCACCCAACTCGGCACCCTGGTGAGGTACGGCGTGGTGATCGCCTTGGCCACCGCCTTGTGTTTTTCACTGGCCCAGCCGATTGCGCGTGTGCTGGGCAAAACCGGCATCAACGTCATGACCCGCTTGATGGGTTTGATCTTGGCGGCGCTGGCGGTCGAGGTCATGACCGATGGCCTGCACAAGCTGTTTCCCGTGCTGGCGCGCGGGGTTTAGTCAACCGGACCCGCAGCACGCCTCCAATTAACGCATTTGCACCGGTAAATTGGCACCACGCTCAATGACAAACTCACGGTCCACCAGCTTGCGTGAGTGGTTCAGGTCGCTTTGGGCAATCAGCACCGACACCTGCGTGCCTTTCAAGCCGGCGATCACTTCGCCCAGTCGCTTAGACAAAGCAGGCGCCACACCTTCAAAGGGTTCATCGAGCAACAGCAAGCGCGTGCCTACCGCCAGGGCACGGGCCAGGGCCACCAGTTTTTGCTGCCCGCCAGAAAGCAACAAGGCGCGACGGTCTTTCATCTCGATCAGCTCAGGCAAGACTTGGTACACCAAAGCCAAACGCGCCTGCGGCACCAAGCCAGGGTTGACCCACACGGGAATCAGGATGTTCTCTTCCACAGTCAATTCAGGCACCAGCCCCCTGTCCTCGGGCATGTAGCCAATGCCCAGTCCAGCCCGCGCATGCGGCGGCAAGGCGGTCAAATTCTGGCCATTGAATGTGATGCTGCCCTGCGTTGGCGGCATGTGCCCCATCACGGACCGCAGCAGGGTGGTTTTGCCCGCGCCATTGCGGCCGATCAAGCCCACCATGGTGCCATCCTCCACTGTGAGCGACAAACCCCGCAATGCGATGACCGACTGAATCGCCACATGAAGACCTTCTACCTTGAGCATGCGTGTTCCTTTGTGTCTGTCAGCGACTTATTCACCCAGCAATTCGCCAGTGACATAGCGCCTCACATCGTCGGTGGCCAAGGCCACTTGCGGCAGGTCATCCGCAATGATGCGGCCACTGTAGAAAGCCACCACTCGGCTGGCATAACGATTCACAATGTCCATGTCATGTTCGACAAAAAGAACCGTTGTGGCGCTTTCTTGGTCCAGACCGGCCATGATGGTTTCCATCATCGGGAATTTTTCTTCTGCAGACACGCCACTGGTGGGCTCATCGAGCAACAGCAATTTGGGCGAACTGGTCAACGCCATCGCAATGTCGAGTAATTTGCGCACACCACCGGGTAATTCGGCCACTCTGCGAGTGCGGTGCTCAGTCAAGGCAAAACGTTCGAGCAAGGCCTCCGCCCGCTCAATGGCATCGCTTCTGCGGGCGGGCAACCAAAAGCTCAACTTCTGGTCATGGCAAGCATTGGCCACCAGCATATTGTCCAAAACAGTCAATTCACCGTACAACTGCGGAATTTGAAAAGACCTCGCCACACCCAAGTGCGTGATGGCCCTGGGATACAAAGGCGTGATGTCATAGCCGTCCAGAAGGATTTGACCCTGGTCTGGCTTGAGATAGCCTGTGATCATGTTCACGAAAGTGGTTTTGCCCGCACCGTTGGAGCCGATCAGGCTGACTCTCTCTCCGGCAAAAATCTCAATGTTCAGGTCAGCCGCCGCCACTACGGCACCGAATTTTTTGCCCACATGGAGGGCCTGCAACACTGCGGTCATCGGGTGCCCCCTTTGACCCAGAGCGAGCCTATACCGCGCGGCAAGAAGCGGATCACAAGCAACAAAAAGATGCCCAACGCCATCTGCCATGTATTGGGGAAATAAGCACTCGAAAATGACCGCACCACCTCCAGCAAAGTGCTAGCCACAAACAAGGCGATGACACTTTGCCAACCCGCCAAAATGGCCACGAACACAAACTCGCCCGAGGTGGTCCAGAAACTGAAATTGGGCTCAATGTGCCCCAAAGCCATCACCGCCAATGCCCCGCCTAAGCCGCCACAGAAGGCCGCCAAAATGAAGTTGATGGCCATGGCCTGGCGCACGGAACCGCCCAAATACTCTACGCGCAATTCGTTTTCTCTTGCCGCCACGGTGATCAAGCCGCGTGTGCTGTCAAAGTAAATCCGCGCCAACAGTGCCATCAGCGCCGACACACTGATGGTCAGCACGTACATGATGTAGCCCACATGCGCATCGGGTAATTTTTGCCCCAGCAAAGTGGGTCGGCCCAAATTAAAGCCATCCGAGCCGCCCAAGACCTCCAGCTTCATGAGCAAACCATAGGTCACCATCGACAAAGCCAAGGTCAGCATGGCAAAAAAGATACCGCGGTAGCCTGACAGCAGTGGCGCAAAGGGTGCCGACACCAAGGCCGCCGTCACCCCCCCTAAGAAGGTCAAAAGCAAGGCGTCGGTCATGCCCAATTTATTGAACAGCAGCGCCGCAGCATAGCCCCCCAGCGCAAAAACCATACCTTGACCGAAGGGCACCACACCACCGCGCATCAGCACCACAATGCCCAAGGACACCAGGCCATTGGCCGCCGCCATGGTGATCAAGAACGTCAACCACTTGGGCATCACCGTACCCGCCAGCGCCAGCGCCAGGCAAATGCCCAGGGTCCACAACACCGATTGCCGCACAGGCATTTCATGAGCGGGCGCTGATGCGCCCAAAATATTCGCCATGGCTCAGATCTTCCGTGCCTGTATGCGTTGAAACAGTCCCTCGGGACGGAACACCAACACCACAGCCATCACCACATAAATGGAAAACAGCTCGGCCACAGGTGCCATGTGCACGGCCATTGAACGCGCCAGACCGACAATCAAAGCGCCTATGGCAGCGCCTTCAATGCTGCCCAAGCCGCCAATGATCACCACGGCAAATGACACGATGATCACCCCGACAGACACCCCTGGCTGCACCGAGATCATGGGTGCCGTAAAAGCCCCCCCCAAGGCCGCCAAAAAGATGCCCACCGAAAACGCCAACATGTACACGCGCGACACATTCACGCCCATGCTGGCCGCAATCTCCGAGCTGTGAATCACAGCAATCATGATCTTGCCCTGTTGGGTTCGGTTCAGCCACCACCAGACCGCGAGACCAACCACCAGCGCAAGCGCCACCAGCGCAAAGTCATAGCCCACATAGGTTTGCGTGCCAATGTCGATGTTACCGAACAGGCTGTAGGGCTCCGACACGTAGTAAGGATTGGCTCCCCACAACAATTTGGTGCCATCTTCCAAGACCAAGAACATGGCGTAGGTGACCAGCACCAGCAGCACCTCGTCTCGGCCATAAAAGAAGCGCAACAAACCGCGCTCCGTCAAAGGCGCCACCAAGGCCGCCACCGCCACTGCGGCCAACAGCATCGCCACCAAGGTATAGCCCGGCGCCCATTTCATGGCACTGGCCCAGCCGACAAAACTGGCAGCGGCATAGGCGCCCAAGGCGTAGAAACTGCCATGCGCGATGTTCAAGATCTTGAGTACGCCAAAAACCAGCGTCAACCCCAGCGCCACAATGAACAGCCAAGAGGCGTAGGTCAATCCATCAATCAGTATGGTCAGCATGCCTTAGGCCTTATGGGCAACCTTTGGCGCCTTGAAATCCCGACCTGATCCAGTCTTCGGACTTCATGTTGGCAGGCGGGTTCACGCATTCGGCAGGAAATCGCATGATGTCATCCAGCACCACCATCTTCTTGCCGGCGTCGTAGCGTGTTTTACCGATGGCCGTTTCTTGGATGGCTTGATGCCCACCGCCCAGCGCCATGCGAATCTTGCCCGCAGGGGAGTCCCACTCTGAATTGCTCAAAGCAGCAGCCAGTTGCTCTGAAGTGGGCTTTTTGCCACCGTTGGCGGCCATGGCTTTCTCAGCCGCCAGCTTCAAACCCAGCAAGGACTGCACCATGCGGTAGGGCGCTTGAACCGGGTACACGTTGTAGGCCTTGCTGTACAAATCCCACCACCAATCATTCAAGCCCGACTTGGGCGACATCAAACCGTAAGCGCCGCGTGCGCCCAAGATCACGCCGTCAGGCATCTTGTCGCCCAGGCCTGGCAACACGTGATCACCAGCGGAAAAAATCACTTGCGAGCGTTTGAACAAGCCGCGTGGGCCTGCTTGCAAAATAAAGGCTTGCAAATCACCGCCCCACAGGCTGCTGTGTGTGATATCGGCCTGTTTGGACATCAGCGCAGAAATCTCGGTGCCGTATTGACCGGCACCGAATTTGGGCAACTGGTCTTCACCGGCCTTGGCGTTGGGATAGAGCTTTTCCATCGACCACACAAAATCTTTTTTGGAGTCTTGGCCCCAAGCGTAATCCTGGTTGATCATGTTGAAGGTGTTGACCTTGATGTCCTTGGCCTTCAGGTAACGGGCCAGAGCCACGTTGTCCATTGCCGCATGCGCGGCCGTGCGGAAAACGTAGTTGTATTTGCTGTCTTCAAAAATGCGCGGGGTGCCGCAGTCATACAAAATCAGGAATTTCTTCATTTCCTCGGCCACAGGGGCCACGGCCAAGCAGTCACCCGAACCGACGTAGCCCACGACCGCATCGACTTTTTCACGGTCGTACAAATTGCGCAACTCTTGCACCTGCTTGGTGGCGCCCCCGTTTTCATCCACATAAACGGCTTCGATTTTCATGCCGCCGAAACCGGCCTTGTTGTAAGGCGCTGGCGCAGCACCTTTGTTGAACGCCTCCACCAGCACCTTGGCACCATTGATGGCGGGAATGCCAAAGCTCTCAGCCGCCTGGCCCGACAAAAAACTCACTACGCCGATCTTGAAAGTCTCCTGGGCTTGCGCTGCGCCAGAGCCGCACAATGCGGCGGCCAACGCCACCGCAGCGCCAATCGCTTTGCGTGAATGCGTCAATTTGAAAATGCCTTGAGATGCCATGTGTCTCTCCAATGGTTGTACTGAACAGGTTGCGATCGAATGAATGACCGATCGATATTGAGCGAATAACAGTGAACGGTTGATCAGTGCAAACCCTGTTCACAGGACCAAAGTGCCTGGAAATGTCACGCTCGAGACCTTTTTTGCGCCTACTGCGCGACCAGCGTCAAGGCGAGTTGCATTGGGGTAAGCTGCGGGTACTGACACCCGCGCAATGTTTGGAGGTTTAAAAGCGAGCACTTTGACCATTCGGCTCCCCGACGAAACGGCGCAGCGACTCAAGTCACTTGCCCAAAGCCGTGGATTGAGCATGAACAAACTGGTTGAACAACTGAGCGCCCATGCGCTGTCAGCCTGGGACATGGAAAATCATTTCCGTGCCATGGCCGCGACCGGGGATGTGAAGGCCGCGCTGACCGTGTTGGACAGACTGGATGCACAAGACATTAAGGCGTCAGCACCGGCGGCCCAAAACTGAAGCTCGCACTTTGAATCAGGCCGCGCTCCACCACATAAATGCACACCACCTCCACCTGCCCAGGGCCTTCTGGCAACGTGCGGCGGATGTCCTCGTGGTCGATCACGACAGAGCCTAAAACCGTTCGGCTGAGCAGTCGCGCATGCAAATTCGGCTCCTCAAACCGCAGCGCCGTGCGCGCGCCGATTTGCGCATGACCAGAGGCCAACAACTTGCCACCCCATTCAAACTGCTGCGCCTCAGGGGCGTAGGTCGCCACCCAGGCATCCAAGTTTTTGGCGTTGTAAGCATCCAGTTGGCGCTGTACCACCACTTGCGGCGATGTGAATTCACTCAGTTTGAATTCCGAACTGAAAAGAT
>CANGEE010000065.1 GCA_947452635.1 Comamonadaceae bacterium | reverse complement strand
GATGCCGATGGAGGACGCCTCCATGGCCACGTAACGCACTTGCTGATCGGCAAAAGAGCGCAATTGACTTTGCAACAAAACAGCATCAGGGGTGGTCATGCCCGTTGAGGCCAAAGCGGAGACAACCCCCGTGCCCAGGGTCCCAATCACCGCGCAGGCGTTGTCACCTTTCAAGTGGTTCAGCGCCTGGGTCAACCACCACGTGGTGGAAGTTTTACCATTGGTACCCGTGACCGCAATCAGGTCCAAGCCGTGACTGGGCTGCGCATAAAACGCATTGGCAATCCAGCCCGCGTGTGCTTTGAGGTGGTCATAACACACGATGTCGGGGGAGTCACCCAAGTCCAAATCTTGCAGGCCTTGCTTTTCCACAATGCAGGCTGAAGCGCCCTGCGCTCTCGCCAAGGAGACGAACAAACGACCATCGGCCGATGAACCCGACCAGGCCAAAAAGCCATCACCCGGCTGCACCAGACGACTGTCTGTCTGCAATTGCCCCGTCACACGCTGGCGCAGCCAGTCGGCAACTTCGTGAGGGGTGCGCAATTCCAACATCAGAAAGACTCCTCTACGGCCTGGACCGAGGTCTGGGGTTTGACAGACATGTCAGGTTGAATACCCATGAGACGCAGCGTTTGCTGCACGGTTTCACTGAACACCGGCGCGGCCACATCGCCGCCGAAATACCGGCCGTTGCTGGGCTCATCGATCATCACCGCCACGATGATGCGGGGCCGTTCAATCGGCGCCAAGCCGACAAAAAAGCCGCGGTATTTTTTACCGGAGTAGCCCTTGCCTTCTTGCTTGTGCGCGGTGCCTGTTTTGCCACCCACCGAATAACCCACGGTTTGGGCTTTCGGTGCGGTCCCGCCAGGGCCAGCGACCATGTTCAGCATCTTGCGCACCGCAATCGCATTTTCAGAACTGATCACGCGCACGCCCACCCCCGGTTGAGACACTTTCATGAGGCTGGCTGGAATGACTTCGCCATCGTGTGAAAACAAGGTGTAGGCGCGCGCCAATTGAAACAAACTGGTGGACAAACCGTAGCCATAGCTCATGGTGGCCTGCTCGATCGGCCGCCACGTTTTATAAGGCCGCAGACGGCCGCTGACCACGCCAGGAAAGGGCACTTGCGGTTTTTGCCCAAAACCGACCTCGGTGTACATCTCCCACATGTCTCGTGGCTGCATTTGCATGGCAATTTTCACGGTGCCGATGTTGCTGGATTTTTGAATCACCTCATTCACAGTCAGCGTGCCGTGGGCATGGGAGTCTGAGATGGTGGAGCCCGAGATGGTCAAATGACCGCCCGAGGTGTCGATGCGGGTTTCAGGCTTGACAATGCCCTTCTCCAGCGCCAATGAAATCACGAAAGGCTTCATGGTCGAGCCGGGCTCAAAGGTGTCGGTCAACGCGCGGTTGCGCAATTGCTCACCACTTAAATTGATGCGCTTGGCTGGGGAGTAGCTCGGGTAATTGGCCAACGCCAACACTTCCCCTGACTGCGCATCCAACACCACCACACTGCCCGCTTTGGCTTTGTTGTCGAGTACGGCATCGCGCAATTTTTGGTAGGCAAAAAACTGCACCTTGTTGTCAATGCTCAATTGCAAGTCTTCACCATCGACCGGCAACACGGCTTCACCCACATCTTCCACCACACGACCCAAGCGGTCTTTGATCACGCGGCGCGAACCCTGGCGTCCTGCCAACTGTTTTTGGAACACCAGCTCCATGCCTTCTTGACCCACGTCTTCGACGTTCGTAAAACCAACAATGTGCGCAGCCGCCTCACCTTCTGGGTACAAGCGTTTGTATTCTTTGATGGCATAAACGCCTTTGATGTCCAAAGCCAAGATGTCTTTCACGACAAGCTCGTCCAACTGCCTTTTGAGCCAAACAAAGGTCTTGTCTTCGTTCGCCAATTTTTTTTCTAAATCGACAGGCGTCATCTCCAGCAATTGGGCCAAGCGGGCCAATTTGGCCGGGTCGCGTTCCAAATCCTCGGGGTTGGCCCAAATACTCGGCGCAGGCACACTGGACGCCAACAGCAGGCCATTGCGGTCCAGAATTCGCCCCCGACTGGCCGGTAAAGCCAAAGTTCGGGCAAAACGCACCTCACCTTGGTGCTTGAAAAAGGCATTGTCAATCACCTGCACATAGGCGGCACGCACAGCCAAACCCACGAATGCAATGGCGATCGTCGCGACAATCAATTTGCTGCGCCAAACCGGCGTTTTGCTGGTGAGTAAGGGGCTGGAGCTGAGCTGAACGCTGCGACTGCTCATGGTGCACCCCCTTGTACCGAAGCACCCCCAGGCGCCGCCACATACTGGGTGATACCCGGCGGCGGATTGCGCATCTGTAACTGCTGGCGCGCGATCTGCTCCACACGCAGCGGCGTGGCCTGGGCACGGCGTTCGACCGTCAGGCGCTCAAAGTCCGTCTCCAAACGTGCAGCCTCTTTCAGCGCCTTTTCATGCTCGACAAACAGACGGCGCGATTCATACTGGCTGTGCACCAACACCATCGCACTGGCCACCACGGCCAGCAGCATAAAAAGACTCAAGCGCATCATGCCGCCACCTCGGTGCGCTCGGCCACGCGCATGATGGCGCTGCGCGAGCGCGGGTTGCCCGCCACTTCAGCCGCAGACGGGCGGATGCGATCCAGCGCCTTGAGTCGCATGGGCGTCGGCGCCGCAAAAGGGGCACGCCGGTCATACACATCCTTGGAATGCTTGGCGATGAATTGCTTGACGATGCGGTCTTCCAGCGAATGGAAACTGATCACCACCAATCGCCCGCCGGGCTTGAGCACCTGCAAGCAGGCTTCTAGCGCTTGTTCGAGCTCTTCAAGCTCGGCGTTGATGAAAATCCGAAAAGCCTGAAATGTCCGCGTTGCAGGGTTCTGACCCTGCTCGCGGGTTTTGACCGTGCCAGCCACGAGCCCGGCCAAATCGGAGGTGGTTGAAATTGGGCCCCGTTCTTGTCGGCGAGCCACAATCGCCTTTGCAATCGAAAAAGCAAACCGTTCTTCGCCATAGTCACGTATCACCTCCGTGATCTGATCCACGCTTGCGTCGGCAAGCCACTCGGCCACACTTTGTCCGCGCGTGGTGTCCATGCGCATGTCCAATGGACCCTCAAAACGAAAAGAAAAACCCCTCTCGGGGCTGTCAATTTGGGGAGAGCTCACACCCAGGTCCATCAACACGCCGGCCACACTGCCTGTCGGCAGCGCACCCAAGTTGGCAAAGCCTTCGTGGCGGATTGAAAACCGGGCATCTTCAATCGTTTGCGCCTCGGCAATGGCCTCTGTATCTTTGTCAAAAGCAATCAAGCAACCTTTGTCCGACAATTTGGACAGCAGCAAGCGTGAATGCCCACCGCGACCGAAGGTGGCATCCACATAGGCCCCATCAGCACCCTCCACACCACCGACCACGGCCTGAACAGCCTCATTCAATAAAACGGTGGTGTGATTCAAAGCGCTCATTCCTTGCACGCTCAGAATGAAAAATCTTTGAAGACTTCGGGCATGGCGCCCTGCATGGCTTGCGCTTCTTGCGCATCGTAGGTGGCTTTGTCCCAGAGCTCAAAATGATGACCCATGCCCAGCAGCATGGTGTCCTTGCTGATGCCAGCCGCTTCACGCAATTCGGGGGAAATCAGCACACGGCCTGTGCCGTCCATGTCCACGTCCATGGCATTGCCCAAAAAAATACGCTTCCACCACTGCGCCGACATGGGCAACTGGGCGATCCGTTCCCGGAACTTTTCCCACTCTGGCCGGGGAAACACCATCAAGCAACCGTGCGGATGCTTGGTGATCGTCAGCTGTCCGGCGGCCGTCGCGCTCAAGACGTCGCGATGACGGGTCGGCACCGACAGCCGCCCCTTGGCATCCAAACTCAGCGATGACGCACCTTGAAACACGCAAAAATTCCTTTGATGGGACTGACTTTGCAATAGAGGGCACTTTTCCCCACTTATTTGCACTTTTTTGCACTGTATCAGGAATTCACAGCATCACAAGAGGTCAATCGACATTTTTTTCAATGAAATCAAGGGCTTAGAAGCGATTTCAAACTGTCAAATAAAAGAAAAACCGTTCTAAATGAGGCACTTACAGAATTGACTGAAAGTAACCTCTGAAGGATTTTTATAAATCAACAAAAATTTAAACTGAATTCATTTTTCACAACTTCCAGCAAAAAGGCTCCACCTGGGAGCCTTTTTGCGAGTCGATCAACAGGTGTCCACCTGTACATGTGTTTCTCAATCACCGAACATTTTTTGTTTCAGTTCACGGCGCTGCTGGGCTTCCAGCGACAAAGTAGCGGTGGGGCGCGCCAATAAACGGCCCACGCCGATCGGTTCGCCCGTTTCATCGCAGTAGCCGTAATCGCCAGCATCGATGCGGGTGATTGATTGCTCAATCTTCTTCAGCAGTTTGCGCTCCCGGTCGCGCGTGCGCAACTCCAGTGCGTGCTCTTCTTCGATCGTTGCGCGATCGGCCGGGTCAGGCACCACCACGGTGTCTTCACGCAAATTTTCAGTTGTTTGACCTGCATTGGCCAACATGTCCTCTTTCAGCAAAACCAGTTTGCGACGGAAATAGGCCATCTGTGCGTCGTTCATGTAATCGTCATCCGACATGGCCAAGATTTCAGCGTCAACGAGTTGATCCACCTTTTTGGTTTTCCAGTTGTTGGCTAACTTGGCATCTTTTTTGGCTGGCGCAGTAAATACAGGAATCATCACAGGTATCGGCGTGTTGTGAAGGTAACTGGCCTTGGCCGCGGTGGAGGCAACGGACTGGGCCATGGAAGGAACGGTGATTTGAGCCAGGCGGGCTGAAGGGCGCGTGGCTCGCGCAGGCACATCGCCCACAGGCACAGGGGCAAGCACCGGTGCGGGGACCACGGCAGGAGGTGCTTTAACCGCAGCGGTCTTGGCAGCAGATTTCACTTTGTCAGGCGAGGGTGCAATGGGGGCTTTTGCAATAGCGGGAGCAGACTTCAAAACTTCCTTTGGTCGTTGTGGGGTAAGCGCTTTGACAGCAGCAGGGGCTGCGGTTTTAGCGGGTGATTTGGCCGGTATCGCGCTCTTTTTGGCCAGCGCAGGTTTGGCCGCTTTGGCCGCAGGCTTGGCCGCTTTGGCCGCTTTGGCCGCAGGCTTGGCCGACGTTTTGACCATCGGTTTTGCAGTGACCTTGGGCGCAGAAACAGTCGCTTTAGCGGCGGCTTTGACCGTCACAGGTTTTGTTTTGAGCGCAGTCACAGGCTTTGCAGACGCTTTGGCCGGTTTCGATTTCAGGGCGCTGACAGACTTGGCCGGCGCTTTGACAGCGGTCTTGGCATTTTTGACCGGTTTTGCGACCGGTTTCAGCGCTTTGGACACGGGTTTGATCGCGGGTTTAGCGGGGGCCTTGAGCGCCACCTTCTTGACTGCTTTGGCCACGGGTTTGGCCTTGACGGCCGCCTTCGGCACGACCTTTTTGACAGCCACTTTGACCGTTGACTTGCTGGATTTTTTCACGTCCTGTCTCCTAGCCGTGCGAGCTTACGCGCACCAAGTGCGCCAGCCCATCGCATTGAACGCGTTGCGTTCTTTTGCATCAAAACCCATGGGTTGGACCTTCTGGGGCGGGGGGCGCCGAAATAAGGCACCCTGTCAGGGCGGCGATTGTAGCGACAGGACAAGTCAAAAGGGGGAATGGTCCGTATTAAATTCACAACTGAGCTAAAAGGAATTCCGAAAGCGCCCAAATGGGCGGCCTCAAATCAGGCATTGTTCCAGCCCTTGCAACAAAATGTCTTGGGGCAGATCAATTCCAATGAACACCATTTTACTCATTTTTTGCTCACCTTCCGCCCACAAAGGCCCCAGGTCACTGCCCATCAGTTGGTGTACGCCCTGAAAAATCACTTTGCGCTCGGTACCGCGCATGTTCAACACCCCTTTGTAGCGCAGCATGCGCGGGCCATACACATTGACGATGGCCCCCAGAAAATCTTCCAACTTGGCCGGCTCAAAGGCCTTGTTCGAGCGAAAAACAAAGCTTTTCACATCGTCGTCGTGGTGGTGGTGATGGCCCGACTGGGCTTGGTGCGAGGGGTGGTCACAGGGCTCGCCATGGGCATGGTCGTGGTGGGCGTGATCATGGTGGTCATGGTCATCTTCTTTGAGAAAGTCCGGGTCGATGTCGAGTTTGGCGTTCAAATTGAAACCGCGCAAATCGAACACCTCAGCCAAGGTCACCTCACCAAAATGCACCGCTTTTTGCGGCGCACGCGGGTTCATGTGTTTGATTCGGTGCTGCAAGGCGTCCAATTCGGTGGCGGAGACCAGGTCGGACTTGCTGATGAAAATTTGGTCGGCGAAACCCACCTGCCGCCGCGCTTCTTGCCGGTCATTGAGCTGGTTTTGCGCGTGCTTGGCGTCGACCAGGGTCAAAATCGAGTCGAGCAAAAAGGTCTCGGCGATTTCATCGTCCATGAAAAAGGTCTGCGCCACCGGGCCGGGGTCGGCCAAGCCAGTGGTTTCGATCACCACCCGCTCAAAATCCAGCAGGCCTTTGCGGCGTTTGGCCCCCAGCAATTGCAGGGTGACGCGCAAATCTTCACGGATGGTGCAGCAAATACAGCCGTTGCTCATCTGGATGATTTGCTCATCCGTATCCGACACCAGGATGTCGTTGTCGATGTTTTCTTCGCCAAATTCGTTTTCAATGACGGCGATTTTTTGGCCGTGCGCCTCGGTCAAGATGCGCTTGAGCAAGGTGGTTTTGCCGGAGCCGAGAAAACCGGTCAGGATGGTCACAGGAATTAAAGCCATGGTGGATCTCGTTAAGTCAGTGCAAAGCAGGTGGGCAGTGTATCGGTGATTTCAAGGCTTCTTCACCACCACCAAGCCCTTGAGGTATTCCCCTTCTGGGAACAACACCGTCATCGGATGGTCGGGTGCGCCCTGTAAACGCGCGCTGATGAAACCGTCCACCCCCGCGTCCATGCCGGCCGAGGCGACGATTTTGTGGAACAGATCGGCGCTGATGCCGCCCGAGCACGAGTAGGTGAACAACTCGCCGCCGGGCTCCAACAGCTTGAAAGCCAAGCGGTTGATGTCCTTGTAAGCGCGGGCTGCGCGCTCCGCGTGCGCGGCCGTGGGGGCGAACTTGGGCGGGTCGAGCACGATAGCGTCAAAGGTCTGGCCTTGTTCAATGAAGGCGCGCAGCGAAGCATTCACATCGGCGTCCATGAAGGTGGTGCGCGAAGCATCAAAGCCGTTGAGGGCCACGTTGGCGCGGGCGCGCTCCAGGGCCGGGCCAGAAGAATCGATCGACGTGACATGCGCTGCGCCACCGGCCAAAGCCGCCACCGTGAAGCCCCCGGTGTAACAAAAACAATTGAGCACCTTTTTGTATTGACGGTGGCGGGCGTGCACGGCAAAACGCTGGCGGCTGTCGCGTTGGTCCAGGTAAAAACCGGTTTTGTGGCCATCGGCGATGTTCAGCGTCAGCTGCCAGTCGTGCTCGCGGATCTGCAACTCCACCGGCCCCTCGCCGCGCAGCCAACCGGTCACCTCGGGCAAGCCTTCGAGCGCGCGCACGTTCGCGTCCGAGCGTTCGTAAAGGCGCGTCAGGCCGGTTGCACTCAACAACGCGTCGGCGATCGCCGATTTGAAGCGCTCGGTGCCGCAGGAGGTGAACTGCGCCACCAGGGTGTCGCCGTAGCGGTCCACAAGCAAACCCGGCAGGCCATCGGACTCGCCATGCACCAGACGCAGGCCGTCGCTTTGAATGTCAAACAGGCGGCGAGCGGCAATGGCTTGGTCAATCAACTGGCCTAGAAAAGCGGCATCGATGCGTTGGCCCTCGTCAAAACTCCACACCCGTGCCTGGATGCGCGAGGCCGGGCTGAATGCCGCCCAAGCCAAGAACTGCCCACTGTGCGATTCCACCCGCACGGTTTCGCCCGGATCGGCCGCGCCCTTGGCGATGGCGGAACCGAACACCCAGGGGTGGCGGCGCTGCAAAGATCTCTCTTTGCCTTCTTTGAGACGGATGCTTTTCATGGCCTGTATTGTCAGGGCGAATCTGCCAAGCCCCTGCTGCCAAAGCCCATCAAGCGCAGGCCGTGGCGACTCAGGCCTTGCCGGAGCCCGTACCCTGGCGCTTGGCGCGCGGATGGGCCGCGTCATAAGCCTTGGCCAAATGCTGGAAATCGAGCCGGGTATAGACCTGGGTGGTGGTGATATTGGCATGGCCCAGCAGCTCTTGCACCGCACGCAAGTCGCTGCTGGACTGCAGCACATGGCTGGCAAAGGAATGGCGCAGCATGTGCGGATGCACCGGCGTGACCAGCCCCGCCAGCTGACTGCGCCGCTGCAGCCGCTGCCAGACGGACTGCGCCGTCAAGCGGGTGCCGCGACGGCCCGGGAATAAAGCCAGGGCCTGGGCCGACACCCCCGGCGTGGCCTGCGTCAGCAGACCCGGCACTTGCTGACGCAGAGACAACCAGTGCGCCAAGGCCGCCAAGGCCTGCGTGCCCAAGGGCACCGTGCGGCGTTTGCCGCCTTTGCCCTGCACCATCACTTCAGCCGCTTGCAAATCGATCCAGCCACGGCCTTGCTGGGCAGCCGCGTCACTGGCCACCACGTCCAAGCCGGTGAGCTCGCCCACCCGCAGGCCGCAGCCATACAGCAGCTCGACCATGGCCACATCGCGTGCTTCCAACCAGGGATCGTCACCGGCCTCGCTGTGGTCAGCGAACTGCATGGCGTCGTCCACACCCAAAGCCTTGGGTAAAGGCTTGGCCACGCGCGGGGCGCGCACGCCTTGCACCGGATTGCTGGGGACCAGGCCTTCGCGCCCCAACCAGGTGTAAAACCCGCGCCAGCCCGACAAAATCAGAGCAATGCCCCGGCCCGAGCGGCCCGCGCTGTGCATTTGCGCCACAAAACGGCGGATGTGGGTGTTTTGCACCTGCAGCAAACCGATGGATGCAGCCTGCGTCATCTCGGCCAGTTTGTGCAGATCCAGGCTGTAGAGCGTGGCCGTGCGCTCGGCCAAGCGTTTTTCAAAACGCACATGCGCCAGGTACCGCGTGACCAAAGGGTCTGGCGTCGCCAGCGCGGCCATGGCTTTCAGATGGACAGGGGTTGCAAGCGCAGCATCGCGGCGCTGGACAACTCGGCCAGGCGCGACAAAAAGTCGGTGCCAATGTGGCTGTGAAAACGCTGCGAATCCGGCGAGGCCAAGACCAGCAGTCCAAATGCGGGCTCGCCCTTGGCGCGGCGCAAAGCCACCACCGCCACCGAGGCGGCTTGCGCGGGGTGCGCCAGCCACTGCACCGCAGCCACGCCCGAGTTGGCACCCACATAAGGTGCGGTCAAACCATCGGCATAGGCTTTCACATCGTCGCTGACGTCTTGCGTGTAGGGCTGGTGGGCATAGCGCGCGTCCAGGCTCCAGAGTTTCAAAGCCACTTGGGGCACGGCAAATTGCGCGGCGATTTTGTCGGTGGCAACAAAGGGGCGCTCGTCCAGCGGCGTCTCAAACAACTCGCAGGCCCAGTGATGCAATTTGTCGATCAAGACCATGTTTTCAGTGCCGTTGCGGATCATGTCCATGATCCGGGCCTCGAGGGCCTTGATCTTGTCACGCAGCATTTCGGCCTGGCGCTCTTGCAGACTGACGGCGCGGTGGCTGTGCGGACTGTTGAGTTGCACGGTCGCCAGCAACTGGGCATGGCGTTCAAAAAAGTCAGGGGTATTGGCCAAAAACTCGGCAATGTCGTCTTCGGTGATGGGGTTCATCGGGCTGATACCTGTGGGGTTGTGGGTGGTCATTGCAAGAGATCCATTCAAAGTTCGGGTAAATCGATTTCGCCGTCAAACACCGAGGTGGCCGGCCCGGTCATCATCACCGGGCTGTCGGCTAGGCCTGCCCACTCAATGGTCAATACACCGCCGTGGGTGTGCACATCCACCCGGTGCTCAAGCAGGCCCCAGCGGATGCCGGCCACCACCGCTGCGCAAGCCCCCGTGCCGCAGGCCAGGGTTTCGCCCGCGCCGCGCTCGTAGACGCGCAACTGGATCGCCGAGCGGCTGAGCACTTGCATGAAGCCGGCATTGACCCGGTTCGGAAAAGCCGCATGCCGCTCAATCAGCGGGCCCTGCGTCAGCACGGGGGCCGTGGCGGCATCTGGCACCAGCTGCACCGCGTGCGGGTTGCCCATGGACACGGCGGCGATCTGCACCTGACTGCCGTCACTCAAAGGCAGGGTCCAGGTCGGGCAGCCGTTGGGCGTGTGCTCCAGCAAACCGGCAGGGTTGAAAGGGATTTGCGGCGGCATCAGCACCGGCGCGCCCATGTTCACGGTCACGCGGCCGTCCGGGTTCATGCACAACGCAATCTCGCCGCCTTGAATTTTGACTTTGACGCTGTTTTTGTCGGTCAGGCCCTTGTCTCGCACATAGCGCACAAAGCAGCGTGCACCGTTGCCGCAGTGCTCCACCTCGCCGCCGTCGGCGTTGTGGATCACGTATTCAAAATCAAGCCCTGGCGCAGGCGATGGCCGCACCGACAAAATTTGATCGGCCCCGACGCCGAAATGGCGATCGGCCAAAAACCGGTATTGGGCCGTGCTCAGGTTCAAGCGGCCTGCAGTTTCGTCGAGCACCACAAAATCGTTGCCCGCACCTTGCATTTTGGTAAAGCGAATGCGCATGGCCGAATTATCGCCCCATCCCGCGCCATCTGGCAGGCGGCCTGCGCCGGGGTCGGGTGGGTGGGCCCGCGCGGTGCAAACGATCATGACCCGAACGATAATCAGGCATGACCCGAACGCATCAACTCCTTCACCCCCAACGCGAGAGCGTTGCCCTTCGACCCGCCGCCACGGTGCTGCTGCTGCGCGACAGCCCTGAGGGCGTGGAGGTCTTGATGACCCGCCGCTCGATGAGCGCCAGCTTTGCCCCGGGTGCCTATGTGTTCCCGGGCGGCGGCATTGACGCGGCCGATGCCTTGGCCCACCCGCAGTCGGGCAGGCGCGCCAGCCAAAGCGATCTGCATTTGACCCAGGCGATTGCGGCGATCCGGGAGAGTTTTGAAGAACTGGGCGTACTGCTGGCGCGCCATGCCGATGGCCGGGTGGCCGATACCCAAGACATTGCGGCGCTCGACCGCAAAGCCCCTTTTGCCGTTCAGTGCGCCGCGCGCGGCCTGACTTTGATGGGTGAGCAGGTTTTTGTCTTGGCGCACTGGATCACCGACCGCGACCTGCCGCGCCGCTTTGACGTGCCTTTTTTGGTGGCGCGCATGCCCGAGGGCCAAACACCGGTGGCCGACGAGGCCGAGCAATTTGAGCCGGTCTGGATCAGCCCGGCAAAGGCTTTGGCGCAGCATGCCGCCGGGACATTTTTCATCATCTTCCCGACCATCAAGACCTTGGAGCGGCTGCAGGCCTTCGCCAGCGTGGACGCGGTGCTCAGCGCCTGCGCCGTGAACGACGAGCCGCTGTGGACCAGCTGCCCGCGTGGCGGCTTGCTGGCGGGCAAAGAAGAGCGCTATATGGAGCACGATGCGCCCTTTGGCGAGCTGGCCTTGGTCAGCCCGGACGGCCAGATCGTGCACGCCCTGGACTGGCAAACCGAACGCCCCGTGCCGCTGCTGAAAAACCTGATGCGTTTGACCGCACCCAACCCGGGCGTGATGACCGGCCCCGGCACCAACAGCTACATCGTGGGCGACCCCGCCACCGGCTATCTGGTGATCGACCCCGGCCCGGCCGACCCCGAGCACGTCCAAGCCTTGTGGCGCGCCACGGGCGGACAGATCCGCATGATCGTCTGCACCCACTCGCATGCCGACCACTCGCCCGGTGCCAAGCCCCTGCAGGCTTTGTGCAGCCACGCTCCGCCCATTTTGGGTTTGCACTCCAAAGACACCGCCCGGGCCAACAGTTTTTTCGCGCCTGACCGCGAACTGGCGCACCAAGAAACCTTGGTGCTGCAGGGCCAAGGACCCGATGGCGAAGTCACCCACACCTTGCGCGTGCTGCACACGCCGGGTCACGCCGCCAACCACCTGTGCCTGGTGCTGGAAGAAGATGGCCTGTTGTTCTCAGGTGACCATGTGCTCAACGGCAGCACCACCGTGATTGACCCGCCAGACGGCAATATGAACGACTACTTGAATTCGCTCGACCTGCTGGCCGCCGCTTGCGACGCGTTCGACATCGCCTTCATATTGCCCGCCCACGGCCATGTGCTGGGCTTTGCCCGCACCGCCATCACCCAGCTCAAGGCGCACCGCTTGAAACGCGAGGCCAAGATCATGGCCGCCATGCAAGCCCTGCCCGAAGGCAGCTTGCAAGCCTGGGTGGAACACGCTTATGCCGATGTGCCGCCGCGCCTGTGGCCGGTGGCTGCGCGCTCTTTGCAAGCCCACGTGGACCGCATCCGCGCGTTCGCACCGGGTAACCCCCGGCCATGACTGCGCGCATGACACAGGAATCGACCTCAGGCATTCGCCTGGCCAAACGCGTGGCGGCCCTGTTGAAGTGCTCGCGCAGCGCCGCCGAACAAGTGATCGTGGGCGGCTGGGTTCAGGTCAACGGCAAGGTGGTGGACGAGCCCGCGCGCCGGGTCAGCGATGAAAAAATCGAAGTTCACCCCCAGGCCCAACACGGCAGCATCCCCTTGCTCACACTGTTGTTGCATAAAACAGACAATGTCACCTGCTGGCCCGAGAGCAAAGCCCGCGGCCAGGCCAGCATTTGGGATGTGCTTGACGCCGCACAGCGCTGCGAAGCCGACCGGTCTGAATTGCAGGTGAGCGCACGCCAGTGCAAGCAGTTGCTCAGCGTCACCCCGCTGGAAGACGCGGCCACGGGATTGGTCGTGCTGAGTGAAGACCCGCGCATTTTGCGGCACCTGGAAGACCGCCAATCGCCGCTGGAAAACGAGATGGCAGCGCAAGTCCAAGGCGCGGTCAGCCCCGAGAACCTGGCCCGACTGAACCCACAAGGCCTGCGCACCAGCATCAACCACCAAACCGAGCAGGTGACCGTGCTGCGCTTGGCCCTGAAAGGCTACGTGCCTGGCGAGTTAGGGCGCTTGTTCGCCCACAACGGGTTGAACCTGCTCAGCCTCAAACGTTTGCGCCTGGGGCGTGTGAACCTGGCCCCCCTGCCACCAGGCCAATGGCGGGCACTTTTGCCTTATGAGCGCTTCTGATCTGTATCAAAAAAACCCTTGACGACCTGAAAGCACTTGCAAATTCTCCCTATTTACCCTTGATTTACCTAAGGGCACCCCAAATTAGCTTGAGAAGTTTGAGAAAATGACTTCCACAGGTGCAAGGCTTTCTGAGATCTCCAAAGAAGCCCCACACCGCAGGTTTGCAGCCTGTCCCGTTGCGCCCCGTTGCGCTGAAAGGAAAATCCATGCGTTTAAGTACCAAAAGTCGCTTTGCTGTGACCGCCATGATCGATGTGGCCCTGCGTGAAGACCGGGGCCCTGTGTCCTTGGCCGCCATCAGCGAGCGCCATCACATTTCTTTGTCCTACTTGGAACAATTGTTCAGCAAGTTGCGCCAGCAAGCTCTGGTGGAGAGCACCCGCGGCCCTGGCGGCGGCTACTCCCTGGCCCGCAACGCCGAGAAAATCACCATGGCCGACATTGTCAGCGCCGTGGACGCCAGCGCCGACAGCGAAGTCACGGCCGGTGGCGAGGCCGACAGTTGGATGAGCAGCGACCTGTGGTCCAGCCTGAACGAAAAAATGCTGGCCCATCTGCAGTCCATCACCCTGCGCCAGTTGGTATCCGAGCAACGCGCCAAGGGCGTCTCGGTGGAGCCCTCTGTGCCCATGATCAAGCGCGGCGTGTTTGCCAAGCCCAAGGCTGCGCCGCTGCGCGTCAATGCCCCCAACTCGGTGTTCGCCTTGGCCGCCAGCCTGGTGCCTACGCGGGGTTAAGTCCCTGCAGCCAGGGTGCGCGCCCACTGGCGCTTGCCCATGACAAAGGGCCCCTCGGGGCCCTTTGTCATGTCTGCTGAAAATTGCTTTCGCTGCAGTCCGCTTTTGCCGCAGTCATGGACAACGGGTTATGCATAAGTGTGAAGCTGGCCGATAAGCCGGATTCTGTGCACCGGAGTTGCCCCCGGTGTGACCGCCATTACTCTGGGCCGGGGGTCACCCACCCGGCTCGATGCTACCTACCCGCCAACTCAGCGAACCGCCTCAACGCTGGCCTACTTGGTATTGCTGCGCGTAG
>CANGEE010000064.1 GCA_947452635.1 Comamonadaceae bacterium | reverse complement strand
TGGCGTGGGAGTGCTGCACCAGCAAGCCGGGCAAGGCCATGACGGGGGCTAAAATCCGTCCACTCAAAATAGAGCAGGCAATCAAGGCGCCCATGGTCATGTGGCCTTGCATCACCAGCAGGGAGCCGGCCACCACCAAACCGGCGTAACTCATTTGCTGCAACACCGCCGACAGATAACCCACGCGCTCAGTGGCACTGCGCATGCGCAGATCGCCTTGTATGGTCATCTTGTTGTAGTTGATCCAGCGCGACAAAAACTTCCAGCCACCGGATCCCGCCTTGATGGTCTCAATCCCTTCAACGGTTTCGACCAACAGGCCGGTGCGCATATTGGACAGGGCCGCACTTTCTTTGGCCAGTGCTTTGACCTTGCTGCGAATGCGCAAACCGACCACCAGCGCGATGCCACCAAACACCGAGGGCACCAAGGCCACCAAGGGGCTGGCGATCAGGGCGATGATCACCAAGAACAACAAGCTCATGGGCAAGTCGATCAAGGTGAACAGGGTGTTGGCCGTGTAAAAACTGCGCACTTGCTCATAGCCCCGCAATTGTCCGGCCAAGCTGCCCACCGAGTTGGGGACCTGATCCACACGCAAATTCAGCAACTGTTGAAACACCTCGCGTGACAATCGGTGGTCAACGCCCACGACCACGTAATCCATCAAGTGGGAACGCGCCACTTTCATGGCGTATTCAATCAAGATGCTGAGCAACACCCCCAAGCTGAGCACCACCAAGGTGTACTCGCTGCGCGAGGGAATCACCCTGTCATAGACCTGCATCGAAAACAGCGAGGTGGCCAGCGCGATGAGGCCAATGAAGGCGGATGCCAAACCCGCTTCCATCATGGGTAAGCGGTATTGACGCAAGGTTTGTTGTAACTGCTGCGCAAAAGTATTCATGGCGGGCTTGTCTCCCATGGCCTGCGACAATTTCTGTGCATCCTCGTGTGGGTTGAACTTGACCAAGGCCACCCTGCTCTGCAAAGAGTGGGGCGCTGCGGTGTGCTGCCCATCTCCATTCACCAGGACCCATTGACCCGAAGGATTGCAGTCGATCACCACCGACCACCCCAAGTAAGCTTCATGGCAAATCAAGGGCAGATGCGCGCGATCCGGTCCTTCAAGCAGCAAAGGCGCGTCCAAGCCCATTTGCGTTGTGATCTTGGTCAGTTGCTGCAACGGCGTTGCAGCGTCGTTCAGGGCGGTCAAGCTGGCACGCAGCGACAAGACGTCCACGCTGCTGCCTTGCAATTGCGCCAAGCGCTGCATGGCCCATTCGAATTGTTGGTGATTGATCATGGCTGCGCCGCTGCAATAGGGTTCAGGTCCATCTGGAGTTCGAGGCGCAAACGCGAGCCCACCAGGCTGGCTTGTGCATCGACCAGTGCGTATTCGTTTTGTGCCAATTCACGCACTTGGTTGAGCAGATCCAACCAGGTTTTGCGGTTCGCCTGGAATTGACGCTCGAACGAAGCCAACACCATGTCGGAACCCTCCACTGATTTTTCTAAAGCCGCGATCTGAGCGTAGGCATTCAGAAACTCTTCACGGTCGTTTTGCAAGGTTTCTTGAATGTCTTTCAGTGCCACATCCACCCCCTGCTCGGACTTGGCGATGCGTTTGGCCAGCGCCTGGGCTTCGACCACATTGGCAAAGCCGGCTCCCGGCGTGTAACTCAAGCCGGCAAAGGTCACCGTGGCGTTGTTGGCGTTGAGGTAGTTGTTGCCCACGGGCTTGTCCACGCGCACATACAACTGCGGCCATCTTTCTGCCTCTTTGCTGCGCAAGCGGTTGTGTGCGGAAACCACGTCGCCGCGGGCCACTTGCACCGCGGGTGCGCGGGTGGCCAAGTCCACCCAGTCGGTTTGTTGCAACTGACTGACAAACGGGGCCGTCGTTCCTAAGCCGGGAAACGGGGCCAGGGTGGGTAAGCGCTGGCGCAAATTCACCTCGCCCGACAATTGTTCCAATTTGAGCAAGGCCACTTTCAGGGTTCTTTGGGCTGCATCCAACTCAACTTGGGTTTGCAATTGCCGAGAGTTGGCCAGGACCAAGTCGATCCGTGAAGAAGCTTCGGCGTCCACCCGGCGTTGCATTTGGACTTTGAAGCCATTGAGCCGGTCCATGGTTTTTTGGGCGACCTGGATCCGGGCATGGGCCGCTAACAGGGACTGCCAAGCATTCGTGATTTGCAAGAAAAGCTGCCTCTGCTGCAATTGAACCCGCAGTTTGCTGATGAGCACCTGGTTTTCGGCCTCGGTGATGCGGGATGACACCAGCCCCCCATCCCACACGATTTGCTGAACCCGCAGGCTGTGCGAAGGCAGGGAAGATGCATTGCCCGTGTTCGACTCCACCACCGCTGACACGCTTGGCCAGCGCTGACGCTCGATGGCGCTGACATCGATCTGGCCCGCTTGGGCTTCCAGTCTGGCGGCCTGCAACAAAGGGTGGGTTTGGTTGGCTGCTGCGTACAGGCCTTCAATGGTGAAAGCGGCCAGGGGTTTGTGTGGGCCTGGGTTCTGTGCGAACACGCGGCATGCTGGCAAGGCCAACATCAAGCACAAGCCCAGTGTCACCGTCATCGGGCCAGCCCCATGTACCCTGGGGCGAATTGGGAAGAGAGTTTTCTTGCAAATTTGAAAGTTCATGTCGTCACCTTGGGTCGTCGCGTTCATTGCAGAACAAATGATGTTTAAATTCTTAATTTTAATTAAACAGACACCTAAGTATACCTAAATTTTTTTAAATATCAAATTTTTGTGATTTTTATTAAAATTTTTCTCATTAGTCACAATTTTTATGTTTTTGTTACGTCGGATGCGCTTTCTGGATGCAAGCTTTGGCAGCGCTTGCCAACGCGGTGAATAAAAGGGCCGGGTCCCTTGAATTCGAGCGCGTCACTGCGCCCACGCGCAAGCGTGAGTCCATGCACCAGATGCGCTTGCAAGAGGCCTTACACCACAGGCCGCGGCAGTGCGGGCGGCGGCGCGCGCACAGGCCCAAGGGGTCGACAAATCATTTGAAAAAAAATAGAAGAAGGTGCCTATAATTGCTTTCAATTTTGATAATTTGAGATTCGTTTAATGATCAAACTAATCCGTGTGCTGGGATTGATTCAGGGCGGTGTGAGTCTTGCACTGGCCCAAACGGTGCCTGATGCCGGTGCCCTTCGGCAGCAGTTCGAGTCGACGCAACCCCGGCGTTCGCAAGCGCCGGCCCCCCTCCAGTCCCCAGCCCCATCTGAAGAGCGCCCGTCGCTCACTGGCGTGAGGGTGGCCGTCCAGCGGTTTGTGTTTGCTGGCAACACATTGATCAGCAGCGCCGCACTGGAGCAGGCCGTTCAGCCCTATGTTTCGCGAACCTTGGACTTTGCGCAATTGCAGTCAGCGGCCACCGCCGTGGCCAAGCGCTATCGCCGCGATGGTTGGGTGGTGCGTGTTTTTTTACCGCCGCAAGACGTGACGCAAGGCGTGGTGACGGTCCAAGTGGTGGAGTCGGTGTTGGGTCAAGTGAAATTTGAAGGCGAAGCGCCTCGGCGCGTGCGCAGGGCCCAAGTTCAAAACATCATTCAGGCCCAGCTAGCGCCAGGCGCCCCCCTGAACGCAGACCTGCTCGATCGCGCCGATCTGATCGCCAATGCACTCAGCGGTGCGCGCGTGTCGATGGCGCTGGTCGAGGGTGACGCGCCGCAAACCACCGACGCAGTGGTTCGGGTGACCGACACGGCGATGGGGGCGGGCGATGTGAGCGCTGACAACACCGGTGCAGCCGCGACCGGTCGTTACCGTTTCAGTGCCAATGCCGAATGGCGCAGTCCCAGCGGCAGCGGGGACGCACTGGGCGCCAATTGGGCGCAAAGCCTCGGCAGCGACTACCTGCGATTGGGCTATGGGATCCCCGTGGGCGATGCGGGCTGGCGCGTGGGGGCCAATGCCTCCTATTTGCAATACCGCTTGGTCGCCCCCGAGTTGTTGGCCTTGCATGCACAAGGCCGTTCAGACAGCTTGGGCTTAGAGGCCATGTACCCGTGGGTGCGCACCCGGCAGGGCAACCTCAGTCTGATGGTCAGCGCCGACAGCAAAAACTTTGACAACCAAGCCAACGCCCGTGTCAGCAGCCATTACAGCACCCATAACTTCAGCTTGGGATTGACGGGCAACAGCGAAGACAGTTGGGGTGGTGGTGGTGCGAACCTCTTCAACGCCAGTTGGGTCAATGGTCAGGTCAACTTGAACGGGTCACCCAATCAAGTCGGTGACATGAACGCCGCCCGCACACAAGGCGGCTTTGCCAAGCTGCGCTTTCTGGCCGCAAGGCAGCAGGTTCTGGGCCAAGATGTGGCTTTGTATACCGCATATGCCGGTCAGTTGGCCAGCAAAAACTTAGACAGCTCCGAGCGGTTTTACCTGGGTGGCGCGAACGGCGTGCGGGCCTACCCGGCCAACGAAGCGGGTGGCAGCGAGGGGCAAATGGTCAATTTGGAGCTGCGCACATTTTGGCCCCAAGGGTTTGCCTTGACCGGTTTTTACGACTGGGGTCAAGTCCGTGTCAACCGCCACAACGATTTCTCGGGCGCAGCACTCACCAACGTATTGAGACTCAAGGGCGCGGGCTTGGCGCTGTCCTGGCAATCCAGTGGGGGGCTGAATCTGAAAGCAACTTGGGCGCGCCGGTTGGGCGTCAATCCCGCGCCCAATGCGGCAGGCAATGACCAAGACGGCACTTTAGAGCGCAACCGTTTTTGGCTCAGCGCCACGGCGTTCTTTTGAGTTGAACCCCACACGGCCAGGATGAACAGCTTATGAATCACCATTACAAAATCGTCTGGAATGCCTGCACCTGCGGTTGGGTGGCGGTGGCAGAAACTGTGCGTGGGCGGGGCAAAACCCACAGCCTGCGCCGGGGCGCTGCGTCCAGGACAGGGCTTGCATTGTGCGGGTCTTATGCGCTGCAGCCGTTGGTATGGAGTTTGTGTGCAGTGGGCCTGGCCTTTGCCGCTCCGCCCGCTGCAACGCAGTTGCCCACGGGCGGGCAAGTGGTGGCCGGGCAAGCCCGCATCAGTCCCTCTGGCGCGGCAACGCTCAACATCCAACAGACCAGTGCCCAAGCGGTGGTGGATTGGCAAACTTTCAACGTGGGCAGCGCCGCCGCCGTGCAGTTCATGCAACCCAACAGCGCCAGCACCATTTTGAACCGGGTGCTGGACAGCAACCCCAGCCAAATTTGGGGGCGCATCAGCGCGCCGGGCCAGGTGTTCTTCAGCAACCCCAACGGCATGGTGTTTGCCAAGGGGGCCAGCGTGGATGTGGGCAGCCTGACGGCAACCACCCACAGCATCAGCAATGCCGACTTCATGGCCGGTCAATACCGATTCACCCGTAATGGCGCCACGGGGGCCATTTTGAACCAAGGCGATCTCAAAGCCGGACTGGGCGGTTATATCGCCCTGCTGGCGCCCGAGGTGCGCAATCAAGGCGTGATTGTGGCCCAATTGGGCACCGTGGCTTTGGCGGCGGGCGAGGTCATTGAATTGCAAATGCAAGGCCAGCAACTGAGCGCACTGCGCGTCAGTCCGGCCACGGTGCGGGCCTTGGTCGAAAACGGTCAAGCGGTCCAGGCGCAGGGTGGCTTGGTGATTTTGTCAGCGCAGGCCGTGGACCAATTGCAAGGCAGCGTGGTGCACAGCGGCGGGGTCATCAGTGCCAATGCTTTGCAAGAGCGCAATGGGCGCATCGTGCTCGATGCCAGTGGCACCGTGCAAGTCAATGGTGTTTTGCAAGTCAACAGTGACAGCGGCAAGGCAGGGCAAATCACGCTCACCGCAGACACGGTGAACTTGTTGCCGGGGGCCCAGTTGCAGGCCCAAGGCGCAACCGGGGGCGGCACGGTCTTGGTGGGGGGCGACTGGCAAGGCAGCAACGGCATACGCCAAGCCACGAAAGTGAGCATGGACGCAGGTGCCAGCATCGATGCCAGCGCCACCCAAAACGGCGACGGTGGCAAGGTGGTGTTGTGGAGCGATGTCCATAATGCCGAGAGTCAAACCACCGTCCATGGCAGCATTCTTGCGCGAGGCGGTGCCCAAGGGGGGGATGGTGGGAAGATTGAAACCTCGGGCCACCGGGTTGACATCGTCGGGGCCACGATCAACGCCGGGTCCGACCAAGGTGCAGGTGGATTGTGGCTGCTGGACCCTTACAACTACACCATTGATGCCGCAGAGGCCCTGACCATCCAGGGGAGTTTGGACACCGGCACCAGCTTCACGGTGGACACCACCAATGCCAGCGGTTCTGGCCTCACGGGCAGCTCGGGTACGGGGGTGATCACAGTCAACAACGCCATTGCCAAGACTGCCGGGGGCGCAGCGACGCTGACACTCAATGCGGCCGACAGCATTGTGCTGAATGCGAATATTTCTACGACCGTTAGCTCCTTGAACGTAAATATGACGGCAAGCAGTGGCAACATCAGCGGTTCGGGTAACTTCGCGCTCCGAAATGGCATGGTCACCTTCAATCAAGCCACCGACGGCATTTATTCTGGCGTGATCGGTGACCCCTTCCCACTACAGCTCACCAAATCAGGGGCTGGAACACTGATCATCACCGGCGCCAACGGCTCTAGAGCCAGCGGCAACCAAGTTTCGGTGAATGGAGGCACACTGCAAATCGGTAACAACGGCACCGTGGGCAGCTTTGCTTCGACCACAATGAACATTGCCTCAGGCGCCACGTTGGCCTACAAACGCAGCGATGATCAGACGCTGAGCTCCGTGATCAACGGGGCAGGCAGCGTCAGTCAGCTGGCCAATAGCAACCTGACGCTGACCAACAACTTCGGCGCGGGTTTTACGGGTGATTTGATCATCAACGCTGGGCAACTCACCTTGTCATCACCCAATGACAACACCTTCACCGGCAGTGCCATCCGCATCAACAACGGCAGCTCGCTAGGACTGAACTCAACCCGCTTAAGCCGTACTTACAGGCTAGGGACCAACATCATTTTTGACGCCAGCGGCGGTGGCACGGTCAAGTTGATGCAGAACACGACCAATCTGATTGTCTCAGGCAGCCTGACCTTTACCACCAATGGCGGTGCGCAAAACCGCTTCTACAGCACGGTGGGCGCCAATTGGGGGCTGAACACCACCTCCACGGGTAATGTGATCTTCAACACCGCTGCCGGCACCAGCACCGCCACGGCGGATTTGTCGATTGAGGTGCCCATGGTCAACGGTGGTGTCATCACCAAAAATGGTGCGGGTTCAGTTGCCATCACTGCAGATCCCACCAGTGGTTTGACGACCTTGCCATACAACACTGTGGCGGTGAACGTTGGTACTTACAGGGTGGGCAATGGTGGTGCTGCGGGCCAGCTGGGGTCCGGCGCTGTGAGCGTGGCCTCGGGTGCCACGCTGGCCTTCAACCGCAGCGACAACATCAGCGTGACCAATGCCATCACGGGTCTCGGTGCTTTGAGCAAGGAAGGTAACAACACCCTGACATTGCCAAACAACCCAGCCTACAGCGGCCCCACCCATATCAACGGCGGCACCCTGGTGTGGCAAAACGATGCCCCCACCACCAGCTCCAGCGGCTTTGATGGCACTGGCATCCTCACCATTCAACCCAATAGCGGCAGTTTCAGCTCGGCCTTCAGCACCACAGGTTGGAGTTTGGGTAACACCCTCTCGGGCTTGAATCTGGGCAAATCGGGCAATACGTCCGGCATCACGGTGCCCAATGCCATCAGCATTGCCGGCCCCATCAATCTGTTCGGGGGTGATCTGGCCATCAACGCGGCGCTCACCGCCACCGGCACCAACACCATCAGCCTGAACAGCTCAGGCACGGTCACCGACGGTGCCAGTGGGGCGCTGTCGGCCAGCAACTTGCTGCTTTCGGGCGGCAATGTCACGCTCGACAGCACCAGCAACGCGATTGGCACCTTGGCTGCCACAGGGGTCAGTGGTCTAACCTTTGTCAACGGTGCCGCGCTCACGCTGGGCACCCTAGGCGCCACCAACGGTGTGTCGGCCAGCGGCGTGGTGGCTGTGTCCACCACCAGTGGAGACTTGACGGTATCGCAAGCGGTCAGCACCAGCAACACCACAGCGAATGCCCTGACCCTCAATGCGGGCAGTGCTGCTGCCGCTGGGGTGGCCGCAGGTGGTAATTTGTTGATCAGTGGCAGCGGCGCGGTGTCGGTGGGGGCGGGGGGGGCCGCCACGCTCTACAGCGGCAGCATCGGTGGCAGCACGGGCTTGGCCACCTTGGTGGGCGGCAATGGGTCAGGGCGTTTCCGTTATGGCAGCGACGAAGGCACAACCAATTACTCGCTGGCATTGGGTACCGGCTTGAACGCCATTTACCGCCAACAACCCACCATCACGCGTGCTGTGAACGACCAAACCATCGCTTATGGGGACGCGTTGACCAACACGTTCTCCGTCAGCGACAGTGTGAATGGTGACACCTACAGCCAAGCCTTTGGCAGCGCCACCACACCCACGGTCACGGTAGGGGGTAGCACCTCAACCTCAGGCAAATACACCGCGGGCACACACACCTTGTCGGCCACAGGTGGAGCCACCAGCAGTCAGTTGGGCTATGCGGTGGCAAGCGGCACCACCTCGGGCACGCTGACGGTGAATGCCAAGACCTTGACCGTCGCCTTCAGCGGTGTGAACAAAACCTATGACGGCAGTCAGTCGGCTACGGCGACAAGCACAGACGACCGCTTGGCAGGCGATGCATTGACTGTCAACGACAGCGCTGCCTTCGCTGACAAGAACGTGGGCACGGGCAAGGCCGTGAGTATCAGTGGCATCAGTTTGAGCGGCACCGACGCTGGTAACTACAGCTTGGCGACGACCACGGCAAACACCACAGCCAACATCACCGCTAAAACCCTGAACCTGAGCTACAGCGGAGTGAACAAGGTGTATGACGGCGGCCTGAGCGCCAGCGTTACGCGCAGCGACGACCGGATCAGCGGGGATGTGCTGAGGCTGAGCCAAAGCGCCGCGTTCACCGACAAAAACGTGGGCACGGCCAAGACGGTGAACGTGAGCGCCATCACCTTGAGCGGCGCGGACGCGGGCAACTACAACCTGGCCTCGACGACGACGGCGACGACAGCGGACATCACCGCTAAAACCCTGAACCTGAGCTACAGCGGCGTGAACAAGGTGTATGACGGCGGCCTGAGCGCCAGCGTCACGCGCAGCGACGACCGGATCAGCGGCGATGTGCTGACGCTGAGCCAAAGCGCGGCGTTTGGCGACAAGAACGTGGGCACGGGCAAGGCGGTGAGCGTGACCGCTATCAGTTTGAGCGGCGCGGACGCGGGCAACTACAACCTGGTCTCCTCCACGGCCAGCACCACCGCTGACATCAGCAAAGCCATTTTGTCGGTGACGGGTAACGATGCTTTTAAAACGCAAGATGGCCTGGCTTACCAAGGTGGTAACGGTGTTCAATATGCAGGATGGATTGCGGGCGATACACCGGCTGTTTTAAAGGGTCAATTGGTCTACGGTGGCGCAAGTCAAGGGGCCATCCTGCCGGGTGACTTTCCGCTCGTGCCATCCGGTCTTGACGCCTTGAATTACCAAATAAAGTATGTCCCTGGCACCTTGACGGTCAATGCGGCTGTGGCAGCGGCCCCCAATCCGAGGCCGTTGGCCATGCCCAAGACGGAGGGCGTGACCGATCTGCGCGGAGCCAGCGAAATCAGGCCGGCTGCGCTCGAGTTGGGCCAGCTCACTGATGTTGCCCGAGACCCTTGCGGGCCTGCAGGTGTGGCGAGCGACCAGGCCCTTGCGCCCGACGCTTCAGGTGTTGTTTTCAAATGGTTGGCGCAACCCGATGGCCAGGCGGCTGTGGGTTTATCGGTGCTGGTACCCCATGCTCTTGCGGTGGCGCCAGAGGGTTTTGCATTTCAATTGCCACTGGCATTGCTGTCTTGCGCAAGCAAGGAGACACGGGTGCGCGTGACTGGGGAGCAGGGTCAAGACTTGCCCGCATGGTTGGCATTTGACGGTGCCGGTCAGCGTTTGGTGGCGCAGCAAGTGCCTGCCGATGGCTTGCCCCTGCGCTTGTGGATGCAAGCAGGGGGTCAACGCCGTATTCTGGAGATCACCCCAGACACACCTTGATGCCTCAGGTTGCTGTCATGGGCACAACCCCAAGTCAGAGGTTTTGCAGATGCAGCAAGGCTTGAATTTGCGCGGCTTGGATGCGCTCCCCGATGGCTTGACCGCTCAACCCTTCTTGTTGGGCTTGACGGGCCAGGGGGGCGGTGGCAACCGATCGAACGCAGTCCAGTGCCGCTGTCAGTCCTTGCCTTGGAGGATAGGCTTGGTCTTGCCGGCCTGCCCGTCCCCGTGCATCACACTCACAGGCCCACAACACGGCCAGCATGCGCGCGGGTTGGCGCAGGGCGTCGCAGCGCTCCAGCAAGCGCAGGGTGGCGGCGGGGTTAAGTTCGCCGCTGCGGTGAATGTTGCCGTGTTCTCGCGCCACCACTTCAGCCAGTTCGCGGCAGTCCACTGGCATGCGCAGGCGCTTTGCCAGGCCTTGCAGCAGGCGCACGCTGCGCTGTTCGTGGCCAATATGGCGCGGCAGGTCAGCGGTCGGGGTGGTGCCTTTACCCAGATCGTGGCACAGACAAGCCACACGCACAGGCAGAGGCTGCTGCAGTTGCGCGCTCATGTCGAGCACCATCATCAGGTGCACGCCGGTGTCTATCTCAGGGTGGTATTCAGGCCGCTGGGGTACGCCCCACAGGCAGTCCACTTCGGGCAACAGCACCTTTAAGGCGCCGCAGGCGCGCAGCACCTCCAGCATGCGCGAAGGTAGCTCGCCCATCAGGCCGCGTGCCAGTTCTTGCCACACGCGCTCGGGCACCAGGTGGTCCACTTCACCCCCTTGCACCATCTCGCGCATCAAGGCCAGAGTTTCGGGAGCGACGGTAAAGTCTGGAAAGCGCGCCGCAAAACGGGCTACACGCAAAATGCGCACAGGGTCTTCTTTGAACGCGGGTGTCACGTGGCGCAGCACTTTGTGCTCTAAATCTTGCAGGCCGCCGTAGGGGTCTTGCAGGTGTTGTCTGATGTGTTCGGCGGAGGGGGTGCCCTGCGTCCATGCTTGCGCCACCGCCATGGCGTTGATGGTCAGGTCGCGCCGGGCCAGGTCTTCTTCCAAAGTGACCTCCGGCGAGGCTTGTACCGCAAAGCCTTTGTAGCCGCGCGCGGTTTTACGCTCGGTGCGGGCCAGGGCATATTCTTGCCGCGTGACCGGATGCAAAAACACCGGAAAGTCTTTGCCCACCGGCAGGTAGCCAAGGGCTGCCATGCGTTCGGGCGTGCTGCCGACCACGACCCAGTCGCGGTCTTTGACGGGCAAGCCCAGCAAGGCATCGCGAATGGCACCGCCGACGGCAAAGATCTGTTCAGTCATGGTCAGGCAGGGGACGGTTTAAGCGTGCAAGCGAAAAGGCTCTTCAAAGTCAATGAAGTCTTTCTCGGCCAAGGCCCCATCGATCCAGGCTTTGACACCAGGTAGGGCGCAAACGCGGTCCATATACGCCTGCACATCGGCGGGCACTGGCAGGGCGTAGGTTTTCAGGCGCATCACCACCGGTGCAAAGTAGGCGTCGGCAACGCTGAACGCGCCAAACAGCATCTGGCCTGGGTGCGCCGCGAGCAAGTCGCTCCACAAGGTGATGATGCGCTGAAGATCGGCGCGCACGGCGGTGTTGTCACGCAGGGCCAGCGCACCCACGTCGGGCAGGTGCGCTTCAATGTTCATCGGGCAGGCGTTGCGCAGTCCGCCAAAGCCGCTGTGCATTTCGGCGCACACGCTGCGGGCGCGGGCACGCGCGTGCGCATGGGTGGGCCACAGTTTTTTTTCTGGGAATTGCTCGGCCACGTACTCGGCAATGGCCAGCGTGTCCCAGACCGCGAAACCATCATCTACCAGCACCGGCACTTTGCCCACCGGGGTGATGTCTTTGAGCCCGTTTTTGAAGGTGGAACTGGCGTCAAAGCTGTCAAAGCGCAGCATGACTTCTTCAAATGCAATCCCTGCCTGACGCAGCAGCACCCAAGGTCGCATGGACCATGAAGAATAATTTTTGTTGCCAATAAAGAGCTGAATCATGTGACCTCCCTGGTCGCTGTATTTTCAAGAGCTCACATGATAGAGCAGGCATTCAGCTTGTGGATTTGTCAGTTTGGGCTTATCGACCCGCAGCTTCGCGCAACCGGTTCAAGCCACTGCGCGGGCCGCGTGCGCCTAAATAACCCGGAGCGACACCAGCCAAGGAGGCGGGTTGAATGTGCAGCGCAGGCAGGCCGGGCAACTGCGTCGTGGCCACGTTGTCAACCTTCATCGAGCGCAGGTTGTCGCGGCTCATCAGGGGTTGGCCCGGGGCCAATTCCATCAACGCGGCTTGCAACCAACCCAGCGCATACGGAATGCCAAAAACGGGTCGACCTTGGCCGTGGTTCACACCCGCCCAACGTCCAGCGCTTTGCACCAACTGCGCCAGGGTGAACACTTCGGGGCCACACAGTGCATAGGTCTGGTCCACCGTGCGAACGTCTTGCAGACAGTGCACCACGGCCTGCGCCACATCGCCCACCCACACGGGTTGGAAGCGCGTGTTCGCGCCCGCCAGGGGAATCAAGGGGAACACCGATTGCAGTTGGGCAAAAACGTTCATGAATTTGTCATCTGCACCAAAAATCACACTCGGTCGCAGCACGGTCAAATCCAGCCCGGCGCTGTGCAACACGGCTTCACCACCGGCTTTGCTGCGCAGGTACTGCGAAGGGGCATCCACCGCCGCGCCCAAGGCGCTGACGTGCACCAAGCGGCGCACCCCCGCGTTGACGCAAGCGCGCGCAATGGTGCGGGCCAACTGCACATGGGCGTGTTGAAATGCTGCAGCACTGCCGTGCAAGATGGCCACCAAATTGACGACCGCATCATGCCCGTGCACGAGTTGCTGCAGTTGTGCGGGATCGTGAATATTGGCTTCTACCACCGTCAGGCGCGGCAGGCTTTGCACCTTGGCAGCGTTGAGGGCGCGGCGTGTGGGCACCGTCATGTACACCCCCCAGCGCGCCAGTTGCTCGCACACGTGGCGACCCACAAAGCCGGTACCGCCCAAAATCAAAATGCGTGCGTTGTAAGAAGGGGTCGTGTTCATGTCCATGCCTTGCGGTGAGTCCTGTAGGCCTGGATGATACGAGGTCGCGGCTTTTTGCCGTCTGTGTCTTCGTCAGGCGCGCCTTCAGGCTTGTGCCGGCTGGGCTAACCATTGCGTGGCCAGCTCGACCCAGTAAGTGCCGCCCAAAGGAATCAGTTCGTCATTGAAGTCATAGCTGGGGTTGTGCAAGGTGCAAGGGCCACCACCGTGGCCCATGTGGCGGTGTCCGCCGTCGCCGTTGGAGATGAACACGTACGCGCCGGGTTTGGCTTGCAGCATGTAGGAAAAATCCTCGGCGCCCATGGTCGGTTCTTGGGGCAAGACGTTGGCCTCGCCCACAATGCCGTGCATCACGCGGCGGGCAAAGTCAGCCTCGGCCGGGCTGTTGATGGTGGGCGGGTAGTTGCGCTCAAATTCAAACACGCATTCGGTGTCGAAAGCTTCGCTGATGCGCATCGCCACTTGCCGCATGCGGCTTTCGATCAGATCCAACACCTCGATGCTGAAGGTGCGCACCGTGCCTTGCAACTCACACGAATCTGGGATCACGTTGGTGGCTTCACCGGCGTGGATCATGGTGACCGAAATCACGCCCGCGTCCACCGGCTTTTTGTTGCGGGTGATGATGGTCTGAAAGCCCTGCACCATTTGGCAGGCCACCGGCACCGGGTCCACACCGGTGTGGGGCATGGCAGCGTGACCGCCTTTGCCACGGATGGTGATTTTGAACTCGTTGCTCGACGCCATGACCGGCCCCGCGCTGACCGCGAACGTGCCCACCGCGCCACCGGGCCAGTTGTGCATGCCAAACACAGCTTCCATTTTGAACTGCTCGAACAAGCCGTCTTTGATCATCTCGCGCGCGCCGCCACCGCCTTCTTCGGCGGGTTGGAAAATAGCGTACACCGTGCCGTCAAAGTCGCGGTGCTTGGCCAGGTGCTGCGCCGCCGCCAGCAGCATGGCGGTGTGGCCGTCGTGACCGCAAGCGTGCATCTTGCCTTGGTGTTGGCTGGCATGGGCGAAGGTGTTGAACTCTTGCATGGGCAAAGCATCGATGTCGGCGCGCAGACCCACGCCACGGCCGCAAGCACCGCCATCGCGCCCGTGGATGATGCCCACCACGCCGGTGGTGCCCATGCCACGGTGAATCGGGATGCCCCAATCACTCAACTGCTTGGCCACCACGTCAGCGGT
>CANGEE010000063.1 GCA_947452635.1 Comamonadaceae bacterium | reverse complement strand
CGAGAAACTGTCGGTGCGTTGGGGGCAACCGGTGACGGTGGAATACAAACCCGGTGCCACCACGGTGATTGGGACGGAATATGTCGCGCGCGCACCGGCCGACGGCTACACCTTGCTCTCCACTTTCACATCGCTGGTCCAAGCCCCGGCCTTGATGCCCAAAGTGCCATGGGATGCAGAACGCGACTTCACGCCCATTGTGCAGTTCATCCGCTCCGAAGTCGTGCTCTTGGTGCGCAGCGACTCGCCCTACAAAACCATTGGTGAGTTTATTGAGGCCGCCAAGGTGGCCAAAGCCCGTGGCGCACCCCTGAACTACGCGTCGTTTGGCAACGCGTCTTCTTTTCACATTTACGGCGAAGCCCTCAAGCGCGGCGCCGGCATCGACCTGACGCACATCCCTTACAAAGGCGAGTCCGCTTCGATCGTGGACCTGATGGGCGGCCAGGTGGTCAGCTCATTCAACTCCATTGGCACGGCCATGCCGCATCTGAAAAGTGGTCGCGTGCGAGCCTTAGCGCTGGTCGGTACGGTGCGCTCCAAGGTGCTGCCCGAGGTGCCGACTTTCGGTGAAGCCGGTGTGGCCAAACTCGACACCAGTGGCTGGTTTGGTCTGCTCGCGCCTGCAGGCACACCGCGCAGCATTGTCGACAAAATTGCCGCCGACACCGCACAAATTTTGGCTTTGCCGGAGATCGTTGACAGCTTGCGCGGCCAAGGCCTGGAGCCCACCGGCTTGGGGCCTGACGCTTTTGCCCGGTTTTTGCGTGAAGACCTGCTGCGCTGGAAAAGCCTGACCCATGAACTGGGGATCAAAGCCGACAGTTGATCGGACTGTGATCTTCAGGCTTCACTTCGCTCCCAACGCCAATTGCAGCGCCAGTTGGTTGTGCCGCTCAATCAACGGCCCCATGTCCACCGTCGTGATCTCACCTTGGCGCACCACCACGCGGCCATTGACGATGGTGTAGTCGGCGTGGTCACTGGCGCACAGCAAGAGCGCGCCCACCGGGTCGTGCACCGCGCCGCCGGCCATGCTCAGGGTGTCGGTACGGAACATCGCGATGTCGGCGCAAAAGCCGGCTGTGATTTGCCCCAGTTCGTGGGCACGGCCCAGCACCTGTGCGCCGCCGCGTGTGGCCAGGCGCAGGGCGTCGCGGGGTGTCATTTCGGCGGGGCCCAGATCGCAGCCGAACACGGTGCGCCCGTTCTCTTGGCGCGGTGGGGCCATGGCTTGGGCCACACGCGCCAACAGCATGGCTTGGCGCGCTTCATTGAGCAAGTGCGCGCCATCGTTGCTGGCGCTGCCGTCCACCCCCAAGCCAATCGGCACACCGGCGTCGAGCATTTTGCGCAGCGGCAAGATGCCGCTGGCCAAGCGCATATTGCTGCAGGGGCAGTGGGCAATACCGGTGCGGGTGCGCGCAAACAAATACGTGCCTTCGTCGTCGAGCCTGACGCCGTGGGCGTGCCACACGTCATCACCGACCCAACCCAGGTCTTGCGCATATTGCGCGGGCGTGCAGTTGAACTTTTCTTTCGTGTAGGCAATGTCGTGATCGTTCTCGGCCAGGTGCGTGTGCAGGCGCACTTGGTAGGCGCGGGCCAATGTGGCCGATTCGCGCATCAGGTCTTGGCTGACGCTGAACGGCGAGCAGGGTGCCACGGCCACATGGGTCATGGACCCGAAGCTGGCGTCGTGCCAGGCTTCGATCAGGCGCTGGGTTTCTTTCAAGATGGCCGGTTCTTTTTCGACCACGCTGTCGGGCGGCAGGCCGCCTTGCGACTGGCCCACGCTCATGCTGCCGCGCGTGGCGGTAAAACGCATGCCGATGGTGTGCGCCGCTTCGATGCTGTCGTCCAGGCGTACGCCATTGGGGTAAATGTAGAGGTGGTCACTGCTGGTGGTGCAGCCGCTGCGCAGCAACTCGGCCATGGCCACTTGGCTGGAGACCCGCACCATCTCGGGCGTGAGGCCGACCCAGATCGGGTACAGCCCTTGGAGCCAACTGAAGAGCTCCGCGTTTTGCACAGCCGGAATCGCCCGGGTGAGCGATTGGTACATGTGGTGGTGGGTGTTGATCAGGCCGGGCACCACGACGTGGCGACTGGCGTCGATGACTTCGTCGACCTGCTGGATCAGTTCGTCGGTGTTTTCGCTGGCCGCGATGATGCGTTCAATTCGCCCATCGCGCAGCAAGAGCGAAGCGTCTTTGAGTTCGGTGTTCGCATCGTCTTGCGTGGCGATGCAGTGGGCGCGGTGAATCAGCAGGCAGGTCATGTCAGAAGGTCGATTTACTGTCGCCACTTTAACTCGCTGGGCTTGTGTCCTGGGTCGAAACGCTTAGAGTCGGCTGTGTTTTAAAAAGATCATCATGAAAACCTACAAAATTGCATGCATCCCCGGCGACGGTATCGGTCAAGAAGTCATTCCTGCGGGCCAGCAAGTGCTGCAGGCGCTGGCGCAAGCGGCTGGCACCTTTGCTTTTGAGTTTGAAAACTTCGGTTGGGGCGGCGACTGGTACCGCCAGCATGGCGAGATGATGCCGCAGGACGGCCTGGACGCGCTGCGCGACAAAGACGCCATCTTGTTCGGTTCGGCGGGCGACCCGCACATTCCCGATCACATCACGTTGTGGGGCTTGCGCCTCAAAATTTGCCAAGGCTTTGACCAGTACGCCAATGTGCGCCCCACGCGCATCTTGCCGGGCATCGATGCGCCGCTCAAACGCTGCGCACCGCAAGACCTGGATTGGGTCATCGTGCGCGAAAACTCCGAGGGCGAGTACGCCGGTGTGGGCGGCCGCGCCCACCAAGGTCATCCGATTGAAGTGGCCACCGATGTGAGCATGATGACCCGTGTGGGTGTCGAGCGCATCATGCGCTACGCCTTCAAGCTGGCGCAGTCGCGTCCCCGCAAATTGCTGACGGTGGTCACCAAGTCCAACGCCCAGCGCCATGCCATGGTGATGTGGGACGAAATTGCGCTGGAGATCAGCCGCGAGTTCCCCGATGTGAAGTGGGACAAAGAGTTGGTGGACGCGGCCACCGCCCGCATGGTGAATCGCCCGGCCACGCTGGACACCTTGGTGGCCACCAATTTGCATGCTGACATTTTGAGTGACCTGGCCGCCGCCTTGGCGGGCAGCCTGGGCATTGCACCCACCGGCAACATCGACCCCGAGCGGCGCTACCCCAGCATGTTTGAACCCATTCACGGTTCGGCCTTTGACATCATGGGCAAGGGCTTGGCCAATCCGGTCGGCACGTTTTGGAGCTGCGTGATGTTGCTCGAGCACCTGGGCGAAAACGCGGCTGCGCAGCGCCTGATGCAAGCGGTCGAAGCAGTGACCGCCAACCCGGCGTTGCACACCGGCGACTTGGGCGGCAGCGCCCGCACGGTGGACGTGACCCAGGCGGTGTGCCAGGCTTTGGCATGAGGGCCTGGGGTGGCGGTGGCCATTCACTTCAAAAAGGAACCATGATGCGTGCTTGCTTTTTTTCTGCCGCCGCAGGTCTTGGGGCTGTGCTGGTGTCAGGCAGCGCTTGCGCGCAAGACTACCCCGCGGCCAATAAAACCATCACCTTCGTCTTGCCCTATGCCGCTGGCGGGCCGACCGACAAAGCCGCGCGCGATCTGGCGCAGTCCATGAGCAAGGCGCTGGGCGGCCACAGCATCGTGATCGACAACGCGGCCGGGGCCTCCGGCTCCATCGGCACGAACAAAGTGGCCAAGGCCCCGGCAGACGGGTACACCTTGCTGTTCACCCACATTGCCCAGGCGACCTTGGTGAGCTTTTTCCGCCAACTGCCATACAACGTGGAAAAGGACTTTGAGTACCTGGGCCTGGTCAGCGAAAACCCGATGAACCTGATTGGCCGCCCCAATTTGCCGGCCAACAACATGGCCGAGTTGATCGCTTGGGCGCAAAACAACAAAGGCAAAATCAACATCTCCAACGCCGGGCCAGGCTCGGCATCGCACCTGTGCGGCATGTTGTTTCAATCGACCTTGAAGGTGGACATGACTTCCGTGCCTTACAAAGGCACGGCGCCAGCCATGACCGATTTGATCGGCGGGCAAGTGGATTTGATGTGCGACCAAACCACCACCACCATCCCGCAAATCGAGGGCAAAAAAGTCAAGTCCTTCGCCGTCACCACCGCCACGCGTTTGAGCTCACCGGTGCTGAAAGACATGCCCACCATGCAAGAGGCGGGGCTGAAGGATTTCACCGTCACCATTTGGCAGGGCTTGTACGCGCCCAAGGGCACGCCCGCACCGGTGCTGAAAAAACTCAATGACGCACTCAAGGTGGCCGTGAAAGACCCCGAGTTCATCCGCAAACAAGACGCGGGCGGTGCCAGCGTCATCCATGACCCGCGCAACGACCCGGCAGGGCACAAGGCCTTTGTCTTGTCGGAGATGGCCAAATGGGCGCCCATCATCAAAGCGGCCGGGGTTTACGCCGACTGAGCGCGCGCGCAGGCTGGGCGAAAGGCCAGGCAAATGGCTTTATCCTAGGCGCCTGTGCAGCTCCATCCAAACCCCCTCGCCATGACCGATCCCCAAACCGTGTTGCGCCAGTTGTATGACGTGGCGGTGCAACGCGCTTTGCCCTTGCTCAACACCGCCGCGTATTTGCCCAGCCCACCCCAGGGCCGCACCCTGGTGCTGGGTGCGGGCAAGGCCGGTGGCGCGATGGCGCAGGCGGTCGAGGCGCTTTGGCCGCAAGACGCACCTTTGTCGGGCCTGGTGGTCACGCGCTATGGGCACACGCCGCCGCGTCCGGCGGGTTTGCGAGAGCGCATCGAAGTGGTCGAGGCTTCGCACCCGGTGCCCGATGCGGCCGGCTTGCAAGCGGCTGAGCGCATCTTGGCGCTGACACACGGATTGACCGCCAACGACCTGGTGCTGTGCCTGATTTCAGGCGGCGGCTCTGCGCTGTTGACCTTGCCCGCGGACGGCATCCGTCTGCAAGACAAGCAAGAGATCAACCGCCAATTGCTGGCCAGCGGTGCCAACATTGCCGAGATGAACTGCGTGCGCAAGCACCTCTCGCGCATCAAGGGCGGTCGCTTGGCAGCGGCCTGCGCGCCCGCCCGTGTGGTGACCCTGACCATCAGCGATGTGCCGGGGGACGACCCGTCCATCATCGCCAGCGGCCCGACCTTGGCCGATGCCAGCACCTGCGCGCAGGCACTGGCCATCTTGCAGCGCTATGCGATTGCGGTGCCGCCGCAAGTGGTGCAGGCTTTGCAGGCGGGCGTTTGGGAAACGCCCAAGCCCGCGTCGTCCGTGTTTGCGGGTCATGCCTTGCACATGATCGCCACGCCCCAACAGTCACTCGAGGCTGCAGCCCAAGCGGCGCGTGCCATGGGCTTGAACGCTTACATCTTGAGCGACGAGATCGAAGGCGAGTCGCGCGAAGTGGGCAAGGTGCATGCGGCATTGGCCCGGGCGGTGGCCAAAGGGCAGGGTGCTTTTCACAAACCGTGTGTGATTTTGAGCGGCGGTGAAACCACCGTCACCCTCAAGCCGCGTGCCGAAGGTGCGGCCCCAGGCCGGGGTGGGCGGGCCGGTGAATTTTGTTTGGGTTTGGCGCAAGGGCTGCAAGGCCAGGCGGGGGTGTGGGCCTTGGCGGCGGACACCGATGGCATTGATGGCATCGAAGACAACGCCGGCGCACGCGTCACGCCCGACACCTTGCAACGCGCGCAAACCTTAGGCCTGAAACTGGACGCGCACTTGCAGCGCAACGATGCCTATACTTTTTTCCAGGCGCTGGACGATCTGGTCGTCACCGGGCCGACCCACACCAATGTGAATGATTTCCGCGCTATTTTGATTGTGTAAATTCAGCAGGAGACATGCCATGACCCTCCGTCGTCGAACCTTGTTTGCAGCGGCCGCCGGTGTGGCCGTGAATGCCGCCGTGGATGCGGCCTTCGCCCAAACCCCGCACGGTCACCATCACCCTGACCTGCCTGTGCTGGCCCCGTCTGCCGAACCGTATGCCCGTTTGCAAGGCGGTCAACCGCACCACTTGACGGCCGATCAGAGCGCGCAACGCTCCACGCAAAGCCCTGCCCCCCAAGGCCCGCAAGGCCGTTGGGTGGCCAAAGCGGCCTTGCCGATTCCGCGCAGCGAGATGGCCTGGGCCACCGAATATGCAGGCCGCTTGCATGTGATCGGCGGCTATGGTGAGGGCCGGGTCGATCGGGGCTACCACCATGTTTACAACCCGGTCACTGACACTTGGCACCAAGCCGCAGCCTTGCCGCGTGGCGCCAACCATGTGGCGGTGGTGACCTTGAATGGCCGCATCTATGCCTTTGGCGGCTTTATCGAGCAAAATCGCAACCCCGATGCCAATGCCTATGTGTATGAAGTGAGCCGTAACCAATGGGAGGCGGTCGCCCCCATGCCGCGTCCGCGCGGCGCGGCGGCGGCGGTGGCCTTGAATGGTAAGGTGCATCTGATCGGCGGGGCCTCCGCACCCACCGAAGAACGCGCCAGCGTGGGTTGGCATGAGGTCTATGACCCGCAAAGCGACAGCTGGAGCCGCCGCAAAGCCCTGCCCGGTGCGCGCGACCACGTGGGTTGCGTGGCCTATCAAAACCGGATTCATGTGGTCGGCGGGCGCTTCAACACCTTTGAATACAACACCGCTTTGCACCATGTCTACCTCCCAGAGCGCGACACCTGGGAGTTGCGCGCGCCCATGCCCACGCCCCGCTCGGGTCACGGCATGGTGATTTACCGTGACCGCTTCTTTGCCATGGGCGGCGAGGGCGGCATCATCAACAAGCCGGGCCAGCAAACCGTGTTTGGTCAATTGGAGAGTTACGACCCCAGCCAAGACAGCTGGCAGTCGCACGCGGCCATGCCCACGCCGCGCCACGCCGTGGGTGCGGTGGCGATAGGCGATTGGATTTACGTGGCCGGTGGCGGCGCGGTTTTGGGCGGGGCTGTGCAGTCGGCGGTGCATGAGGCATTCAGTCTGCAGCTTTGAAGACGCCTGCAGCAGGTCGCCTCGCACCGGGACAAGGCCAGCGTCGCGCAGAGGTTTTGACGTGCATCAATGCTGCTCGCGCCTGGCTCTGGCACATTCGTCCCATGACGATTGCACCTTACACCGATGTGGTCCATTTCGCGACCCATACCTTACCGGGTACGGCCTTGATTCGCCGCGGCCAAGCCGCCACCCATGCGCTGCACGTGTTGAGCGGGCGTATCCTCATGGGGGTGTTTGAGCAAGGCCAGATGCGCCATCAACTGAGCGTGGTGGAGGGTCCGTGCTGGCTGGAGACGGCGGCCAGTTTGCTCGACTTGCCGCATGTGGTGGATGCAATTTGCGAAACCGAGGCGCATCTGCAATGGGTGCCTTCGGCACAGTTTCGCGAAAGTGCCCAAGCGGTTGCGGAGCCGACCCATTCCCTGTTGTTTGACCTGGCCCGCTCACAGCGCCAACAAACCGAGGTGGCGGTCAGTCGCTTGGCCAAAGACGCGGACGCCCGCTGCGCGGAATGGCTGCTGCGCCACGCCGAGCGCAGCGACATTGGCGCCTTGGCTGTGACCCTGCGCGAACGCAAACGTCTGATCGCTGCACAACTGGGCATTGCGCCCGAAACGTTTTCGCGTGTGCTTCGGCACTTGCGGGAGTTGAATCTGATCAGCGGGGGTGGGCGGGTGCTCAATTTGCTCGACCCCAGCGGTTTGAAAACTTTGGCCTCAGGTTAAGCGGCCCAAGATCAACAAGCGTTCATTCAGCGGACAAAGAAAAATTCACCGACAACCTGGTCGTAAATGGCGGGGACTTGGTCATGGCCCACAGATTGGGCCAACCCCACCACCTTGGTGCGCACGGATCTGAGAACACTGTCGACGGTGATACCAGGTCTTTGCATTTCGCGAATGAAAATTCGCGTGAACAGTCCGTTACGGTCTTTGTCATTGGGCCCCAGCTTGTCTAAGGCTTGTTGGCCTGTTCCTGCAGAAAAAATGACCATTTGACCCGTGGCCGCTGCCGTTGTGGCCAGTCCGCGTCCGCCGATGACCCGGCCATTGCTGGCGAAGGGATTGTCTCTGCAGGCGTCAACGATGGCCAGTGTGAGCCGCGCCTTGCGCTCATTCATATCGTCCAGAAGGCGCTGCAATTGGATCGCCTCATCTCTGATTTGATCTTCACTGTCACCGCGCACGTCCACGGGTATGAGGTAGTTGGAGCCACCCAGTTGCACTCCATGGCCCGCGTAAAAAATCACCACCTCATCGCCACCTTGCACTTGCGACTTGAACTTTCGAATAGCTTGTTTCATGCCTTTTTCAGTACTGTCCAGTTCAAGGCTGACTTGGTAACCCACAGACTCCAGGCTTTGGGCAATCGAACGAGCATCTTCACGTGCATTTTGCAATTTGGTCACGCTTTGGTAGTTGTCGTTGCCAATCACCAACGCTCTGCGAAACGGCTGTTGCGCGGATTTCACGTTGTTCACATTGTTCTGTCTTTCCAGTTGGATCAGTGACAACCTGTCTCGCTCGATTTGTTCGCGCAGCACTGCCATGCGTGTCGCTTCCGTTTCTCGCTCCTTGGCCTGTGCGGCAAGTCGCATGGCTTCGCGCGTCTGGGCCTCAGCGGCAATGCGGGCTTCTTCGCGTAATTTGGCCTGTGCTGCGAGCCGGCTTTCCTCTTTGGCTTTGACCTCAGCGGCCATGCGGGCCTCTTCGCGCAGCTTGGCCTGGGCAGCAAGCCGTGCCTCTTCGCGAGCTCGGTTCTCCATGGCGATGCGGGCTTCTTCGCGTAATTTGGTCTCTGCCGCGAGGCGGCTTTCCTCTTTGGCCTTGGCCTCTGCGGCCAAGCGGGCCTCTTCCCTCTGCTTTACTTGGGTAGCCAAACGGGCATCCTCACGCGCGCGGGTCTCTGCGGCCAAAAGGGCTTCTTCGCGCAGCTTGGTCTCTGCGGCCAGTCGGCTTTCTTCGCGGGATTTAGCCTCCGACGCCCTGCGGGCCTCTTCGCGCAATTGGGCCTCTGTAGCGAGGCGGTTGTCTTCGATGACCTTGGCTTCTTTGACATCAGGAAGGGGAAGCACTGAAATGGGTGAAGCTGCCAGCGCAGAAACAGCGGGCAGTTGGGCCGTGGATTCGTCGACTTTGCCCTCCCGAACCACCAATTCCGTTTTGGGGTTGGATAAAGCCAAAGCTGCCTGTGTCACTTGAACGGGATTCAGCGACATGGTGTTGATTGATTTGTATGCTTCTTTTTCGGGAGCTTCTCGCGCAAACCAAGTGAATTTGTTAAAAAGACCTTCTGAATAAACTTCGTAAAACTGAATTGAACCTGCCAAAACCGTTAGCGAGCGGGTGCTTTTGTTTCCATCGGAAACTAAACCTGAAGATTCAATGCTTAAAACGTGGGTGCCTGGGCGTATTTTGAAGGTGAAATAAAACCAGCCCCGCGGTTTAGCTATTTCAATGCCATTGATATTGATTTTCGATTCCAGCGCCGAACCCATATATTGGGTTCTGAAGAATACCAAAGTGGCATTTTCTGAATCTGCTTGAACAGGCATCAATGTCGCAGCAGCAGGTGCATTGAACAGCATGGCCGCAACAAAAACGCACGCCATCCGCTTGAGAAATGAATTCAAAGCGTTATGGCAGCAAGTCATTGTCGAGTTCAGAAGTTTCATGTCGCTCATTTAAAGCCAGTCCATTGTAAATTTGAATTACCGTTATAGAATTACTTTCTAATATTCAAGTTAGGTTTGTTCGATGAAACTCTTTTCAAAATTAGCCGCTTGTGTGCTGGCGACTTCCCTGGTCGGTTGTGGGGGTGGGGGTGGTGGCCTCTTTGGTATTGACTTGACCAGTTATGGCTTGTTGGGTTTTGCGGCCAAAGGCGTCTTGAAATTCGCCACAGTTGAGGTCTACAGCTTAGATGCCAGTGGCAATCAAACGCTGGTCAAAACGGGTGAGACCTTGGAGGACGGCAGCTACACCATATCGGATGTGGGCACCGCCGCCGGGCAGCGCTACATCGTCAAAATCAAACCCAACAGCAGAACGGTTCACGTGGATGAATTGCTGGGCAATCAAACCTTGCCATCAGATTTTGTGATGACGGCAGTTACGCAAACGGACAGCAAGGCAACAACGGCCAGCGTCACCCCTTTTAGCCACATGATGGTGGAGGCGGCAAAAAATGCACCAGGTGGTTTGAATTCAAGCAACATCACCCAAGCCCAAAGTACGATCACTGAATTGTTGGGCTTCAATCCCACCACCATCGCCAAAAACGATGGCGCCAGTAATGATGCGCAGAAACTGACGATCATGCTGACTGCGGTTTCTCAAATGGCCAAAGACGGCGCGCTGGGTTGCACTGGTTCTGCATCCGACAAAACTGCTTGCGTCACAAAGACCCTGGCCGCGGCAGCCAGTACCACGACGTTGAAACTGGAAACCAAGGTGGGTGGACAGACCGTGAACGTTTCAAGTGCATTTGTCACTGCGGTGAACACCACTTTGCAAGACCCCAAATTCCAAGGCCAATCGGCGCTTGTGGTGCAGGCGATCAACAAGCTCAATTGCACCACCAACTGTACGCCTGCTACGCCTCAGGACGCAGGTACATTGACGGTCATTGGCAAGATCAAAAATGTGATCGATGAAATTCGCACCGACTTGACCACCTTGTTCAGCAGCGATGGCGCCACCAGCACCTCCAAGGGCAAAATCAATGCCCAAGCATTTAAATTCAAGCAATCTTTTGATGGTGCCAACTTAGTCACAGATCAAGTAATTAGAGATCTTGCTGCTATGGACGTCGGTATCAAGCTTTACCGAGACTACATAGCTGGGCGCACAAGTACACCCAAAATATCAACTTTAACTGGCAATTTGGCTTACGGAAATTGGAATAGCCCAAGTGTGTTTTGCAATCTTTACCAAGATAACCCCTTCTCAGGCTCAGCATCTCTATCAACTGCTGCTGCAAATGCAAGATTTATTCTGTGCAATGCTTACTACGCTCAAATCACAAGCTCAAACAACTATATATTGTCTTATGGGCATGCTTTTGTATTAACTCCAACTTCAACGGATGGGGTTTTCAACTACAGCATTAAAGCTGTGCTTAACACTTGCCCGCCTAATTCAGCAGGCTCATGCAACCCAACAACAGCATACCTTCAAGATACAAATTCTGTATTTCAGGGCAGCGTCAGCGAACTGTCAAGAGACAGCAATGGTCGCCCTCAAAGATACGCTTTGACTGGTGAATTGCCACCGGGATTTCAACTGAACTACAGTGCATACCCTGTTCGAGTTTCTTTAGTGCGAACCTTTGGAAAAGATCGTGTGAGCCTCAATGCGCAAGTGACTGAAAATTCAAGTCTCAAAATCACGAGACTTGATTTGTCTGGCACCGTGTCTTCACTGGATGGCAGTGGAAATAAACTTGCTGAAATCAGTTTGAAAGAAGGCTCTTTTGTTGATCAGTCCGCCAATACCGCAAAATTGGATTTGGCCTTCAGCAGTTTCTCCAACACCAATACGGCCACATTGAATGGGGTATTGATGGTGGATACCCCAGCCACAGATAAAAGCCTGACTTCTACGATTCCTACGCACATGCAATTTTCGGGAACTTTTTCTAATACGTCTGGCGGTGTTCAAACTGATTTCCTGAAGGGTGTCTTCGATGTGAACATCAAAAATTACAATAATTTTGATTTCACCAAGCCCGCAAGTGTGAATAACACACCCACTGAAGACTTGACTTTTACCGGCAGTTTGACAGCGCCCGATCAGCCTCGTTTAGAGTTGATTTTCTCGACCTCGGGTAAAGCCTACAACATGGGTGATACCGCATTGGCCACCAGCTTGACGTATAACCGTTATGTGGGCACAACCTCCACCCGTTCAGTCGTATTCACCATCACGCGTGCGAATGCAACGGCCAAGAATCAGGCCACTGTGTCAGAGGCGACAAGTGGTTTTTCAATGTCCTTCACCGACGGTGACAAGACCACAAAGGTGTATGCCAATGGCAGCGAAGTGGGGACCTTGGATTTGAATTCGGGTTTATTGACTTTCAAAGACGGCAGCATCGTGTCATTGGATATTCAACTTTGATCCATTTCTATTTTTAACAGCCATGAGAACCGGCCTTGGGCCGGTTCTTTTTTGCCTTAAGCTTTGCGTTGCTCGAGAATTTTTTGTCTGCTCACAATCCCATGAGTTTTTTTGCTTTCTCACTTCTGCGCTGCTTGATCCGTCTGGTCTTGTTCTTTGCTGCGGCAGTGGCCCATGCAGGTGAGGATGAATCCACGAATACACAACCGGGTTACCTTGCGTCCTTGCCCTCCAAGTTGGGCCTCGAGAAAATGACCTTGCAAATCAAGTCCGACTTGCACAGTGACCCCTTGCCTTTGAAGTACTTTGGCACAGCCAATTGGGCCGATCATCTGCAAGCCCGACCTGGCATGAACTTGGTTCGCATCGACCAGTCCGCATCTGTCGAGTTGTTGCTCAAGGACAGGCCCGAAAGCTTGTCTGTGCTGGCGCGCAGTTCAGGTCGATTGCTCCTCTCAGAAGATACCGCGCGCCGATTAAGCACCGTGGTGCATGGTGAAAAAGGCAGTCAAGACTGGCAAGTCAGCCCGCAATTGACCCTCAAAGGTTTCTCTGGTTATGGATTGGATTGGCAGCAAAGCCATGCCCTGGGCCCGCAGTGGAAGTGGCAATGGGGGGCTCAGGGCTTGATTTTGCGCAGTCTTTACGCGCGCGATCTGCAAGGCGATCTGAGTTACCAAGCCGTCACCCAAACGTATGCTTTCCATGCGCGCAGCATTGAAAACAGCAGCACCCTCCAATACCCCTACCAAATGCCTTATGACGCCACAGGTCAAGGTTTGCTGTTTCAAACGCACTTGGCCTGGCAATCGGGCCCCTTGGGTTTCGAAGCGGGGGTCAGAGATTTGGGCTGGTTGCGTTGGCAAGAACTGCCACGCCAAGAATTGATTTTGAATTCCAGCGTCAAAGACCGTGACAGCAACGGGTATTTGCTTTATCGACCTCTTTTAAAAGGCCAGAACAGCCAACCGACCGTGGTTTGGTCTGCACCGTGGACCGGTGATCTTCAAGCGCGCTGGTCATTTACTCAGCACCATCAGCTTTCTTTGCCTTGGCAGTACATTCCTCAATTTGGCTGGCTGCCCGCTTACCGCTGGCGTGATGCCAGTGGCCGAGTTCCTTGGGCTGTTGAATGGCGGGCCCATGACCGCAATCTTGTGTTGCAAGCGCAATGGAAAAATTGGTCTGTTGATTGGGGCTTGGCCAATCTGGCGTCTGAAAGCCGCAGTCAAGTGTGGCGATTGATGTACGCTAAGAAGTTCTGAGTCAGTCGTTTGCATCACGTTAAACCATGCCTGTCGCCAGCCCCTACCTCAGTGCCATCGAAGCCCCTTCACGGGCCGAAGTCGACGCCTGGCCTGGTCTGACTTTGTTGGCGTTTGGAACTGACTGGTGTGGACATTGCCGGGCTGCCCAGCCGTTGCTGTCTGCGCTGCTGGCCTTGTACCCGCACTGGCGTCACCTGAACATTGAAGACGGCAGCGGGCGGGCCTTGGGCCGCTCTTTCGGTGTTCGGTTGTGGCCCACTTGGGTGTTGTTGCAGCAGGGTCAAGTCGTGGGCCAGTGGGTGCGACCCGCTTCTTTGACGCAGATCCAAGACAGCCTGGGGGAGTATCTAAAGTCGTGAACTGATCACGCATGAACAGGGCCACCACCAGGGCCTGCGATAACGTCGATTAAAACTTCGCTTCCACGTGCCCGGCAAAGCGATCCAAGATGGCTTGCCAGCCTTCGCGTTGTTGCTCCGGTGGGTGCTCGGTTTCGGCGTCGAAGCTGATGTGCACTTTGACGCCCTCGCTGCCGGGCTTGAAGAGAACGGTTGCGGTGCGTTCGCCAAAAGCGTATTCCAAGCATTCGTGCGTCACGATCTTGGTGTAGGTGCCTGCAAATTCAAAGCCAAAGCTGCCGTCTTTGGCTTCCATGCGTGAAGAAAACGTACCGCCTTCGCGCAGTTCGACCGAGGCTTGGGTGGTGTGCCAGTCGTCGGACGCGGCGTTCCATTGCAAGATGTCTTCAGGTCGGGTGTAGGCGTCCCACACGGCGGCAAGCGGGGCTTTGACAGTGGTTTCAACAGTGATTTTCATGGCGCAATTCTCGTGGGGCTTGGAATCAATGAAGCTGGCCTCCACTATACCGTGCAGCACTTTACCCTGCAGCATTTGCGCTTCCTCGAACCACCACGTTAATGCGGCTTCGTAGCCTTCCCACACGCAGCCATTGCAGCCGCGCCCGCAGCAGGTGGTGGGTTCGGGCGGCGGTGCGCGAAAAGTGCTGCCTGCCTGGTGGAGTTGCTGCTGCATCTGATGGATGCGTTGGCGCACCGCTTGACGCTGTTCAGCGCTGGGGT
>CANGEE010000062.1 GCA_947452635.1 Comamonadaceae bacterium | reverse complement strand
CGCTTGATGGGCTTTGTCCACCGAGTCTAAAAAGGGCAAACGGATATGCCTTGTCTTCATTTCAAACTGCGCCAAGATGGCGTTGCCGAAGGTCTCCGCGGTGATACCTGTGCCATCAGAAATGAAAAAAACAGTGCGGTTGGGCATGGTTGTCTGAATAAAAGAGTGGAAGAGGTCCCGCTGTGCCCGGACCCCCTAAAATAGGCTTCATTATGTCTGGACCGGCGGGTCTCGGGTCCCACAACAACGACAACATCGCCCAGGATCGCACGCCAGAACAACCCCGATTTTTAACTTTGGAGCTTTTCATGAACCCTCTTTTTGCAAAAGACGCCCTTGTGGTGCCGTTCGAGCAGTTGCGGATGAGCGATGTGGATGCGGTGGGCGGCAAAAATGCCAGTTTGGGCGAGATGATTTCGCAATTGCCTTCAGGCGTTCGCGTGCCCACAGGATTTGCGACCACTGCACATGCTTTCCGCCAATTTTTGAACTTTGAAGGCTTGAGCGATCGCATCAACGCCTTGCTCGATGCACTGGACACCGAGGATGTGCGCGCACTCGCCACTGTTGGAGCCCAGATTCGCGGCATGGTCGAAGCCCAGCCTTTTCCGGCCGATCTGGAAAAAGCCATTCGCCAAGAGTTTGCGCGCTTTTGCGCCGACAACCCTTCGGCGTCATTTGCCGTGCGTTCGTCGGCGACGGCCGAAGATTTGCCGGATGCTTCTTTTGCCGGTCAGCAAGAAACTTTTCTGAATGTGGTCGGCATTGAGGATGTGCTGCACAAAATGAAGGAGGTATTTGCCTCGCTCTACAACGACCGGGCCATCAGTTACCGGGTGCACAAAGGCTTTGCCCATGCAGATGTGGCCTTGTCGGCTGGTGTGCAGCGCATGGTGCGTTCTGATTTAGGCGCCGCAGGCGTGATGTTCACCATCGACACCGAATCCGGTTTTGAAGATGTGGTGTTCATCACCTCCAGCTATGGCTTGGGGGAAACGGTGGTGCAGGGCGCGGTCAATCCGGACGAGTTTTACGTGCACAAACCCATGTTGGCGGCTGGCAAGCGCGCCGTGATTCGCCGTAATCTGGGCTCCAAACTGATTCAAATGGTGTTTGCGACGCCCCAAGCCAAAGCCGCCAGCGGTCGCTTGGTGGAGACCATCGACGTGCCGACCGAACAGCGCAACCGTTACTCTTTGACCGACGCCGATGTGGAGCAACTGGCGCATTACGCCATGGTGATTGAAAAACATTACGGCCGCGCCATGGACATTGAGTGGGGCAAAGACGGCATCGACGGCCTGCTCTATATTTTGCAAGCCCGCCCGGAGACCGTGAAAAGCCAATCCAAAGGCACGGCCGAATTACGCTACAAGCTCAAAGGCCAAGGCGTTGTTTTGGCAGAGGGTCGCGCCATTGGGCAAAAGATAGGGACCGGTCCGGTGCGTTTGGTTCACCACATCAGTGAGATGGACCAAGTTCAAGCCGGTGATGTTTTGGTCACCGACATGACCGATCCCAACTGGGAGCCTGTGATGAAACGCGCCAGCGCCATCGTCACCAATCGGGGCGGGCGCACCTGCCATGCGGCCATCATCGCTCGGGAGTTGGGTATTCCGGCGGTGGTGGGTTGCGGTGATGCCACCGAGCGACTTCAAGAGGGCACCCTGGTGACGGTGAGTTGTGCCGAGGGCGATACCGGCCACATTTACGACGGCCTGATCGAGACCGAAGTGACCGAAGTGGTGCGCGGCACCATGCCCGAGATTGCGACCAAAATCATGATGAACGTCGGCAATCCGCAGCTGGCTTTTGATTTTGCGCAATTGCCCAACGCCGGTGTGGGCCTGGCGCGCTTGGAGTTCATCATCAACAACAACATTGGGGTGCACCCCAAGGCCATCTTGGACTATCCCAACATCGATGCCGATCTGAAAAAGGCCGTCGAATCTGTGGCCCGAGGTCACGCATCTCCGCGCGCTTTTTATGTCGACAAAGTGACCGAAGGTGTGGCCAGTATCGCGGCGGCTTTTTGGCCCAAGCCGGTGATCGTTCGTTTGTCGGACTTCAAGAGCAACGAGTACCGCAAACTCATCGGTGGCAGCCGCTATGAGCCTGAAGAGGAAAACCCGATGCTGGGCTTCAGGGGCGCGGCGCGTTACATCAGTGCGGATTTTGGCGAAGCCTTTGCCATGGAGTGTGAAGCCATCAAGCGGGTTCGTGGCGACATGGGATTGTCCAATGTGCAAGTGATGGTGCCTTTTGTCCGTACCCTCGGTCAGGCTGAACGCGTCACGCAGTTGCTGGCAGCGCACGGTTTGAAGCGCGGGCAAGATGATCTCAAGCTGATCATGATGTGCGAAGTGCCGAGCAATGCCATCTTGGCCGATCGCTTTTTGGAATTCTTTGACGGTTTCTCCATCGGCTCCAACGATCTGACCCAGCTGACTTTGGGCTTGGACCGCGATTCCGGTTTGGAGTTGTTGGCGGTCGACTTTGATGAACGCGACCCAGCCGTGACGGCCTTGATCAGCCAAGCGATCCAAGCCTGTTTGTCACAAGGCAAATACATCGGCATTTGCGGTCAGGGCCCCAGCGACCACCCCGACTTTGCCAAATGGCTGATGGGTCAAGGCATCAGTTCGATTTCGCTCAATCCCGACACGGTGGTCGAAACCTGGACGCAGCTGGGAAAGTGAGCGACTGAATCTTGCCCATGTTCTCGCCCGAGACAGCCTCCCAGTATGCGGCCTACCGTTGGCGTTTGCACCGCAATGTGGCTTTGTATGTGTGGGGTTTGCTGGCCATGTTGGGGTTGATGGCATGGGCTGAAGGTCAGGGTCTTTCGCGCAATTTGATTGGCCCTATTTTTCTGTTTTCCACGGTCATGATGTACGCCATGATCGGAATTTCAGGCCGAACGACCAACTCACAAGAGTATTTTGTAGCTGGTCGCCGGATACCGGCCATGTACAACGGCATGGCCACGGCAGCGGACTGGATGAGCGCCGCTTCCTTCATCAGTTTGTCCGGTGCTTTGTATCTGCAAGGCTTTTCGGGGGCTGGCTCTCAACCCGGGGGATTGGCCTATGTGATGGGCTGGACCGGTGGGTTTTGTCTGGTGGGCCTCTTGATTGCCCCGCGCTTGCGCGAAATGCGGCTTTACACTTTGCCTGATTTTTTTGCCGTGCGTTATGGTGGACGTTGGCCGCGCCTGCTGGCCGCTTGGGCGGCGGTGCTGTGTTCATTCACCTATGTGGTCGCTCAAATTTACGGCATCGGTTTGATCGCCTCCCGGTTGACCGGGGTGCAATTTGAAATTGGCATCTTGTTGGGTTTGGGCGGCGTTTTGCTGTGCTCCTTTTTAGGGGGTATGCGCGCCATCACTTGGACACAGGTCGCGCAGTACATTATTTTGTTGCTGGCTTTCTTGCTGCCAGTCTCGTGGCTGGCTTACAAGCAATTGGGAAACCCCTTGGCCATGATCGCGTATGGCGAGCAACTGCCCAAAATTGCGGCCTTAGAACAAAAATTGATATTCGACCCAGCCGAAATTGAGGTGCGAGACGCTTTTTATTACCGAGCCAAAAGTTACGAATTCAAACTTTTGAACATCGAACAGTCCTTGCACCAAGAGCGCCATGAGTTGGAAACACGCTTGCGAACCCTCAAAGCGCAAGGTGCCGACTTTGCAATGATTGCCCAAGCCCGACGCGATGTGCTGACCATACCCAAGGACATTGCCACTGCACGTGAACAGTGGACTCGGGCCATGCAGGACAACCTAGAGCGAGCCCACCCCCTTTCTGGTTTGCCATTGCATTCACAAGCCTTCCAGGGTGATCCGCATGGCACGCCGGTTCAGCAAGCCAGTTTTGAGTCCTCGCGCTTGAATTTTTTAGCGCTGATTTTTTGCCTGATGGTGGGCACCGCAGGACTGCCGCATTTGCTCACGCGTTACTACACCACGCCCAGTGTGGCTGAAGCCAGGCAATCGGTGGCTTGGTCTTTGTTTTTCATTGCCCTGTTGTATTTGAGTGCACCGGCTTTGGCTGTTTTGGTCAAATTCGAAGTGATGAACAATTTGGTGGGCAGCAGTTTCGATTCGTTGCCCCATTGGTTGGCGCAGTGGGGTCGGGTGGATCCAGCACTGGTCGAGGTGGCCGATATCAATGGCGATCGCACACTGCAATTTGGGGAGCTTAAATTGGGCGCCGACATGATCATGCTGGCGACCCCTGAGTTGGGGGGGATGCCGTTTGTGATTTCAGGTTTGGTCGCTGCAGGTGGACTGGCTGCTGCCTTGTCGACGGCAGATGGTTTACTGCTGACCATCAGCAATGCGTTGGTGCACGACATGAATCCTCGCGCGTCCAAAGGCCTGAGTTCGCAGGAAGGGCGGGTCATTTTGTCCAAATTTGCTTTACTGGCCGTGGCCATGTTGGCCGCCATGGTCGCAGCTTGGAAGCCTGCGCAAATTTTGGCCCTGGTGTCGGCGTCGTTCTCTTTGGCCGCTGCCGCGTTCTTTCCAGGTATGGTGCTGGGCATTGTTTGGCCAGGCGCCAACCGTGTGGGGGTGGTGTGCGGCATGCTGGCCGGTTTGCTGGTCACCGTGGCGTACATGCTCATCAACGCGCCGTTTCTGCGCGCCGCTTGGGGGCTGGATCCGCTTTCAGGCCTTTGGTTCGGGATTCAGCCGGTTTCTGCCGGGGTGTTTGGCGTCCCTGTGGGCTTTGTTGCGATGGCCTTGGTCAGTTGGCTGTTCAAAGATGCGCCCCCGCCGCGTGGCTTATCCGCACCTGACAGTTATCCAGGTCTATAAAGACTGGGCTATAATTTAAGGCTTCGCCTTGCTGCACCTCGTCAGACGCCGGGGGCGGCTTTACCAATCTTTTGGGTTATCCACAAGGAGTTTGAATGCGTCATTACGAAATCATATTGCTGATCCATCCGGATCAAAGCGAACAAGTTCCAGCCATGCTGGAGCGCTATAAAGGCATGATCACCGCCGGTGGCGGCAAGATCCACCGCGTTGAAGATTGGGGCCGTCGTCAGCTGGCTTATCAAATCAACAAGCTGGGCAAAGCGCACTACCTGTGCGTGAACATCGAAGCCGATCAAGCTGTGATGGCCGAACTTGAACACGCCTTCAAGTTCAACGATGCTGTGCTGCGTCACCTGACTGTGTCTAAGAAGAAGGCCGATACCGGCCCGTCTTCGATGATGAAAACAGTCGAGCGTGAAGAAGCCCGCAAAGCCCAACAAACCGAATTTGCGGCTTGACCCCACTGATCGTGAAGGCGTGAATCGCACCGACTTGACCGCTTGTATTGCAGAACTTCAGGCTCTGCGTTACACCCCGGCAGGTTTGCCCGCCCTGGATTTCAGACTCGAACATGAGTCGACACTTCAGGAAGACGGTCAAACCAGACAAGTCAAAGCCTCGGTGAAAGCCGTGGCCATCGGTGCAGTAGCTGAACGACTCCAGAGGCAGCCCTTAGGCAGCGTGTGGCGGTTCAGCGGCTTTTTAGCCACTCCCCGGAACGGTAAAAGTGTGGTTTTGCATATTCAAGAGTTTCAGCAAGATTAATTTCAGGAGGCCCCATGGCCACGTTTAAAAAGTTCAACAAAGATAAGCGCCCTAAGCGCAACACCCAGTCCCTGCTGTTCAAGCGCAAACGTTTTTGCCGCTTCACAGTCACCGGCGTGGAAGAGATCGACTACAAAGATGTCGATACCTTGCGTGATTTCATCGCCGAAAACGGCAAGATCATTCCTGCTCGCTTGACTGGCACCCGCGCCATTTACCAGCGCCAGCTCAACACCGCCATCAAACGCGCTCGCTTTTTGGCCATGTTGCCTTACAGCGACCAGCACAAAGTCTAAGGAGTCCGACCATGCAAATTATTCTGCTCGAAAAGGTCGTGAACCTGGGTAATCTGGGCGATATCGTCAAAGTCAAAGACGGTTACGCACGTAACTTCTTGATCCCCAGCGGTCAAGCCCGCCGTGCGACTGAAGCCAACAAGGCGGAGTTCGAAGCTCGCCGTGTCGAATTGGAAAAAGCGGCCGCCGCTAAACTGGCCCAAGCCCAAGCCCAAGCCGAAAAAATGGCTGGTTTGGTGGTCAAGTTAACCCAAAAAGCCGGCGTTGATGGCCGTTTGTTTGGCTCGGTGACCAACCATGACATTTCTGAAGAGCTGACCAAACAGGGTTACGCCTTGTCCAAAGCACAAATTCGCATGCCCAACGGCCCCATCAAGACGGTCAGCGAATCCAGCGTGTCCGTTTCTTTGCACACGGATGTGTCTATCGAGATCACCGTCGCTGTTTACGGCGAAACTGCTTAAGTTGCGTTTGACCCGATAAGCCGCCGCGTCCCAGTGACGCGGCGGCTTTTTCTTTGCCCTATTGCGAAGAGTTATGCACGCCAATTCACCGTTTAAACACTTCTTACCCACGGCTTATGCACAGACTTGTCCCGTGACTTGTGGTCTCTGACTGCGTAAGATTGACAGAACTACCATTCTCATCATGTCGGCTGTTTACTCCTCCTCCTTGTCAGATTCCACCTTGAATATTGCCGTCGACAGCCAAATCGCGCAACTGCGCGTGCCGCCCCATTCCATCGAAGCCGAGTCCAGTGTGCTGGGGGGGCTTTTGTTGGACAACCAGGCTTGGGACCGGGTCAATGATTTGCTGGTCGACAACGACTTTTACCGGCACGAACACAAGTTGATCTTCGGTGCTATCAGCACCTTGATCAATGGCTCCAAACCTGCCGATGTGATCACCGTCTTTGAACACCTGCAAAACCAGGGCAAGTCTGACAGCATGGGAGGGCTGACTTACTTGAACTCGCTGGCCCAGTACGTCCCCAGTGCCAGCAACATCCGCCGCTATGCCGAGATCGTGCGCGAGCGTGGCATTTTGCGCAAACTGGTGACCGCCAGCGACGAGATTGCCACCCACGCCTTCAATCCGCAAGGCCGTCCGGTCGACAAAATTTTGGACGAAGCCGAGCAGAAAATTTTCAATATTGGTGAAGAGGGTTCACGCAACAAACAAGGTTTTCAGTCCATGGACACCTTGGTCATTGAGCTGATGGACCGGGTTCAGGAGATGGCCGACAACCCCAATGACATCACGGGGGTTCCTACCGGGTTTTATGACCTGGATCGGATGACGTCGGGCTTGCAAGCCGGCGATTTGGTGGTGTTGGCGGCCAGGCCGTCTATGGGCAAGACCGCTTTTGCGGTCAATATTGCAGAGCATGTGGCCCTGAATGAAGGCCTGCCTGTTGCCATCTTCTCGATGGAAATGGGCGCTTCTCAGTTGGCCGTGCGTGTGGTGGGCTCGATTGGCCGCATTGACCAAGGCCATTTGCGCACCGGCAAATTGAGTGACGAAGAATGGCCGCGCCTGGCCGATGCGATTGACCGCCTGCGTACCGTGTCTTTGCACATCGACGAAACCCCCGGACTGACACCGAGTGAACTGCGTGCCAATGCACGCCGCTTGGCACGCCAATGCGGCAAGCTGGGCTTGATCGTGGTGGACTATTTGCAACTGATGAGCGGTTCGACCACCGGCGGCGACAACCGCGCCACCGAGTTGGGTGAAATTTCGCGTGGCCTGAAGATGCTGGCCAAAGAGCTGCAATGCCCGGTGATTGCGCTGTCGCAGCTCAACCGCAGCGTCGAGCAGCGCACCGACAAACGGCCCATGATGAGCGATTTGCGGGAGTCCGGCGCGATCGAGCAGGACGCTGACATCATCATGTTCATCTACCGCGATGACTACTACAACAAAGAATCCAAGGAGCCTGGTATTGCCGAAATCATCATCGGCAAGCAGCGCAACGGCCCCACGGGGACCGTTCGCTTAACCTTCTTGAAACCGCTGACCCGATTTGAGAGCCTGGCCAGTGGCGGCATGGATGGCGGCGGCGACTACTGATCACGCCAAGATCAGAGCACCTCGCTGGCAAAGTCGGCCAAACGTGAGCGCTCGCCACGGGCCAGGGTGATGTGCCCGCCATGCGCCCAACCCTTGAAGCGGTCCACGGCGTAGGTCAAGCCCGAAGAGCCTTCGGTCAGGTAAGGCGTATCGATCTGCGCCAAGTTGCCCATACAGACAATCTTGGTGCCCGGCCCAGCACGGGTGATCAGGGTCTTCATTTGCTTAGGGGTCAGGTTCTGCGCTTCATCAATGATCACGTATTTGTTCATGAAGGTGCGGCCGCGCATGAAGTTCATGCTTTTGATTTTGATCCGGCTGCGGATCAACTCCGTGGTGGCGGCGCGTCCCCATTCACCCGCATTGCCGCCATCGCCTTTGGCCAAGAACTCCAGGTTGTCATCCAGGGCGCCCATCCACGGCCCCATCTTTTCTTCTTCGGTACCGGGCAAAAAGCCAATGTCTTCGCCCACGCTGACGGTGGCGCGGGTCATGATGATTTCGGTGTAACGCCGGTCGTCCAGCACTTGGGTCAACCCCGCGGCCAAGGCCATCAGGGTCTTACCGGTGCCGGCCGTGCCGGCCAGGGTGACGAAATCCACTTCGGGATCGCTGAGCAGGTTCATCGCGAAGTTTTGTTCGCGGTTGCGGGTGGTAACGCCCCACACGGCATTTTTCAAATGGGTGAAGTCTTTCAAGGTGCGCAGCACCGCTGTTTTACCGCGAATTTCCGTCACCCTAGCATACAAGCTGGGTTCACCTGGGGATTCAAAGTAGACAAATTGATTGATCAACAGGCTGGGCACAATCGGGCCGCTGATCCGATAGAAGGTATGACTGCCTTGCTGCCAACTCTCTACCGCTTTGCCGTGTCGTGACCAGAAATCCATAGGCAATGGCAACACGCCTGCGTACAACAGGTCGCCATCTTCCAACACCTTGTCGTTTTGGTAGTCTTCGGCTGCCAAACCCAAGGCGCGGGCTTTGACCCGCATATTGATGTCTTTGGAGACCAGCACCACCTCGCGTGGCGCGTATTTTTGGCCCAGCGCCTGCACCACGCCCAGTATTTGATTGTCAGCTTTGCCTTGGGGCAGACTGGAAGGCAAATTGGCGTCCAATGTTTGGGTTTGAAAAAACAACTTGCCACTGGCGTCGACATGGCCTGTACCCGCCAAGGACAGGCCCTGGCTGATATCGGCCCCCTGGGCCGCCAGGGCATCCAAGGATCGGCTGGTTTGTCGCGCATTGCGCGCGACTTCGGTCATGCCTTTTTTGTGTCCGTCTAATTCTTCTAAAACGATCATTGGCAAAAACACATCGTGTTCCTCGAACCGGAACAGGCACATCGGATCGTGCATCAGCACATTCGTGTCCAAGACAAACAGTTTTGTCGGCCCTGCTTTTTTGGATTTGCTGTTGCGTGCCGGTACGGCCTTGGTTGATTTGCTTGTCGATGCTTCTAGGTGGACAGCTGTCTCATTCGGTTGGGACTCTATCCCACGCACTTTTTTGTCGCTGCGTTTGGTTTCCACCTGAATGGCTTTGGGCGCCCCATTCAACGATGGGGGTGCGGTATTCGCTGGGGTATCTGAAATGCTGCTTTTGCCTTGTTTGGCGTTGCCGCCTTGTGTGCGTGGCGCTGTTGAAACCGAGGACTGAGAAAAAAGGGTGGCACGTTGGGTCGGGGCGGGTGGCAATGGCATGAAACAGGGCCTTTGGAGGAAAAGAAAAATGCTTAAAAAACAAAAAGCCGCCAAGTGAACCTGGCGGCTTTGTGTGGGGGTGTTGTCGAACTGCAGATCAACGGCATGAAATCATTATGCACGAGTCCTGTGACAGTTTGCGAGCGGTCATCACGCGGTGGTGGTGACGGCTGCAGTGGCTTTTTTCAAATCTTTCACCGCCTTGAGCACTTCTTCCACATGGCCGGGCACTTTCAGGCCGCGCCACTCTTGTTTGAGCAGGCCATCGGCGCCAATCAAAAAGGTGCTGCGTTCAATACCTTTGACTTTTTTGCCGTACATGATCTTGTTCTTGACCACGCCGAACATGTGGCACATTTTTTCTTCGGTGTCTGCGATCAATTCAAAAGGCAGTTCCAAATTCGCTTTGAATTCATCGTGTGACTTCATGTTGTCGCGTGACACGCCAAAAACAGTGGCGCCTGCTTTGGTGAAGTCTTTGAATTTGTCGCGAAACTGCATCGCTTCGGTCGTACACCCAGGGGTATTGTCCTTGGGGTAGAAGTACAGAATCAGCGTTTTGCCGTGGTGCGAAGTATTTGAAACTTTCAAACCACCGGTGGCATTCGCTTCAAATTCAGGGAGGGGTTTGTTGACAACGATCGCCATAGACAAATATTCTCAGGTAACAGTGTGAAGCCATTCAAAGCGTGCGCGTCTTGAGCAAAACACGGCACCTCATTGGCAATCTGGTATTTTAGCCTAAAGCGCAGAATCAACCCTGATACCTACCATTTAAGCGCATTTGAATGCGCTAATTTGACAGAATGGGGTTGTTATTGCGCATTCGGCGGCAGTAAAGCGGCGATGACTCTGCGTCCCTCGCTGGCCAAAACGTTGTAAGTTCTGCATGCTGCTGGCGTGTCCATGGTTTCAATGCCTATGCCCATTTCCATCAGGGGTTTCAGCCACACAGGACGCGGGAAACGCAATCGCGCACCACTGCCAAAAATGACCAACTCGGGCCGATTTTCTAAAAGTTGCTGAAAATTTTCGGCTTGAAGATCTTCAAATTGAGTCGCCGACCAAGCGCTGCACCCGTGTTCACTGCTGACCATCAAGGCGCCTGTGTACTTGTCGCCATTGACTGAGATCCAATCGGACTCGTAGGCGTTGATAAATGGAGCATTGAATTGATCAGGTTGCAGTTTCATGGCGCAGGGGTGAGGAGAGGTGGAGAGTGCAGCGCAGACAATGTCAGAATGGTCGGTAAATGCTGCCATAACTGTGGTCAAATTATAGGTTTTCCCCAATGACGATGCCCTGGGAGGGACTTTGAAGACGATCTTAAAATCCGCCAAACTTGCCAATGTCTGTTACGACATCCGTGGCCCGATCATGGACCGCGCCCGTCAGATGGAAGAAGAGGGGCAAAAAATCATCCGCTTGAACATCGGCAACTTGGCTGTGTTCGGCTTTGATGCGCCCGAAGAAATCCAGCAAGACATGATTCGCAATCTGCCCAACTCCGCTGGTTATTCAGACAGCAAAGGCATTTTCGGTGCGCGCAAGGCGGTGATGCACGAGACCCAAAAGCAAGGCATCAAAGGCGTCACCCTGGACGACATTTACTTGGGTAATGGTGCCAGTGAATTGATTGTCATGGCCACCAATGGTTTGCTGGACAACGGCGACGAGTTGCTTTTACCAGCCCCCGACTATCCTTTGTGGACAGCGGCAACCAGCTTGTCCGGCGGCACGCCCGTGCATTACCTGTGCAATGAGGACAACGGATGGATGCCTGACATGGATGACATTCGCCGCAAAATTTCGCCGCGCACCAAGGGCATTGTGGTCATCAACCCCAATAACCCCACGGGTGCTTTGTATTCAGATGCCTTGTTGCAAAGCATCGTGAACCTCGCGCGTGAGCATGGGTTGGTGATCTTTGCTGACGAGGTGTATGACAAAGTGTTGTACGACCATGCGAAACATACGCCGATTGCCAGTTTGAGCACCGATGTGCTGACCTTGACCTTCAACTCCTTGTCCAAGAGTTACCGTTCCTGCGGATACCGCGCAGGGTGGATGGTGGTGTCGGGCGACAAAAAACCCGCCAAAGACTATATCGAAGGCTTGAACATGCTCTCCAATATGCGCTTGTGCGCCAATGTGCCAGGTCAATGGGCGATACAGACGGCCTTGGGCGGCCATCAAAGCATCAACGAGCTGGTGGGTGAGGGCGGCAGGCTGCGCAAGCAGCGCGACTTGGCCTACGAGCTGATCACCGCCATCCCAGGTGTTTCTTGTGTCAAGCCGCAGGCAGCGTTGTACATGTTTCCCCGGCTCGATCCCCAAGTGTATCCGATTGCCGATGACCAGCATTTTTTCTTGGAGTTGCTGCAAGAAACCAAGGTCATGCTGGTGCAAGGCACGGGTTTCAATTGGCCTGATACGGACCATTTCCGCATTGTGTTTTTGCCGCACGAGGATGACTTGCGCGAAGCCATAGGACGCGTGGCGACATTTTTGGCGGCGGTGCGCAAGCGCTGCGGTACCGATTGAGAAGAGAGAAATTCAGAGCTATGAAACCGATACAAGTAGGCCTGTTGGGCATAGGCACCGTGGGCAGCGGCACATTCAATGTGTTGCAGCGTAACCAAGCCGAAATCACCCGTCGCGCCGGCCGTGGCATTGAGGTGACGATGGTGGCCGATCTGGATGTGGCCCGCGCCCAAGCCGCTGTCGGCCCTGATGTGAAAGTGGTCAGTGATGCACGCGAAGTGATCGCCAACCCGGACATCGATATCGTCATCGAATTGATTGGCGGCTATGGCATTGCCAAGGCGCTGGTGCTGGAGGCGATTGCCGCAGGCAAACATGTGGTCACAGCCAATAAAGCTTTGCTGGCCGTGCACGGCACCGAAATTTTTGCGGCTGCGCAAGCCAAAGGCGTGATGGTGGCATTTGAGGCGGCGGTGGCCGGTGGAATTCCGATCATCAAGGCGCTGCGTGAAGGTTTGACCGCCAACCGCATCCAGTGGGTGGCGGGCATCATCAATGGCACCACCAATTTCATCTTGTCCGAGATGCGCGACAAAGGGCTCGATTTCAGCGTGGTGCTGCAAGAGGCGCAGCGCTTGGGCTATGCCGAAGCCGACCCGACGTTTGACATCGAAGGCGTGGACGCTGCGCACAAAGTGACCTTGATGAGCGCCATTGCCTTTGGCATCCCGGTGCAGTTTGACAAAGCCTATGTGGAAGGCATTACCCAACTGGGCGCGGCCGACATCAAGTACGCCGAGCAATTGGGCTACCGCATCAAACTGCTGGGCGTGACCAAACGGGTGGACACAGGCATTGAGCTGCGCGTGCACCCCAGCTTGGTGCCGACCCAGCGCTTGATTGCCAATGTGGAAGGGGCGATGAACGCCGTGATGGTGCAGGGCGACGCCGTGGGCACGACCTTGTACTACGGCAAAGGCGCGGGGGCCGAGCCCACCGCCAGTGCGGTGATCGCCGACTTGGTGGACATCACCCGCTTGCACACGGCCGATCCGCTCAACCGCGTCCCGCATTTGGCTTTCCAGCCGAATGCGATGAGCGACTTGGTGGTTTTGCCGATGAGCGACATCGTGACCAGCTACTACCTGCGCTTGCGGGTGGCCGACGAAGCGGGCGTGCTGGCCCAGTTGACCGGGCTGCTGGCCGAAGCCGGTATCAGCATCGATGCGGTCTTGCAACGTGAAGCCGATCAGGTCAGCCAGGCCGGTGAAAACCAGACCGATGTGATCATCCTGACCCACGACACGCGTGAAGGCACCATGAACGACGTGCTGGCCCAGATGCAGGCCTTGCCCACCGTGTTGGCCCCGATCACCCGGATTCGCAAAGAAGAGCTGAACTGATGCTTTACCGTTCGACCCGCGGTCACACCGATCGCAAACGCTTTTGTGAAATCCTGCTTGAAGGTCTGGCACCCGATGGCGGCCTGTACTTGCCGGAGCACTACCCCCAAGTGGACGCGCAGACACTGTCGCAATGGAGAGGCATCTGGCACAGCGAAGGCTATGCCGGTTTGGCTTTTGCCGTGCTGTCCCTGTACATTGACGATATACCTGCCGCCGATCTCAAAGCCCTGTGCGACAAAACCTATACCGAGGCTGTCTTCGGCACGCCGCAAATTGTGCCGCTAAAGCCTTTGCAGGCCGAGGGCGCGGCGGCCCCGGAGTTGTTTTTGGAAGCCTTGTCCAATGGGCCGACCTTGGCCTTCAAAGACATGGCGATGCAATTGCTCGGCAACTTGTTCGAATACGAGTTGGCACGCCGCGGTGAAGAGCTCAATATCCTAGGGGCTACCTCGGGCGACACGGGCAGCGCGGCGGAATACGCGATGCGCGGCAAAAAAGGCGTGCGCGTCTTCATGACCAGCCCGAACGGGCGTATGAGCCCTTTTCAGCAAGCGCAAATGTTCAGCTTGTTGGATGACAACATCCACAACATCGCCATCGATGGCGTGTTCGACGATTGCCAAGACATCGTCAAAGCGGTATCCAACGATCTCGAATTCAAACGCAAATACAAAATCGGCACCGTCAACTCCATCAACTGGGCGCGCTTATTGGCCCAAGTGGTTTATTACTTTGCGGGCTACTTTCAGGCCACCCATACCAACGCCGAGCAGGTCAGTTTCGCGGTGCCCAGCGGCAATTTTGGCAATGTCTGCGCCGGCCATGTGGCCCGCATGATGGGTTTGCCGATTGCGCAATTGGTGGTTGCCACCAATGAGAACGACGTGCTTGACGAGTTCTTTCGCACCGGCGTTTACCGCGTGCGCGCTACCGCCGACACGCACGAAACCTCCAGCCCCTCGATGGACATTTCCAAGGCCAGCAACTTTGAGCGCTTTGTCTTCGACTTGCTCGG
>CANGEE010000061.1 GCA_947452635.1 Comamonadaceae bacterium | reverse complement strand
GTCTTCGCGCAGGCAGCCCTCTAAGGTGCTGTAGTCGATCCAGCTGTCGCTCTTGGTCACGCCAATGCGGTCGGCAAACAGGCGCAGGCTTGTCGGGGTGTAGCCCCGGCGGCGCAGGCCGACGATGGTCGGCATGCGCGGGTCGTCCCAGCCGCTGACTTTGCCTTCATTCACCAGTTGCGCCAGCTTGCGTTTGCTGGTGATCACGTAGGTCAGGTTCAGGCGGGCAAATTCATATTGCTTGGGGCTGGGCGCGGCCAGCAATTGGCACTCGCACAAGCGCTCCATCAGCCAGTCGTAAAACGGGCGCTGGTCTTCAAACTCCAGGGTGCACAGGCTGTGGGTGATTTGCTCCAGCGCGTCTTCGATCGGGTGGGCAAAGGTGTACATCGGGTAGATGCACCAGGTGTCGCCGGTGTGGTGGTGGGTGGCGCGGCGGATGCGGTAAATGGCCGGGTCGCGCAGATTGATGTTGGGCGAGGCCATGTCGATCTTGGCACGCAGCACAGCGGCGCCGTCATCTAACTTGCCGTCACGCATTTCACGAAAGCGGCTGAGGTTTTCTGCCACGCTGCGGCTGCGAAACGGGCTGTCCACGCCGGGCTTGCCAAAGTCGCCCCGGTTGGCGCGCATGGCCTCAAAGCTTTGTTCGTCCACATAGGCGTGGCCGGCTTCGATCAGCGCAACAGCGGCGCGGTACATGAAGTCAAAGTAGTCGCTGGCTTGGTAAGCCTTGTCGTTACCCGACTGGCTCCAGTCAAAACCCAGCCATTTCACAGCGTCAATGATGCTGTTGACGTACTCTTGGTCTTCTTTTTCGGGGTTGGTGTCGTCAAAGCGCAGGTGGCACACGCCGCCGTACTCTTGCGCCAAGCCGAAGTTGATGCAAATGCTTTTGGCGTGGCCCACATGCAAATAGCCATTGGGCTCGGGCGGAAAGCGGGTGCGGATTTTGGCCGGGTCAGGCGCGCCCGCAGCGTGGTGCGCCGCGTCGCCAGGACTGCCGGCCCAGCGGCGGCTGGCATAAGTGCCTTTGTCCAGGTCGTTTTCGATGATCTGGCGCAGAAAGTTGCTGACTTTGTGTTCTGCGGCTGCGGCAGGGGCTTTGTCGTGGGGGGATGTCATGGCTTGATTTTAGAGGAGGGATAAGACGCTCAAGCCCGTGGGCCTGAATTTGACCGTTCGTTCTATAAAATAGCCTCACGCCTGACCGGCTCCCCTATGTTTGTCTGAATCGACCCCCCCAACATGCGCCAAAGCTTTCGTTCTCGTGAGGCGGCTATGCCCTTCATCATGCTCGCCGTCCTGATTGACATGGCGGCCATTGGCGTGATCGTGCCGGTCTTGCCCACCTTGGTCGCCAGTTTTGCCGCCAACCCGGCCGACCAGGCCTTTTGGTATGGCGTGGTCGCTGCAGCCTTTGGCTTGTCTAATTTTGTCGCTGCGCCGGTGCTGGGGGCTTTGTCGGACCGTTATGGGCGCAGGCCGGTGATGTTGCTGGGCTTTATGGGTTTGGGGGTGAGCTTTTTTGGCACCGCCATGACCACCTCGCTCTTGGGTTTGATCATCGCCCGCACGCTGGGCGGAGCGATGCAGGCCAACGTGGCCATTGCCAACGCTTATGTGGCCGATATTTCGGCGCCCGAGGAGCGCGCCAAACGCTTTGGATTGCTGGGCGCCATGATGGGTGTGGGCTTCATTGTGGGACCGGTGGTGGGCGGCTTGTTGGGTGCGGTGAACCTGCACCTGCCTTTTTACTTGGCGGGCAGCTTGACCCTGCTCAACTTGCTGTACGGTTATTTTGTGTTGCCTGAATCCTTGCCTTTGGACAAGCGCAAAGACTTCAGCTGGCGTTCGGCTAATCCGACCACGTCGCTTCGCAAGCTGGGTCAACTCAAAGGCGTGGGGCCTTTGGTGGGCGTGGTGGCGTTCAGTGGGCTGGCGCAGTATGTGCTCTACACCGTGTGGGTGCTTTACAACAGCTTCAAATTTGGCTGGGGGCCACGTGAAAACGGCTGGTCTTTGGCCGTTGTCGGCATTGTGGCGGTGTTGGTGCAAGGCGTGCTGCTGGGGCGCTTGCTTAAACGCTTTGCACCCTCCACCCTGGCCATTTGGGGTTTGGTTTCGTCCGTCGTCTCCTACACCCTGTGGGGCGCAGCCACCGAGGGCTGGATGATGTATGCCGTGATTGCCTTCAACCTCTTGGGCGGCACCGTCACCGCTTCAGTGCAAAGCATGATCTCGTCTGCGGCCGATGTGCGCAGCCAAGGCCAGACCATGGGCGCAGTCAGCGCGCTGGGCAGTTTGATGGCGGTGGTGGCGCCGATCTTGGGCGCGCCTTTGCTGGCCGTGGTGTCGCATTTCCCACAAGGCGACTGGCGTATCGGCGCACCGTTCTTCTTTTGTGCGGCCTTGCAGTTGGCGTCCTTGTACTTGGCGATTTTGCATGTGCAAAGGCACCGCCGACGTCAGTTGGCTGAATCAGGTGCATGAACTGAAGGCCTGTATTTCAATTTCAGTATCCGCCATGTCTGCGCATTGAACAAACCTGAGAAAAGACCATACAAGGCACTGACACCTATGGCTGAACCCCAGCCGCTCAACTCACCGGGAAGGGTGGCGTTGATCATGCCCACAGCAAATTTGCAGGCAAACACGCCCATGAACAGCGCCAGTGGCAGCCAGCTTGCGGGGATGGTGAACAGGCGAGTTTCTGCATCCCAATGTGCTCCCAACGGCGGATTGAGAGCGCTCAGGGCGTAAGTGAGGATTGCACAAGCGATTGCCCAACTGAGCAAACCCCAGGTCAACCAGGGTGTCGGCAACCATTGTTGCACGACACCGGCGAGGGTGAACACCGTCAGTCCGATGTTCAGTCCCAGCAAGCGTGGCAAGCGGATAAGTCGTCTGCGCGTTTGCATGAGCCCCAAAGCGATGAGCCCGATCAGAAGTGCGAATACCCAAAGAGGGATATGTTGAAGTGTTTGCATCCCAACTTTCGGCAATGGTTTGGTTAGATCCAGCCGAGCCAGTCAGACCAGATCAAAATGCCCAGGTAACGCCCGGGTAGCAATGTGAAACTCCCTGCCACGAGGCAGGCACCAAAGTAGAGCCACTGCATTGTTTGGCGATGACCCAGAAAGTTGCCTTGGAGTAGGTACTTAAAGGATCGGAACAAGCTGAACAATGTGATTGGAATCAGCAGGTGAATCGGTGTGTACCCGGCCAAGTTGGGCAGATTGAAGTCTCGAATAAACACTGCGGTCAGCGCCGCCGCAATCATGCAGGTGACCCAAGCATAGCCCAAGGCGCGGTGCAGGCGCGGGCGCGTGGTCCGGCCCAACCGGGCCCATAGGGCAAAAGGTCCCAAAACCACGGCGGTCAGGGCGGCGCTCATGTGAACGGCAATCAAAGGAGTCATTTGCATCGATACACCCGTACAGAAGGTCAAAACGCCCAGACATTCAAATTCATGTGAGCAGGATAGGTCTACATTATTCCATTGCATGTCTCCCTGCTGATGCCTGGACAACCGCGATAATCCCTGCATTCTTCAAAGGACTGTTTGTGGATTCTGTTTTGCTGCTCAAAGCCGCCGTGATGGGGTTGGTCGAAGGTTTGACCGAGTTTTTGCCGATTTCATCGACCGGCCATTTGATTTTGGCCGGGGCCATGCTGGGCTTTGACGATGACAAGGCCAAGGTGTTTGACATCGCCATCCAGACCGGGGCGATCTTGGCGGTGATCATTGTCTACTGGGCCAAAATCCGCCACACCCTGTGGGCCGTGCGCTACAACGTGGACGCGCAGCGGCTGGTGATGAATGTGGTGCTGGGTTTTTTGCCAGCCGTGGTCTTGGGCTTGTTGTTCGGCAAAATCATCAAGGCGCATTTGTTCACCCCGGGGGTTGTGGCCACCACCTTCATCATCGGTGGCTTTATTATTTTGTGGGCCGAGCGCCGACCCGCCAGTGCGGTGCGGCTGGACTCGGTGGACGACATGCGTGGGCGTGATGCCCTCAAAGTGGGCTTGGTGCAGTGCCTAGCCATGATCCCCGGCACCAGCCGCAGCGGTGCCACCATCATTGGTGGCATGTTGCTGGGCTTGTCCCGCAAAGCGGCGACCGACTTTTCTTTCTTTTTGGCGATCCCGACCTTGATCGGCGCGGGCGCTTACAGCCTGTACAAAGAGCGCGCCTTGCTCAGCCTGGCCGATGCGCCGGTGTTTGCCGTGGGGCTGGTGGTCTCGTTTTTGAGCGCGTGGGTCTGCGTGCGCTGGTTGCTCAAATTCATCTCCACCCACAGCTTTGAGGTGTTTGCTTGGTACCGCATCGCCTTTGGCATCGTGGTGCTGGTCAGCGCGCAAATGGGCTGGGTGAGCTGGGCGGCTTGATCAAGTGGGCTTTGCGCCCAGATTGCGCAGTGCCGCTTCCACCGCAGCGGCCGAGGCCAACGGTTTTTCCATGGGAAACAGGTGCGAGCCGTCGAGCATCATGATGCGGCCTTTGGTGACTTGCGGCAGGTTGCTCATGCCGCCCAAACGCATCTCACGTGAGTTCAGTCCGCCAATGAAGGCCACCGGGCATTTGAGCGGGTGCCGCTTGAGCATGCTTTCGATTTTGTTCGGGATGGTGTTGTAAATCGCGGTCTCAATGGCGCGGTCAAAGGACAGAACCTGTTGGCCATCTTCTTCGATGGTGCCGTGTTCGATGTAGTCCGCCAGCACCTGCGGGTCCCATTTGGCAAACGCTTTTTTGTGGGCAAAGTGCGCCAGTGCAGCCGCTTTGTCCGGCCAATGCATGCGGCGCGATTGACTGACTCGGCCGGGAGAGATGGAGCCGATCAGCGATGTTTTTTTGGCCAAACCCACGGTGGTGGCGCGCCAGCCGCCCAAAATAGGCGAGTCCAACAGCAAAACGCCTTTGGCCAGCGTGGGATGCTTGATGGCGCACATCAGGCTGAGCAAACCGCCCAAGGAATGACCGACCAAATAGGCGGACTCACCCGTCTTTTCCAGGTGCGCTTGTGCGAAGTCGGCCAGTTGCTGCACCAGATACGGCCAGTTGTTGCTCACCGGGTAAGCAGAGTCGTGGCCATATTTCTCAATCGCGCTGACGCCAAAGCCGCGTGCGCGCACGCTGTCCAGCATGACGGTGTAGGTGCTGGCGGGGAAGCTGTTGCCATGCGAGAAAATCACCTGTGCCATCAGATCAACTTTTCTTGCGGTGTGGTGATTTTCTTCAAGGGTTGGTTGCGGTGCGCGTGCACCATCAAAGGCACATCGGTCGCGCCGCCGTGCCACATCGGGTCTTCAATGCTGTCAAACATATCGCGCAGTTTGTTGCCCCAACTGTCGCGCAGCATTCTGAAATAGGGGTTGTGCTCGTCAATGCAAATCACCCGGTCGCTGGCCAAGCGGTCGGCTTCGTAAACCACCATGTCCAGCGGCAAGCCCACCGACAAATTGGACTTGAGGGTCGAGTCCATCGACACCAAAGCACATTTGGCGGCCTCGTCCAGGGGCGTGTCGGGGGTGACCACGCGGTCCAGCACGGGCTTGCCGTACTTGGATTCGCCGATTTGAAAATACGGTGTTTCGTCCGTGGCTTCAATGAAGTTGCCGGGCGAGTAGACCTGGAACAAACGCATGCCTTCGCCGGCGATTTGGCCGCCAAAAATCATCGACACATTGAAGTCCACACCGCCTGCGCGCAGCGCCTCGGCATCGCGCTCATGCACCCGGCGAATGGCCGAGCCCAGCACGCGGGTGGCGTCGAACATGCTCTTGGCGTTCCAGATGGTCAACGGCTCTTCCTGGTCGGGCTCCATCAACTTTTCGACCTGCAGCATTTCGCGCACCGATTGCGAAATGCTCAAGTTGCCCGCCGACAGCAGGACCATGAAACGGTCGCCCGCTTTTTCGTAAACAATCATCTTGCGGTAGGTGCTGATTTGGTCCAGCCCGGCGTTGGTGCGCGAGTCAGACAAAAAAACCAAACCGGCGCGGGTTTTGATGGCGGTGCAATAGGTCATGTGCTGTTCCTTCAATGTTCAAGCGCTGCGCTGGTGCAGGCGTTGCAAGGCGTAAAGAGCCTCTAGCGCTTCGCGCGGGCTGAGGGCGTCGGGGTTGATTTGCGCCACAGCCAATTCAAGTGGACTGGGTCCAACTGTGTCGGCTTCGGGTGGCGCGGCAAACAGGTCCACCTGTTGCTGCGCTTCATTCGCCCCGGCCTCGAGTGCGGCCAGGGTGTGACGGGCTTGGTTCAGTACGCCGCCGGGCATACCGGCCAAACGCGCCACCTGAATACCGTAGCTTTTGCTGGCTGGGCCGGGCTGCAATTCGTGCAAAAACACAATGCTGTTGCCCGACTCGGTGGCACTCACGTGCATGTTCACGGCCGCGTGATGGGTGGCCGAAAATTCGGTCAATTCAAAATAATGCGTGGCAAACAAGGTGAAGGCCTGGGTCTTGTCGTGCAAATGCGCGGCAATGCCACTGGCCAGGGCCAGGCCGTCAAAAGTCGAGGTGCCGCGACCGATCTCGTCCATCAACACCAAAGAGTGCGGCGTGGCGCTGTGCAAAATTTGCGCCGCCTCGGTCATCTCCAGCATGAAGGTCGATTGCGCATTGGCCAGATCGTCGGCCGCGCCAATGCGGGTGTGGATCGCGTCGATCGGTCCCAGCCTGCAACTGCTGGCGGGCACATGGCTGCCCATGCTGGCCAACAGCACAATCAAGGCCACTTGGCGCATGACAGTGGATTTACCGCCCATGTTCGGCCCGGTGATGATCTGCATGCGCTGCTTGTGCGTGAGCAAGGTGTCGTTGGCGATGAAGCTGCCGCCCGAGGTTTCGGCCAAGCGCGCCTCGACCACCGGATGGCGGCCTTGCCGAATTTCAATCCCCGGTTCGCTGGTGAATTGCGGCTCACACCAGTTCAGCGTCAGGCTGCGTTCGGTCAATGCGCACAGCGCGTCCAGCGCGGCCATGGCCTGGGCCAAAGCGGTGAGTGCGCCCACATGCGGCTGCAATTGGTCGAGCAGCAACTCGAACAGGTATTTCTCACGCGCCAGGGCCCGTTCTTGAGCCGACAAGGCTTTGTCTTCAAAGGTTTTCAGCTCCGGCGTGATGAAGCGCTCGGCATTCTTCAGGGTTTGGCGGCGGCGGTAGTCGTCGGGTATTTTGTCCAACTGGCTTTGCGTGACCTCGATGTAAAAGCCGTGCACCCGGTTGAACTGCACGCGCAAATTGGCAATGCCGGTGCGCGCTTTTTCGCGGGTTTCCAGGTCGAGCAAAAACGTGTCGCAGTGGGTTTGGATGCCGCGCAATTCGTCCAGATCGGCGTCCAGGCCGTCGGCCATCACGCCGCCGTCGCGCACCAGGGCGGCGGGTTCTTCCAGCAGGGCGCGCTGCAGCAGCTCGCCCAGGCCGGGCGGCGGTTGCAGCGCCTGCGCCATCTGGGCCAGCAAGCCGGGCTCGTTGCCGGGCTCGCCACTGGGCGCGGGCAGTTCGGCCAATTGTGAAGACAGTTGCAAAGCCTTGAACAGCGCATGCTTCAAAGCCACCAATTCACGCGGGCGCACTTGGCGCAGGGCCACGCGGGCGGTGATGCGTTCCACGTCACTGGCGCCTTTGAGTTGCTCGCGCAAGCGGTTCCATGGGCCTTCGCCACTCAGGCCTTTGAGTTGTTGCAAGGCTTGCAAGCGCGCGCGCGCGATTTGGCGTTGGCGCGGCGGCGTCAGCAGCCAGTGCTTGAGCATGCGGCTGCCCATGCCGGTCATGCAGGTGTCGATCAGCGAGAACAAGGTGGGTGTGTCTTCGCCGCGCAGGGTTTGCGTCAGCTCCAAATTACGCCGCGTGGTGCTGGGCAGGTCGATCCATTCATCGGACTTTTGCACCTTGATCTGCTTGACGTGCGTCAGCGCCCGGCCTTGGGTGTGCTCGGCATAGCTCAGCAGGGCGGCGGCGGCGGCGTGCGCCTCGGGCAAATCATCTGCACCCCAAGCGGCCAGGCTGGCGGCTTGCAACTGCTCCCGCAATTTGCGCTGGCCCAAGCCCGTGTCAAACTGAAAATCGGGCCGCAGGGTCAGCGACAGGCTGGCGGTGCGGGTGTTCAAACGAAAGGCTTTGAGACGCTGCTCAAACGCCGGGGTGATGCCCGCGCTGGCCAGCAACTCGCTGGGCGCGATGCGGTCCAGCCAATCGGGCAGCTCGTCACTGGCGCATTCGGCCAGGTGCAAAAAACCCTGCGTCACGCTCAGCCAGGCCAGGCCGCAGCGGTTGCGTGGGCCGGGGTGCACGGCCAGCAAAATCGATTCGGTTTTATCGGCCAGCAAGGCCGTGTCGGTCAGCGTGCCCGGGGTCACGACCCGCACGACTTTGCGCTCGACGGGGCCTTTGCTGGTGGCCACATCGCCCACCTGCTCACAAATGGCCACCGATTCACCCAACTTGATGAGCCGCGCCAAATACGTCTCCACCGAATGAAAGGGCACACCGGCCATGGCAATCGGCTGGCCCGCAGATTGCCCGCGGGTGGTCAGGGTGATGTCGAGCAATTGGGCCGCGCGTTCGGCGTCGGCAAAGAACATCTCATAAAAGTCGCCCATGCGGTAGAACACCAGCGTGTCAGGGTACGCCGCCTTGATGCCCAGGTACTGCTGCATCATGGGGGTGTGGGCACTCAGGTCGAGCGCGGTGGCCATGGCTTAAAAGGGCGCGTCTTCAGAAGGTGCGACCGGCGCGTCATGCGCAGCAGGGCGCATGTCGCCGTCCAACTTGGCCACGGCCTCGTTCACGCCGGCTTTTTCTCCGGCGCTGGCGAATTTGCTGTATTTGCCCAGAATATTCACCAACTGGCCGTAAATGCGCGGCGAGCCGGCCAGGCATTCTTTTTGGTCCAAAAAGTCGGCCTCGCCCGTCAGATTGCCCACCAGGCCACCGGCCTCGGTGACCAGCAGCGATCCTGCGGCCACGTCCCAAGGCGAGAGGCCGGTTTCAAAGAAGCCGTCGGTAAAGCCTGCGGCCACATAGGCCAAGTCCAGCGCAGCAGCGCCGGGGCGGCGCAGGCCAGCGGTGCGTTGCATCACATCGCCCATCATGCGCAGGTATTGGTTGAAGTTGTCGCCCTTGCGAAACGGAAAGCCAGTGGAGATCAGGCATTCGGTCAGGTTGGTGCGCTTGCTCACGCGGATACGGCGCTCGTTCATGAACGCGCCACGGCCTTTGGTGGCGGTGAACAAGTCATTGCGTGAGGGGTCGTAAATCACCGCTTGCTCGATCTTGCCGCGCACCGACAAAGCGATGCTGACGCAGTACACCGGCAAGCCGTGAATGAAGTTGGTGGTGCCGTCCAGCGGATCGATGATCCAAATGTGGTCTGCATGCGGGTCGCCATGCGTGCTGCCCGACTCTTCGGCCAAGATGCCGTGGTGCGGAAAAGCGGTGAGCAGGGTTTCCAAAATAATGGCTTCGCTGGCCAGGTCAACCTCGGTAACGAAGTCATTGACCTGCTTTTGCGAGATCCGAACCGCCTCCACGTCCAAGGCGGCGCGGTTGATGATGGCGCCTGCGGCGCGTGCGGCTTTGACAGCCACATTGAGAATGGGGTGAAGGTTGGGAGACGACATAAATTGTTAAGAACCTCAAAGGCCGGCGCGCGATGGCGTTGGCGAAGCCGTTATTTTCCCACGAAAAGCCCGCTTTGAACGCTGCCAGCGCAAACCGGGCGACAAGCCGTGGACAATCTGCCCTATGAAGACGCGATTTATTTTGATTGAAACCAGCCACGCCGGCAACGTCGGTGCGGCAGCCCGGGCCATGAAGGTGATGGGTTTTGATGAATTGGTGCTGGTCGCCCCCCGCTGGCCTAATGTGCTGCGCCGCGAAGAAACCATTCAGCGCGCCAGCGGTGCCAACGATGTGCTGGCCAACGCCCGCATTGTGGACACGCTTGAAGAAGCGCTGGACGGCGTGACCCATTTGTGCGCCACGGCCATGACGCCGCGCGACTTTGGCCCACCCACCCGGGCGCCGCGCGAACATTTTGCCGAGTTGGCGCAGGGTGACCATTCGGTGGCGTTTTTGTTTGGCTCCGAGCGCTACGGCATGAAGAACGAGGACGTGTACCGCTGCCATGTGGCTTTATCGATCCCCACCAATCCGCAGTTTGGCTCGCTCAATTTGGGCGCAGCCATCCAGGTGCTGGCCTATGAATGGCGCTGTGCCTTGGGCAGTTTTCCTGTGACCACCAGCACCGCGCCGGTGGACAAAGCTGACGCCCAGCAGGTGGCGGGCATGCTGACGCACTGGGAGCAGGCGTTGACCGATATTGGTTTTTTGGACCCCGCTGCACCGAAAAAACTCATGCCGCGTTTGAATCAACTGTTTAACCGGGCCGGTTTGAATCCCGAAGAAATCCACATTTTGCGTGGTGTTGCCAAAGCCATGAGCGCCAATGCCAGCGCTAAACGCTAGACTGGAGGCCTATGTTTTCTCGTCTTCGCTCTGATATTCAATGCATTTTGGACCGCGACCCGGCTGCCCGCAGCACCTGGGAGGTCTTGACCTGTTACCCCGGCCTGCATGCGGTGGTGCTGCACCGCCTGGCACACGCTTGCTGGACGCACGGTTTCAAATGGCTGGGGCGTTTTGTGTCGCACATGGCGCGTTGGTTCACGGGCATCGAGATTCACCCCGGCGCGAAGATTGGTGAGCGTGTATTTTTTGACCACGCCATGGGCGTGGTGGTGGGCGAGACCGCTGAAATTGGCGACGGCTGCACCATCTACCAAGGCGTGACTTTGGGCGGCACCACGCTGTACAAAGGCACCAAGCGGCATCCCACTTTGGGCAAAGACGTGGTGGTCAGCGCCGGGGCCAAAGTCCTGGGCGGTTTTTTGGTCGGCGATGGTGCCAAGATCGGCAGCAACGCGGTGGTCATCAAACCCGTGCCTGCGGGTGCCACGGCTGTGGGCATTCCGGCGCGCATCATCCCGTCGAAAGCGGGCGAGAGCGCTGACGTGTCAGGCACCGAACCCAAGTTCAATGCCTATGGCATCACGCAAGAAGACGATCCGGTCAGCCAGGCGCTCAAAGGCCTGATCGACAACGCCTCAGGCCAAGAACATCAAATTGCCCTGTTGTGGAAAGCGATTGAACAGTTGTCTGCGCAGCAACCGGTGAATCTGCCACAAGACGCGGTGCGCGCTGAGCGCTTTGAGGCAGACAAGCTCAATCAGTTGGTGGGCAAATAAGCTTTCAGCGCGGGCGTATCGCGGTCTTGGGCCTGAAGGCTTTGCACACCGCGTCCCGCGTTTCCAGGTACGGCCCGCCGATCAGGTCGACGCAATAAGGCACGGCGGCAAAAATGCCTTGCACCACGGGCTGGCCGTTGCCGTCCTTCAAGCCTTCCAGTGTTTCGGCAATCGATTTGGGTTGGCCGGGCAGGTTGATGATCAGGCTGTGCCCGCGAATCACCGCCACTTGGCGCGACAAGATGGCGGTGGGCACAAACTTCAAACTGATCTGTCGCATCTGCTCGCCAAAGCCCGGCATTTCCTTGTCGGCCACGGCCAGTGTCGCCTCGGGGGTCACATCGCGCAGCGCAGGCCCCGTGCCGCCGGTGGTCAGCACCAAGCTGCAGCCTGCGTTGACCAATTCGATCAAAGTGGCGCTGATGCGCTCTTTCTCGTCCGGAATCAGACGCGACTCGAAAGTGATCGGGTTGTGCAGCGCCCGCGTCAGCCAGTCTTGCAAAGCGGGCAGGCCTTTGTCTTCATACACGCCGGTGCTGGCGCGGTCGCTGATGGACACAATGCCGATGTGGACGGCGTCGAAAATGCTTTCGGTCATGGCGGTTCTCAGCAGATCAGGGCAGGTACAGGCCCGGCGTCAATCGATGGTCGGGGTGTCGGTTTCGACGTCTGGCTCGGGCTGGGCCGTCAGGTGGTCGCGCACCAGCTGAAAAATCTCGCGGTAAGCGCGCCCCTGGCGCGGGGCCAGGCCTTGTGACACAGCGGCTTTGCTGGCGGCGGGCGCATCTTTGCGGGCTTGGCGAATCAAGGCGCGCAGCTGCTGGGTGTCGGTGGCGGGAAAGCTGTTGAACCAGATGGCAAAGGCCTCTTCGTCGGCAATCAGGCGGTCGCGCCACTGCTCGGCCAAATGCAGGTTCACTGTTTCTTGGGCAGAGCCTAGGACTTGCTCTTGCAGCGCATCGCGAATGCCTTGCACATCGGCGGCATCGAGCTTGCGCATGAGCTTGCCAATGAACTGCATTTGCCGGCGCTTGCCTTCAAAGTTGGTGATGCGCTTGGCTTCTTGCACGGCTTCGACCAATTTGTCGGGCAGGGCGGCTTTGTCCATCAGGTCAGCGCGCAAGGTGAGCAGGCTTTCGCCCAGCTTTTGCAGCTCGTCGCTTTCGCGTTTCAGGTCGGTGCGGCTGGGCTCGTCGCCGCCTTTGAGCTCGCGCTTGAGCTCCAGGTCAAGCTCGCTGCCCTCGGCCACAAATTGACCTTGAACGAAGTAACCTTTTTTGAATTTACGGGGCATCTGGGGGGGGATTCTTCTGTGTACGTGTCGGCAAGTATCATAGCCGTCACCATGCGTAAACAAAAATCAGCCGCCACTGCGGTGGCCACCCCATCCCCCTTGTCCAGTGCCCAAGCCCACAGCGGCTTCAGCTACAGCCGTGATTTTTTTGAAGACTTGGTCGACACGGCCTTGAAGCACGCCAAAAAAGTCGGCGCGACCAACGCCGGTGCCGAGGCGTCTGAGGGCTGCGGCCTGTCGGTCAGCGTGCGCAAGGGCGAGCTGGAAAACGTGGAGCGCAACCGTGACAAGTCCCTGGGCGTGACGGTGTATGTGGGCAACCGCCGCGGCAACGCCAGCACCTCGGACTTTTCCACCGCCGCGATCCACCAAACCGTGCAAGCGGCTTTTGACATTGCCCGCTTCACCGCCGAAGACCCGACGGCAGGCCTGCCCGACGAGGCCGACATCGAAACGCAATACCGCGAACTGGACCTGTTCCACCCTTGGTCGGTGAACAGCGAAGAGGCCGCCCAACTGGCCATGGCTTGCGAGGCTGCCGCGCTGAAAACCTCGCGCCGCATCACCAACAGCGAGGGCGCAGGCGTGTCGGCGCAGCAAAGCCATTTCTTCAGCGCCCACACCCACGGCTTTCGCGGAGGCTATGCCAGCTCACGCCACAGCATGTCGGTGGCCCCTATCGCCTCCTTGCCAGGGCGCAATGCCGAGATGCAGCGCGACGCCTGGTTCACCTCCATGCGCGCGGCAGGCGAAATGGCCAGCCCCGAGTCGGTGGGCCGCTATGCGGCGCAGCGGGCCCTGAGCCGCTTGGGCAGCCGCAAGATCCCAACCACCGAATGTCCGGTGTTGTTCGAGTCCCCCGTGGCGGCGGGCTTGCTGGGCGGCTTTGTGCAGGCGGTCAGTGGCGGCGCACTGTACCGCAAGAGCAGTTTTTTGCTGGACTCCTTGGGCAAGCCGGTTTTCCCCAAACACATTGACATTGACGAAGACCCGTTCGAGTTGCGCGGCAAAGGCAGTTCGCCGTTTGACGACGAAGGCGTACGCTGTGCGCCGCGGCAAGTCGTCAAGGGGGGCCGGGTGCAAGGTTACTTTTTGAGCAGTTATTCGGCGCGCAAGCTGGGCATGAAAACCACCGGCAATGCGGGCGGCTCGCACAACCTGGTGATGCGCTCGCGCCTGACCCAGGGTAGTGACGATTTGGATGCGATGCTGAAAAAATTGGGCACAGGTTTGTTCGTGATCGAACTCATGGGCCAGTGCGTGAACTACGTCACCGGCGACTATTCACGCGGAGCCAGCGGCTTTTGGGTGGAGAACGGCGAGATCGCTTACCCGGTGCACGAAATCACGATTGCGGGCAACTTGAAAACCATGTTCAAAGGCATCGAGGCGGTGGGCGCGGACGCTTACAACTACGGTGCCAAGACCGTGGGCTCGATTTTGGTGAACCGCATGAAGGTGGCGGGCAGCTGAGCTCAGTCGGTGGACGAACATCAACGCCAGTAGCGTTGACGCACATCTTCAAAATGGGCTGCCCATTGCCGGGTCAAATCCCGTTGAAAGTCTTGCAATTTTTGTGCAGGCATTTGGTCATGCTGGGGCGTGAAGGGGCAGGGGGCTTGGGTTTTGTGGCCTGAGAGTTGTTCCAGCACCGCCAGTCCCCAAAAGGGCACGGACACAGGACAGTAGCCCCCTTCGTGGGTCATGACCAATCGACTCTGTGCGTGGCGCTGTGCCATATCCATCACGGCATCGGTCATCCATCGAAAAGCCACACCATCCAGCAGCATGCGGCCCAAGGGGTCGAAACGCCCGGCGTCGTAGCCACATGCCACGATGATGAGTTCCGGTCGGTAGGCCTCCAGGGCCGGCAGGACGATTTTTTCAAAGGCTTCACGGTAAGCGCCGAAGCCACAACCCGGTGGCAAGGGAACGTTGAGGTTGTAACCCATGCCTTGACCAACGCCGAGCTCATCGGCCTCGCCTTTGACCATCAAATACCCTGCTTGCTGGTGCACCGAGAGAGTCAGCACATCGCTGCGGCTTTCAAAACATTTTTGTGTCCCGTTGCCAAAATGCACGTCCCAGTCGATGATGGCAACCCGTTGCAAGCCATAGGCTTCGATCGCGTGAGCGGCGGCGAGGGCCGCATTGGAGAAAACGCAAAACCCCATGCCTTGTTCGGGCTCAGCATGGTGGCCCGGCGGTCGGGTCAGTGCGTAGGCCGAATCGGCGTGGCCTTGCATGACGGCATCGACGGCGCTCAGAGCGCAGCCTGCAGAGCGACTGGCCGCGTCCCAGCCGTTGGCCGAAATCGGTGCACCCACCCCCGTGTCCCCGCCACCTTGCAGGGCAATGGCTTGTACTTTTTGCACGTACTCGGCACTGTGGATGCGCGTGAGTTCATGGTGTTGCGCGTCCCGCGCTGGCATGACTTTCAACTGCGGCATCAGCCCACTGGTTTGCAGCAGGTTATGCAGTCGTCGTTTGGGGTCGGCATTTTCAATGTGACGGTTATAGGGTTCAATGAACCCACCGGGTTTGAGCATGAGTGCGTAATTGCCGGGGTCATGCCAAAAGCACAATTCATCAGTGATGTAGGCGGTT
>CANGEE010000060.1 GCA_947452635.1 Comamonadaceae bacterium | reverse complement strand
TGGGCAAGGGTGGGGTAGGTGATTTGAGTGGCTTTCACGCTGGGGCTCCATAAATGCAGAGCGTAAATTCAGCCTGTGGGTTTGGGCAACCGCAGGGCGTAGGGCACGGCAGTGTGGCGTCTTTCAAAACGACACTTGAATAGTGTGTCCAGCCCCAAAATCAACGTGCTACGCCCGTGCTATGGAAAAACGCTCAAAATCCCTCCCCCCTATTGAACAGATGGGTAGGGGTAAACGGTGGTGCCGCCAGACTCCAACCCAAGAAGCACGGCTGTTAAACTAGCTGGTACCAAGTTGCAACCCAGTTGCAACGGCCCCGATGGTGAAATTGGTAGACACTGCGGACTTAAAATCCGCCGCTTCGTGAATAGCGGGCGTGCCGGTTCGATTCCGGCTCGGGGCACCATCGAATGAAGACACCATGAGTTCCTACAACGCGCCTTTCGAAATTCACGTGCACGGTGATGTCATGCTGCGCACGGATGTGGACCTCAAAGCGGTACAAGAATCCCTCAAACCCCTCTGGAAGTATGCCGGCGCCCGGTCTTTGACCGAAGGCGCCCAAAGCCTGTACGAGGAGGAGCCAGGTATCCGATTCGATGACAAAGAGCATCGCCTGCAACTGTGCTGGACGGTCCGGGGCAATGAGGATTTTCGGCAGGTCTTGGACGACATGTGCATGAACATCAACGAGGTGTCTGCTGCCGGTGCGCAAATCGAAGTCACTTTTTACGACACCGAATATGATGAGGAAGACGAAGAGCGCGGCACCGATTCGCGTGACGACTTTTTGATTTTGTTCGTGGGTCCAGACCCCGCCTCCATCATGCAGGCGCAGCGCGACTTGCTGGTGCAAGACGTGGTCAGCCTGATGGAGCGTCACTTTGATGGCGCGGAATTGGGGGGTGTTGTCGGCGAGATCGACAAGTTGTTTGGCCAGCGTTTTCAAGACCTGGTCAGCTCTTTGGAGTTAGGCAAGCCCCCACGCGGCGGCGCCGGCCCGGGCGCCCAAGGGGGCCATGGCGGGGGGGGGCGTCGTCCCCGTCATTTGCATTGATGGGCTGACCCTGCGCTGATGGCCCTCTTTCCTCAAGATGCGTTGAACCCCGGGGTTCGACAACGCGAAGTCTTTGGCTGGGCCATGTACGACTTTGCCAATTCGGGCTACACCACGGTGGTGATCACGGCGGTGTTTGCTGCCTATTTTGTCGGCGGCATTGCGGACGGCGCACCCTGGGCCACCTTGGCCTGGACTTCAGCGCTCAGCATGTCCTATGCCATCGTCATGGTCAGCATGCCAGGCCTGGGCACCTGGGCAGACCGCTTTGCGGCCAAAAAGAAGTTGCTGGCTTGGGTCACCACCGGTTGCGTCATCAGCACCGCGGCGCTGGCCTGGGCGTCCCCGGGGCAGGTGGTGGTGGCGATGGTGTTGATTGTGATTTCCAACACGTTTTTCTCTTACGGTGAGTCGCTCACCGCTTCTTTTTTACCGGAACTGGCGAAACCCGAGGCCATGGGCCGGGTCAGTGGTTGGGGTTGGTCGCTGGGTTACATCGGCGGCATGGTGGCGTTGGGCATCAGCTTGGCCTATGTGCTGTGGGCGCAAAGCCAGCAAATTCCTGCCGCGCAATTTGTGCCGGTGACGATGTGGATCACGGCGGCGATCTACGGCTTGGCGGCCTTGGTCACGTTTGCTTTGCTCAAAGAGCACGCCCAACCGCAACCGCATTTGCCGCGCCCTGTGGGCGTGAGCGGTCAAATGCGCCAGTTGGGGCAGACCCTGCAGGCGGTGCGGCAGTTCAAAGACTTCACCCAGTTGCTGGCCTGCGCCGTCGCCTACCAAGGCGGCGTGGCGGTGGCCATCACGCTGGCGGCGATTTATGCCGAGCAGGTGATTGGCTTTGAAAAGCAAGAAACCATGGTCTTGATTTTTGTGCTCAATATCGCTGCTTTTGCGGGTGCTTTTGTGTTTGGCTATATCCAAGACCACATCGGCCACAAACGCGCCTTGGCGCTGACCTTGTGGGGCTGGATCTTGACCTGCGTGATTGCCGCCTTGTCGACCACCAAGGGCCAATTTTGGTGGGCTGCCGCAATCGCTGGGCTGTGCATGGGCTCGAGTCAATCCGGTGGGCGCGCCATGGCCGGGTTGATGGCACCTGCTGAGCGACTGGGTGAGTTCTTTGGGTTGTGGACCTTTGCCATTCGCCTGGCCAGCATCATTGGCCCGCTCACCTATGGCGTGATCACTTGGCTGACCGATGGCAACCAACGCTTGGCCATTGGTTCGACGGCTTTGTTGTTTTTACTGGGTTGGTTGCTGCTGATCCCGGTGGATATCCAGCGTGGCCGCGACGCGGCACGTGCTGCCTCGCACGCCGCCTTGGCCACCGCCGAGCCGCACTGAGCCCCCTGTCCCATTCGCCGTGGTTGCGCCCCCTTTGCCCTTTTTGCGGGCCTATCCTGAGTCACTGCAGCAACAGGTGCAGGGGCTGATCACCCAGCAGCGTTTGGGCGCTTGGTTGCTGGCCCGTTATCCACAGGCCCATGGCATTCGCACCGATGGCGCTTTGTACAACTATGTGATGGCGCTGAAAAACGAATTCATGCGCAACGCCGACGCGGTGAGCAAAGTGGCTTTTGACAGCAAGCTGCATGTGGTCAACAACGCGCTGGGCATGCACTCGACCATCTCGCGGGTGCAAGGTGGCAAACTCAAATCCAAGCGCGAGATCAAATTGGCGGCCCTGTTCAAAGACGCGCCGCCCGAGTTTTTGCGCATGATCACCGTACACGAGTTGGCGCATTTGCGCGTGCGTGACCATGACCGTGCGTTCTACCAACTGTGCGAGTACATGGTACCCACTTACCACCAACTCGAGTTTGATGTGCGGGTCTACCTGACGCATTTGGAGCTGACCGGTGAGCGCTTGTGGGCCGCACCTGCCGCTTGAATCATTCAGCTCAGCGCTTCGGCTTGGGCACAGACCTGCGCTGGCAGTTGCAACCAGCGCTGGGCCGCGGCTTGCAGCGCATCCAGTGGACCACTGGTGAGCAAGCGCAGGCGCTCGTGGTCCCCAGCGCTGGCGCTGCCGAGCGAGCCCTCGGCCAGCAGGTCAGCAGCCTCCAACAAGCGACGGGTTTGCCGGGCGACCGGTTCACCGGTGGAAAGCAGGGTGACATCGGGGCCGAGAATCTGACGCAAATCATCTGCCGCAAACACATAGTGGGTGCAGCCCAGCACCAAGGTGTCTATTTGTCCAGGGGCTTTGCCAAAGTGACCCATGGCCTGGGTGTATTGCGCACACAAGCGATGCACCTCGGTGTGCGACGCGTCTGACGCAGCTGCTTGGGTGGTCGACAGCTCAATGGCATGCGCCAAACCCTTGCAGGCTTGAATCACAAATTCGGCTTGATCCTGCACCAACGCCAGCAGGCTGGCGAACTTGGCGCTGCCCAAAGTGCCGTTTGTGGCCATCACGCCAATGCGCCCGGTCTGGCTGTGCGCGACGGCGGGTTTCAGCGCCGGCTCGATGCCGACCACCGGCATTTTGGGGAAGCGTGAGCGCGCTTCATGGATGGCTGCAGCCGTGGCCGTGTTGCAGGCCACCACCAAGGCTTTGATGTGGTGCTGTTGCACCAAAAAATCGGCGATCGCGTGGGTACGTTCAGCCACAAAAGCATCGCCACGCTCACCATAGGGCGCGTGGGCGCTGTCGGCCACATACACAAAACGCTCGTGCGGCAACTCGGCTTGCAAAGCCTGCAGCACGCTCAGGCCCCCAATGCCGCTGTCAAAAACGCCAATCGGGGCTGCGGCCGCTGCGTGCATGGATGAACGCAGGCTTTAAGCCGAGGCCACGGTGATGCCTTTGAACTCACCCGTGGCGATGCGCTGGGACCACTCGGCCGGGCCGGTGATGTGGGCGCTGGTGCCGCCCGAATCCACCGCCACCGTGACCGGCATGTCGACCACGTCGAACTCGTAAATGGCTTCCATGCCCAAATCGGCAAAGCCCACCACTTGGGCGTGCTTGATGGCTTTGGACACCAAGTAAGCCGCGCCACCCACCGCCATGAGGTAGGCCGATTTGTGTTTTTTGATGGCTTCGATCGCGGTCGGGCCGCGTTCGGCTTTGCCGACCATCGAGATCAGGCCGGTTTGCGCCAGCATCATCTCGGTGAATTTGTCCATGCGGGTGGCGGTGGTCGGGCCGGCCGGGCCGACCGCTTCGTCGCCCACCGGGTCGACCGGGCCAACGTAGTAAATCACGCGGTTGGTGAAGTCCACCGGCAGTTTTTCGCCCTTGGCCAGCATGTCTTGGATGCGCTTGTGCGCCGCATCACGCCCAGTCAGCATCTTGCCGTTGAGCAGCAGGGTTTGTCCGGGCTTCCAGCTGGCGACTTCTTCTTGGGTGAGCGTATTCAGGTCCACGCGTTTGCTCTTTTGCGTGTCAGGCGTCCAGTTGACATCGGGCCACAGGTCGATTGATGGTGCTTCCAAATACACCGGGCCGGAGCCGTCGAGCACAAAGTGCGCATGGCGCGTGGCGGCGCAGTTGGGGATCATGGCAATCGGCTTGCTGGCTGCGTGCGTGGGGTACATCTTGATCTTCACGTCCAGCACCGTGGTCAGGCCGCCCAGGCCTTGCGCGCCAATGCCCAGGGCGTTGACCTTGTGGTACAGCTCCAGGCGCAATTCTTCGACCTGCGTCAGCTTGGCGCCCTTGCTCGATTTCTCCAGCAACTGGTACATGTCCAGATCGTCCATCAGGCTTTCTTTGGCCATCAGTACGGCTTTTTCAGCGGTGCCGCCAATGCCAATGCCCAGCATGCCCGGCGGGCACCAGCCCGCGCCCATGGTGGGCACGGTTTTCAGCACCCAGTCGACCACGCTGTCGCTGGGGTTGAGCATGTACATCTTGGATTTGTTTTCGCTGCCGCCGCCCTTGGCGGCAACTGTCACGTCGACCTTGTTGCCGGGCACGATCTGGGTGAAGATCACCGCAGGCGTGTTGTCTTTGGTGTTTTTGCGGGCGAATTGCGGGTCGTCCACCACCGAGGCGCGCAGCATGTTGTCGGCGTAGTTGTAGCCTCGGCGCACGCCCTCATTGATGGCGTCTTCCAGACTGCCGGTGAAGCCTTCGAACCGCACGTCCATGCCGACTTTCAAGAACACGTTGACGATGCCGGTGTCCTGGCAAATCGGCCGGTGGCCGATGGCGCTCATTTTGCTGTTGGTCAGAATTTGCGCGATCGCATCTTTCGCCGCCGGGCTTTGCTCGCGGGTGTAGGCGCTGGCCAGGTGCGAAATAAAGTCAGCCGGGTGGTAGTAGCTGATGTACTGCAGTGAGGCTGCGACCGATTCGATCAGGTCTTCTTGTTTGATGAGGGTGGTCATGGGTAGTCGTCCAAGTTAAAACATGAAAGCGGGGGGTTCAGTGCGGGTCAGCGCCTTGATGATGGGACATCAAACGGTCTGTATAGGCAATGGCCATGGCGCTGAGCAAGAAGGTGATGTGAATCACGGTCTGCCACAGCAGCACTTTTTCATCGTAGTTGGCCGCATTGATGAAAGTTTTGAGCAGGTGGATGGAGCTGATGCCGATGATGGCGGTGCCCAGTTTGACTTTGAGCACCGAGGCGTTGACGTGGTCTAACCACTCGGGCTGGTCGGGGTGGCCTTCCAGGTTCATGCGTGAGATAAAGGTCTCGTAGCCCCCTACGATCACCATGATCAAGAGGTTGGAGATCATCACCACGTCGATCAAGGCCAAGACCACCAGCATGATGATGGTCTCGTTGAGCTGGGTGACCGCCGCGCCCGATTTGTAGCCAATGCTGGTGACCAAGGCTTGCAAAGCCTCGGCACTGCCCAAAGCGGCTTCCAGCAAATGCACCAATTCCACCCAAAAGTGGTACACATAAACCGCTTGGGCCGCAATCAGGCCCAGGTACAGTGGCAATTGCAACCAGCGACTGGCAAAAATCAGACTGGGCAAGGGGCGCAAGACGGGCGGCTTGGGCGGTGGTGAAGGGGGCATATTGAAAATCCGAAAACAAGCAAACCCATCATAGGCTGCAGGGCTGATTCTAGAGGCTGGACCCGGGCTTGTGATGCAAGCTTGATGTCAGTCAGTACTTTGTAAGAGCCAGGACCGACATTTGAACCAAATTTCACGCGTCAGCTTTTCAGGAGACAACTTTATGAGCGCCATCTACCACCCCAGCCCTGCTTTTGTGCAAAACGCCCATGTGTCGGGCATGGCCGCCTACGAGGCTTTGTGCCAAGAGGCTGAGACCGATTACCAGGGGTACTGGGGCCGCCTGGCCAAAGAGTTCATCACCTGGAAAACCCCTTTCACCAAAGTGCTCAACGAGTCCCACGCGCCTTTCTTCAAATGGTTTGAAGACGGGACCTTGAACGCTTCTTACAACTGCCTGGACCGCAACGTCGAAAAAGGCCTGGGCGACAAAACCGCCATCATTTTTGAAGCCGACGGCGGCGAAGTCTCCACGGTGACCTACAGCCAGTTGCTGGCCAAGACTTGCCAGTACGCCAACGCCTTGAAGAGCCTGGGCATCCAAAAGGGCGACCGTGTGGTCATCTACATCTCCATGTCGATTGACGGCGTGGCCGCCATGCAGGCCTGCGCCCGCATTGGCGCCACCCACTCGGTGGTGTTTGGGGGCTTTTCCGCCCAGTCCCTGCGCGACCGCATTGAAGACACCGGTGCCGTGGCCGTGATCACCGCCGACCACCAGGTGCGCGGCGGCAAGCAGCTGCCCCTCAAATCCATCGTCGACGAAGCCCTGGCTTTGGGCGGTTGCGATTCGATCAAAAATGTCTTGGTCGTCAAGCGCTCGGGTGCCGAGATCGCCATGACCGCCGGCCGTGACCTGTGGATGCAAGACCTGGCCGACAAGCAGGCCACTACCTGCGAGCCCGAGTGGGTCAGTGCCGAGCATCCTTTGTTTTTGCTCTACACCTCCGGCTCCACAGGCAAGCCCAAAGGCGTGCAACACAGCACCGGCGGCTATTTGCTGCATGCCGCCCTGACCACCAAGTGGACCTTCGACTTGAAACCAGACGACGTGTTCTGGTGTACCGCCGACATTGGCTGGGTCACCGGTCATACCTACATCACCTACGGCCCCTTGGCCCTGGGCGGCACAGAAATTGTGTTTGAGGGCGTGCCCACTTACCCCGACGCGGGGCGCTTTTGGAAGATGATCCAAGACCACAAGGTCTCCATTTTCTACACCGCGCCCACCGCCATCCGCTCCCTCATCAAAGCCGCCGAAGCCAACGACGCGGTGCACCCCAAGAGCTACAACCTGTCCAGCCTGCGCTTGCTCGGCTCAGTGGGCGAGCCGATCAACCCGGCCGCCTGGGAGTGGTACCACCAGCACGTGGGCGGCGGCCGCTGCCCGATCGTCGACACCTTCTGGCAAACCGAAACCGGCGGTCACATGATCACCCCCTTGCCCGGTGTCACGCCCATGGTGCCCGGTTCCTGCACACTGCCTTTCCCTGGCATCCAGGCGGCCATCGTCAGCGAAACCGGCGATGACATGCCCAATGGCCAAGGCGGTATCTTGGTCGTCAAGCGCCCATGGCCTTCGATGATCCGCAACATCTGGGGCGACCCCGAGCGCTTCAAGAAAAGCTACTACCCGGACGACTTCAAAGGCAAGTACTACCTGGCTGGCGACGGCGCGATCCGTGACGAGAAAACCGGTTACTTCACCATCACCGGCCGTATCGACGACGTGCTCAATGTCTCCGGTCACCGCATGGGCACGATGGAGATCGAGTCGGCCCTGGTCAGTTGCACCGAGTTGGTGGCCGAGGCCGCCGTGGTGGGCCGCCCGGACGACACCACCGGCGAGGCCATTTGCGCTTTTGTGGTGCTCAAGCGTTCGTTGCCCAACAGCGACGAAGGCAAGGCGATTGCCAAGCAACTGCGTGACCACATTGCCAAAGAGATCGGCCCGATTGCCAAACCCAAAGACATCCGATTTGGCGAGAACTTGCCCAAGACCCGCTCCGGCAAGATCATGCGCCGCTTGTTGCGCTCACTGGCCAAGGGCGAGGCGATCACGCAAGACACCAGCACACTGGAAAATCCGCACATCCTGAGTCAGTTGGGTCAGGCGTACTGATCTTGGGCGGGCCATGCCCGCCGAAAGGCAGTTCCACGGCAGCGCAGGCTGCCGTTTTCATTGGCGCTCAATCGCCCCGCACCACGCCTTCGCGCCGAGGGTCGGCCCCGCCGAACCAGCCTGAGGGAGTTTTCTCGATCGCTTGCAAGCCACTGGTCAAGTCCGTTTCAATGACTTCGTGACCCTTGGATCGAAGTGCTTGCACGGTGCCGGGCGGGAAGCGCTGGCGTTCCAACAGCACCGGGCCATAGACCGAGCCAAAGTTGGGCAGGTCAATGGCTTGTTGCACATTCAGACCCCAATTCAAAGTGCCCTGCAGCAGCTTGGCGGTGTAATGAATGATCACCGCGCCCCCGGGGCTGCCACCGGTCATCAGCAGTTGGCCTGTGGCTTTGTCAAACACCAAGGTCGGCGACATGGACGAGCGCGGCCGTTTGCCAGCTTCGACCCGATTGGCGACAGGACGGCCTTGCGCATCGGCGGGTGTGAAGCTGAAGTCTGTGAGTTGGTTGTTGAGCAAAAAACCACCGGGCCGCGAGGCATCGGTGCTCACCATGCGGCGCGCGCCGAAGGCCGCTTCGATGGTGGAGGTCAAGGCCACCGCGCGGCCTTGCGCGTCGACCACGCTGATGTGACTGGTGCCGTATTCGGTTTGCGCCGGCATGGGGCTCCACTGAGCGGTGGTGCCCAGGGGTTGGCCAGCGGGTGCGCTGGTCATGGCTTTCGTTCCGATCAGTTGGCTTCGGGCTTGCAGGTAGCTCGGATCGAGCAGGCTGCCCCATCGGCCCGCAGGCGGCGAGACAAACTCGGGGTCGGCGACGTACAGCGCGCGATCGGCAAAGGCCAGCCGAGAGGCTTCGGTGTAGCGATGCACAAAGTCGGGGGAGGGCAGGCCGCCCAACAGATCGGGCCCTTGGGCTGAGGTGTGGGCCAACAAACCCAGCATTTGGCCCATGGCAAGCAGGCCCGATGAAGGGGGCGGAAATCCGCAAACCCGGTAAGTGCGTGCGGGGGTCGGGTGATCAAAGCACAGGGCTTCGCGCTCCCGGGCTTGGTAGCCGGCCAGATCCTGCAAACTCAAGCGGCCTGCCAAGGGGGGCGTTTGTGCACGCCGCACCATGGCTTGCGCCACTTCGCCCTCATGCAAGGCACGGCTGCCTTCATGGGCCAAGCGGCGCAGCACATGGGCGTATTCGGTATTGCGCAGCACATGGCCGATCGGCCAAGCTTGACCTTGTGGGTCGTAAAAAAAACGCGCGGCCAGCGGGTCTTGGCGCAGATAGGGGTCACCCGCCAGCAGGGTGTGCAGCCGCGGACTGACCGCAAACCCTTGTTCGGCCAGCGCGATGGCGGGCTCGAACAAACGTGCCCAGGGCAATGCGCCGTGCTGCCGGTGCGCCAATTCGAGCATGCGCATGGCGCCCGGCACGCCCACAGAGCGGCCGCTGAGCACCGCCTCTTCCAAGCGCAGGGGTTTGCCGATGTCATCCAGAAACAGGTCAGGGCGGGCACCCGCAGGGGCCGTTTCGCGCCCGTCATACGCGGCGACTGTGTGGCCGTCAAAGTGCATCAACAAGGCGCCGCCCCCGACGCCGCTGGACTGCGGCTCCACCAGGCCGAGGACCAGTTGGGCGGCGATGGCTGCATCCAAGGCCGAGCCTCCCGATTGCAGCAGGCTTAAGCCTGCTGCTGCGGCCAAAGGATGGGCCGCAGCCACCGCTTGATGCGGGTAAGACCAGCCCGATTTGGGGGCCAAGCCGCTGGCCGATTCGGGTTGAACTTCAGGCTGCAGCGCCGTCCTGGAAGGACTGATGCAGGCGCTCAGGCTGGCGCTCAAAAGCAGACCTATGATCTGGCTCGAAGTGTGTTTCATGGGTTTCCTGCGAAGCTGCCATGCTAGCGCCAAAACCTGCCCCCGATGCAAAAAGGCCCCGCAGGGCCTGAGTTGGGGTGTCTTTGCCAGCGCTTATTTGGGGGCCAATCGGATCGCGCCGTCCAGGCGGATCACTTCGCCGTTGAGCATCTCGTTTTCGATGATGTGCTTGGCCAGTTTGGCATAGTCTTGCGGTGTGCCTAAACGACTGGGGAAGGGCACACTGGCGCCCAGTGCATCTTGCACCGCTTGCGGCATGCCGAACACCATCGGCGTGCCGAAAATGCCGGGGGCAATCGTCATATTGCGAATGCCGTTGCGCGCCAAGTCGCGGGCGATCGGCAAGGTCATGCCCACCACGCCGCCCTTGGAGGCGGCATAAGCGGCCTGGCCAATTTGGCCGTCGTAGGCGGCCACGCTGGCGGTTGAAATCAATACGCCACGCTCGCCCGTGGCTTCGGGTTCGTTGTGGCACATGGCGTCTGCGGCCAAGCGAATCATATTGAAACTGCCCACCAGATTGACCATGATGGTCTTGGTGTAAACGCCCAGGCTGTGGGCACCGTTTTTACCCACGGTCTTTTCGGCCGGGGCAATGCCGGCGCAGTTGACCAAGCCCATCAATTTGCCCATGGACACGGCTTGGGCCACCACCGCCTGACCGTCGGCTTCGTTGCTCACATCGCACTGGACGAACGCCCCGCCCAGCTCCTTGGCGATGGCTTCACCTTTTTCAACTTGCATGTCGGCGATCACCACTTGGGCACCGTTGGCCGCCAGCATGCGCGCTGTGCCTTCGCCCAGGCCCGAAGCGCCGCCGGTGACGATGAATACCTTGCCTTGAATGTCCATGAAAAACCCCACTGATTGACGTTAACGTAAACGTCAATTATGGATCAGCGCCCCACAGCTGTCCATGCGGGGCAGTCAAGATGTCCTATAATGAGAATCGTTCTCATTTGGAAGCCATGTCCCACCTTTCCTTGAATGACACGCCGCTGGGCATTTGGCGGCGCATTCTCAGTCTGAAGACCGAGGGCTCGGGTCTGTCTGAAGTGGCCCAGCGCTTGGCCGATTTGGGCTTTGTGCCGCAAGAGCGAGTCTGCGTGCTGCGCCGCTCTTGGTGGAAAAACGGGGCATTGGTGGTGCAAGTGGGCAATGCCACTTTTGCATTGCGCCACAGCGAAGCCGCTTGCATTGAGCTGGCACCATGAGTCCGCACACCATCGATGTGAGCGGCCTGGCCCAGCGCCGGGTGGCCTTGGTGGGCAACCCCAATTGCGGCAAATCCTCTCTGTTCAATCGCTTGACGGGCAGCCAGCAAAAAGTCGCCAACTATGCCGGCGTGACGGTGGATCTGAAACGCGGTTTGATGAAAACCGCGCAGGGCAAAAGCATCACCTTGCTCGACCTGCCGGGCACCTACAGCTTGAACCCTGGCGCTGAAGACGAGGCCGTGGCCTGTCAGGTGGTGCGGGGTCAAAGTCTGCAAGAACCTGCCCCCGATTTGGTGGTGGCCGTGCTGGACGCCACCCGCTTGCGCCGCAGCTTGCGTTTGCTGTCTTCACTGCAGGGACTGGGTTTGCCGCTGGTGGTGGTGCTCAACCGAATCGACAGTGCACGGGCGCATGGCTTGCAGTTGGATGTGCCGCGCCTGGCGCAAGTCATCGGTCTGCCGCTGGTGGCCACGGTGGCGGTGCAGTCGCAAGGGCTGGACGAATTCAAGGCGCTGCTCGACCAAGCGGCGGTATGGCAAGCCCCTGCTGGGCCATTGCCCGCCAGCGGGCCTGGCGAAAAGACGGTGCGCAACGACGATCAACGAGCCCAAGAATGGATGGCACGGGCCGGATTGGAGTCGGACGAACCGATTGACGCTTGGTCGATGCAATTGGACCTGGTGTTTCTGCACCCGCTGTGGGGGAGCCTGACGCTGCTGGTGTTGTTGTTCCTGATTTTCCAGGCGGTGTTTGCCGGTGCCCAAGCGCCGATGGAGGCGATCAAAGACGTCATGCTGTGGTTGTCTGAAGGGCTGGCGCAGGTGCTGCCCGACGGCCTGCTCAAAAGCCTGTTGATCGACGGCATTTTGGCCGGGGTGGGCAGTGTGTTGGTGTTTTTGCCGCAGATTTTGATTTTGTTCATTTTCATCTTGGTGCTGGAAGAGTCGGGCTATTTGCCGCGCGCCGCGCTGCTGTTGGACCGGATGATGGGCAGCATTGGTCTGTCAGGCCGCTCCTTCATTCCCTTGCTGTCGAGTTTCGCCTGTGCCATTCCTGGCATCATGGCCACCCGCACCATCGCCAACCGGCGTGACCGCTGGGTGACCATCATGATCGCGCCTTTGATGACGTGTTCAGCCCGTCTGCCGGTGTATGCCTTGCTGATCGGTGCCTTCATTCCGGCGATTTCGGTCGGGCCGGGTTTGCAGTTGCAAGGCCTGGTGCTGCTGGCTTTGTACCTGCTGGGCATTGTCTCGGCCATTGCCGTGGCCACGGCCATCAAGCTGTGGCGCGGCAGTGGACCTTCTGCGCAGCTGATGATGGAATTGCCCGATTACCACTGGCCCCGTCCCCGTGATGTGGCCTACGGACTGTGGCAACGCGCGCAGATTTTTTTGCGCAACGTGGGCGGCATCATCTTGGCACTGATGGTGGTGCTGTGGGTGTTGTCCAGTTTCCCGGTCGCGCCGGCCGGTTTCAGCGGCGCCCCGATTGAATACAGCTTGGCTGGTCGCCTGGGCAAACTTTTGGCTGTGGTGTTTGAGCCGATCGGTTTCAACTGGCAAATCGCTGTCGCTTTGATTCCCGGTTTGGCCGCGCGCGAAGTGGCTGTGAGTGCCTTGGGCACGGTCTACGCCTTGTCGCACGCCAGCGATGCGGTGGGTGCGGCGCTGACACCGATCATCGCTTCCGAGTGGTCTTTGGCCACGGGCTTGTCGCTGTTGGTCTGGTATGTCTTTGCACCGCAATGCATGGCCACCTTGGCTACCGTGCGGCGTGAATTGGGGGGCTGGCGCGACCCAGCCTTGATGGCGGTGTATTTGTTCGGTATGGCGTATGCTGCGTCGTGGGTGACTTACCGCATCGCCCTGCATTGGAGTGCTTGAATGCCTTGGCTGGATATGCTTGCCGTGTTGGTGATAGTGGGCTGGGCTTGTGCTTTTTTGCTCAAGCGCTGGCGCCGACAGCCGCGTGCCGAAGGTGGTTGCGGACGCTGCGACAATGCCGATTGCGACGCCCATTGAGCGTTTTTCGCTTGCACGAATTCCTTATTTTCTTCTGCCCATTTTTTCATGCAAACAGTGACTGAGCGAGGCCTTCGCCTCGTCTTGATGGGGGTCTTGAGTGTCTTGTTATGGGGCTGCGCCACGCCGCCTTCTGCGCCGGTTCAAGGCCCTGTGGCCAGCCCGTCCGTCACGGGTACGCCATCGCCAGAAGCGGCGCGCCCCGCGCCTTGGACGGGCATGCAAGACAAAAAGGTGGTGCATATCGGTTTGGCTTTGGGCGGCGGCGCGGCGCGTGGCTTTGCCCATGTGGGGGTGATTCAAGCACTGGAGGAGGCGGGGATCCGGCCTGAACTGGTGGCGGGCACCTCCGCCGGCAGTTTGGTGGCCGCCCTGTACGCCAGTGGCAAAAACAGCACCCAGTTGAAAAAAGTGGCCGACAGCATGGAAGAGGCCGAAATCACCGACTGGATGATTCCGATTTTGAACCGTGGCGCCCTGCGCGGCGAGGCCTTGGCGCGTTATGTGAACACCCAGGTGGGCGGCTTGTCGATCGAGCAGATGAAACTGCCTTTGGGTATTGTGGCCACCGACTTGCAAAGTGGTGAGCCCATGCTGTTTCGCCGAGGCAGCACCGGTACCGCGGTCCGGGCTTCGAGCGCTGTGCCGGGGGTTTTTCAGCCGGTTCGGGTCGGTGCCCGCGAATATGTGGATGGCGGCTTGGTGGCACCTGTGCCGGTGCATCAGGCACGGGAAATGGGTGCCAATTTCGTCATTGCGGTGGACATTTCCAGCGACCCCGAGGGTAATTTGGCGGGTGATACGTTTCAAATTTTGATGCAAACCTTCACCATCATGGGCAAGAGTTTGAACACCTATGGCCTCAAAGAAGCCAATTTGGTCGTCCGTCCAGCGCTGAGCGGTGTCAAAAGTGCCGATTTCACCGCCCGTCGTCGTTCCATTGAAGCCGGTCATGCAGCCATGCAAAAACTGATGCCGCGCTTGCGTGAATTGCTGGCGCAGTTTGAAAACGGCCGTTGAGCATCAGGCGCCAGTCCCTGGCCTGCGTCAACGTCTTTCGCGTGGCGAAAAAAAGGGCTGATCTTGCGACCAGCCCTGAAGAGATCCCTGAATCAGCGACTGATGTCGAAAGGATCCGCGGAGACAACTGAAAATCGGAATTAACGCTTTTTCGCAGGTGTTTTCACAGCGGCAGTGGCTTGTGTGGTCACGGCGTTGAAGTTGGCTTCAGCCATTTCAGTGGCTTGCTTGACGGCTTTTTGCACAGACTCGAAAGCGGTGCTGGCGGCAGACACGGCGTTTTTCATCACCGCAACAGCCGACTCGGAACCGGCCGGTGCGTTGGCCAAAGTGCTGTCGATCAGGTTGGCCAATTGTTTTTGGGCGCCGGTGGCTTGGGCTTCAAAGGCCTTGGCAAACTCGCTGCTGGTGCCGGCGGAGATGTCATACAGGTGGCGGCTGTAAGCGGCCGTTTTTTCAGCCAAAGGCTGGAACAAAGAAGCTTGCAAAGACATCAATTCTTGGGCGTCTTTCACGCTCAAAGAAGCTTGGGTATTTTGAGCCGACTCGCTCAAAGCGGCTTTGGCAGCCGTCAGGTTCAGTTCCACCAGTTTTTCAACGCCTTCAAAGGCTTTGCTGGTCAAACCAAACAGGGTTTCGACGTTGGCTTTGTGTGAGGCCATCAGTTGTTCAGCAGTCATCATGAGAATCTCCAAAAAATAAAAAAAGGTTTCAACATCTGCGCTGAAACTGGCTTGGGCCGGTACATCATGTTGCAGTGCAGCATGGCTCCAATTTTACGTAGTCCGGAGCAGAAGACAAGGCTTTTTTGCTGCAACGCAGCAATTTAGAGGCGGCTTTCTAAAATGTTCGAGAATGCTCCATGCACGCTTTTTACGCAGACCATTTTGTGTTGCCCTTGCCTGAAGGGCATCGCTTTCCGATGCGCAAATACAGCCGCCTGCGCGAGCGCTTGGCGCAAGCGTTACCCAGCCTGCAGATGCAAACCGC